>CAYNVY010000029.1:0-16437 GCA_964400745.1 uncultured Enterobacteriaceae bacterium | reverse complement strand
TGGTCGAGCTCACCACCGCATCCGTGCTCAACAAGCCCGCCGCGTTCAGCGTCACGTTGCCCGAACCGTGCGCCGTCACCACGCTGTTCACATCCAGCGCACCCGCCGTGGTGCGAACGTCAATGTTGCCGTTGCCCGCGATCGTCCTCACCCCCGTGCCACCGATGATCAGACCGCTCGTCTCCAACACCACGATGTCCCCGCTCGTGTTGTTGGTCGCCACCAGCGTGCCAAGGGTGCTGTTGATGTCCGCGCCCGCACCAGACCCGCCAATGCCGGTCGCCGCCACCAGCGTCCCCGTGCCGCTCGTGCTCAGGTTGGCCGTCTCAGCCGCCGTGTTGTCGCTGATCGACCCAGCGGTCGCCGTCACGTTGATCGCGCTCGAGGTCGTCGTGATCTGACCCAGCACCACGTTGGTCGCCGCCAGCACATCCACCTGGCCGCTGCCGGCCGTGTACACCGTGCCATCGGCCATCGTCACATCGCCCGTGGTGGCCGTCACACCAATCGTGCCGCCGCTGCCCGTGCTGAGATCACCGTTGGCCGTGTGCGTCACCCCAGTGCCCCCGGTCAGACTCAGGTTGCCACTGGTCGAGCTCACCACCGCATCCGTGCTCAACAAGCCCGCCGCGTTCAGCGTCACATTGCCCGAACCGCTGGTAGCAATGCCATTCGTTGTGACCGCAATATTACCTACCGTATTTTGGTATGAGAAATTAAGCGCGCCGGCACTCGTTACCTCGCTAATCGTGGTGTTACCGCCAGCTTCACCTACCGTATAAGTCAAGCCCGTCGATACCAGGCTCTGCGTAGCTGCCGCTCCATTTGTAACCACGCTTAGATCTGTCAACGTGTTCGCGTTGGTAATGCTGAAGCTGGCTTCGGTCTTTACTGAAAGCTTTGATATGTCGACGTCGAACGCAGTCGTATTACCAATAGTTGATGCAGCATCAAGCGTGAGCGTTCCCGTTGTAAGGGTCACTGCAGTTGAGCCATCGTCATTTATGGTGCCAGCGGTAGCCAGTCGCAAATTCTTCGTGCCGGCGCTAACGCCTCCCACTATTATGTCGCTGGCAAGCGTTCTATCGCCGATCGTGATGGTGCCAGTCGAAACAATTTGAGAAAGTTCGGTACTATCAATAGAGAAAAGCCCTGCACCAGTCCCAACGCCAATAGTAGTGGCTGTTTTGGGCTTCAGCGTCACATTCCCCGACCCGCCGCTTACTATCGCTCCCACAGACACAGTGAGATTAGACCCCGTGATGGAAATATTGCCATCCGAAGAACTTAAGTTACCGTTGATCGTGACAACGCCGCTATGATCAATGGTCGCTGCGCCGCCTGAGGTGGAAATATTGCCAGTGGTGGCAGCATTCGTGAACGTGGTGCCTGTGCTAGTAAAACTCCCGCCGAGCGTCGTGATGGCGCTGTTGATGGCAACGGTGGAGGAATGAAGAATTTCTACCTTGCCACCTGTCGTAGCAATGGTACCGCCGGCATTGGTAAAGGTGGTGCCTGTGCTCTTGAAATCCCCGCCATTCGTAGTGATCGCACTACCGACGGAAACGGTGCCCCCGGCTAACAGGTTAACGCCAAGCCGACCTGCACTTGAGCCAATTGTGTTGCTAACGGTAATGGTACCGTCAGCATTGAGGGTAAGCGTCGCATCTGCGCCGCCTGTCTTGGAAATTGCGCCTGTGACGGTAATGTTCCCTGCTTCAGCGTTGCCGGCACTCCCCGTGTCGATCACGACATTGGTCCCACCGTTCAGCGATGCATTGATAACGCCATTGCTAACTTTGGATGAGTCTGCGGTAATCACTGCCTCGAATGGCGAATAGGTATTGGTGCCGGCGGCAGGTGTACCAAGAAGCGTGTCCGCGTTCGTGTTGCCGAGGACTACGGGATCATCAACGATAATCTCGACGTTTGCCGGATCGAGAAGCCACCGACCGGCTTTGCCTTTTGGCGCACTCGCGTCGGCTGGGATTCCAACATCAAGATGACGCTTGCCCGAAGTTTCAATGAAACCGCCATCTCCCGATTGCGCCCCGCCGCGCGCAGTGATGCTGCCATAGCTACGAGTCGTACCGTCGGCCCATACGATCACCTTGCCGCCGTCCCCACTATCAAACGCGTCAGCAACGATGCGCGTACCGGGACTAACATAAGTTTGTTGCGCGTTCTGGACGTCCGTGTTCTTGCCCTGGTAGTCACCACCGACAAGCGCAATTCCACCGCCTGTTCGCCCGGAAACATTCACCACCGCCTCACGTATCAAGCCAACGCGCGGCGCAAGCAGCAAAACTCGCCCACCGTTGCCGTCCCTGCCCTGCCCATCGATTAATCCGGACGTAAGCAACGTACCCTCGCCCGATTCAATCCGCACTTCTCCACCAATGCGACCGCTGGCGAGAATCCGGCTGGCGATGTCCACTGTGATATCGGAACGTGCGGCAATCTGAATTTGCCCGCCGGCCCCTTCGTTCCCCGTGACATCGATCGTTCCGCCGATTTCAACGGCTCCCTGATCCGCTTCCACGGTCACGATGCCGCCTGTCGGGCCGCTTGCATGCAGTACGCTGTCAATTTGAAGAGCGACGCCGCCGCTGCCCTTCAGCGCGACTTCACCTGCGCGACCCACGGACGCATTGGCGGTAACCGGTGCTGCGACGCTGATGGCGCCAACCGTCGATGTGAGCGCCACGCTGCCGCCTTCGGTGCCGTTCGCGCTAATGCGCGCGCCAGGCGCGACGGTGACGCCTAGCGGCGCGCCGATCGCTATGGTGCCGCCTTTACCTTGCGTACCGTTCGCCTCTACCGCACCGGCGATCGATGCCGCACCAGCTTCCGACTGAATCGTGATCGACCCGCCCTGCGGTCCGCTCGCCTCGGTCCTGCTGCCCGCCTCCAGCGTGATGTTCTTCTTCGCCTTCAGCATGATCTTGCCGTTCTCGCCGACCACGGCGCTGTTGGCGGAGATCAAACCGCTCTGCTTGATCGCGCCGGCGAAGATGCTGATGGTGCCCGCCTCCGCGATCATCTTGCCGACGTTGACGGCGGTATTCTCGGGCGCGGTGAGGAGCACGCGCAATTCGGGCTTTTGCGAGTCGACCAGTTCCACGCTCTTGCCGGCGGCGAGGATGATTTCGCCCTTGGGGCTGGTGATGACGCCGTTGTTCTCGACGTTGGGCGCGACGAGGTAGACGAAGCCGCCGGTGGTGGTGGTGATGGTGCCGTTGTTGATGACCTTGCCCGAGTTGCCTACGTCTTCGAGCTTGAATTTCCCGGCAAGCGCGTCACGGTCGCTCAGGTTGAGGCTGGAGGCGACAAAGCCCGCGGTGTCGATGCGCGCACCCGCGCCGACGGTAATGCCGTTGGGGTTGATCAGGTAGACGCGGCCGTTGGATTGCAGTTGTCCCAGGATGGAAGACACTTCCTGGCTGGTGACGCGGTTCAGTACCGCGCTGTTCGCGTTCTGCTGGATGAAGCGGGTGAGTTCATCGGCCTTGACCGTGAAGCCCTTCCAGTTGATGACTGCGCCGGGCGTGTTGGTGACGTTCAGGGTCTTGCCGCTGGTGGCGAAGGTCGCCGCGCCGCTGACCACGGTCGGATTGGTCGGATTGGCATGCGCTTGTCCGGCGAAGCAGGAGGCGACCGCTACGACAAGCGCTCTGCGCCGGATCAAGGAGGTAAGCACGCGTTTTGTTTTCATAGACTTCCTTCCGTTCATGCCCGCCAGGCTAATTCAGCTATCCGCGCCAGGTCGGCAGTGCATCGAACCCAAACCGAGCCGGTGAACCAGGCCAAGCAGGCCGTCCTTCACCGCGCCTCAACATTTTCAAACCCTGCAAAAATGTGTATCTATCTGTTACACAAGCCTTATTTGCAAATCACGCAACAATCGCCCCGGATAAGATGCAGCCCTCTCCGATTAGCCTAGACTAGGGCGTCCGGGCAAGATAAAACAGGAACAATTTCACACATTTTCCGGATTTCAGCAAAAAATTGTCATGGAGTATAAGTGTCTGATTTATATTACATTAACCGCCAATCAAACACACCTCCGGAACACGCCGACGCCGGGGTTCGGAAGCTCTAGAAAATATAGGCGAAGCTGGCGTGCGCGCGCACGTCGCCGATCTTCTGCAAACCGCCGCTGTCGAGCACGGTCGCGACATCCATCCGGATGCTGAGATTGGTCCCACGCGAGAAGCGCACGCCGACCCCGGCGCTGCCGATGTGCTGCCCGTGCGCCTCGAGCACGGCAGGGCGTATGCGCCGCACCGAACCCCAGTCGTAGAAGATCACCGCGCGCATCCTGCCGCCGCTGACGGGCACGAACCGGCTCAGGTCGGGCGTGTAGAACTCGGTCGTGCCGCGATAGCCGGTATCGTTGACGATTTCGCGCTCGAGAAAGCCGCGCACCGAGTCCGCACCGCCGATGCCGAACTGCTCGCCCGAAATCAGGGTGTCGCGCGTCAACTGCCCGCTCATGCCGACGCGCATCTGCCAATCGCGCGGCAATGCGCGGTTGTGGTTGAAGCCCCAGCGCGTGATGAAATAGCGCGGGTTCGCCCCGGCGCGCGCCGCCGGCCGCGACGGAATGGTGTAGGGATCGCCCAGATACGCGCCGGTGCTGCCGTCGTTGCCGCCGGGGAGGTTCTGGTTCAGCGAGAAGTAGAAATTGCTGTCGGTCTCGCCCTTGCGGTAAGTGCCGGCGTAGGTGAGGCTGACGGGGTGCACGGTGACATCCGGCACCAGACCGGCGCCGCCCACGTCGACCTGCTTTACGATGCTTTGATAGGCGCGCCAGTCCAGCCCGTAGGTCAGCTTGTGCTCCAATTCGCCCTGCTTTTGCAGATTTTGATTGTACCGCGCGCCCATTACGGTGCCGCTGCCGCTGATGTTGAACAGATTGGCTACGAGGCCTGAGTTGACGTTCGAGTAGCCCGCCGAGAATTCCACCGAATCGCCCTGCCGGTACAGCGGAATGCGGTATTGCCCGCCGAAGATGAACACGTGCTTGCTCGGGTACAGGGTGAGACGGTTGGTCCGGTCGTCGTCGTTCGGCGCGGTCACGTACTGCATGTTCAGCACGTGATCGCGATTCCAGACGTTCGAATTCTGGTAGCCGAAACCGAGCCGGAACAGGCCGGTCTGTTGCGTGCCGGTGTTGTCCAGCGTCATGCTGAGCTTGTTCGGCCGCTCGTCCGACACGCGCACCACGGCATCGACCTGGCCTTCTTCGGCGCCGCTGCGCAGCAGCACCGTGGTCTGCTTGGCCGGGTTCTCGTTGGCCACGCGCAGGTTGTCCGAGATCTTGAAAATATTCGGCGCCCTCGCCGGCTCCAGCTGCGGCAGGCTGGCGCGGATATTGGCTTCGTCGAAGAACTTGTTGCCTTCGACCACGACCTTGCCGATCTTGGCTTCGATCACGTCGAACTCCACTTCGCCGTCGGAAATATCCTGCTCAGGCAGGATCACCTGCACGGCGCTGTAGCCCCTGCTGGTATAGGCTTTTTCCAAAGCCTCCAGCGCCCTTTGCACATCGGCAAAGTCTTTGCTCTTTCCGATGTAAGGCGCAAGAATCAGCTGCAGGCCGTCGGCAGTGACCAGCGTGGCGCCGCGTACGGTAAATTTATCGATCGCAAAACGCGGTTCTGCTGCGGGTGCAGCGGGTACGGCTGCGGGAGGCGTCGCCACTGCTGCGGGCTTCGCGGCTGGCTGGGAATGGGCCACACGCGTGCCCGAAGAAACGAGCAGCGCTAATAAGAGAGCGGTTACCCAGGATTTCATCAAGCTGCCGGCGCCTTATATTGGCTACAGTTTTCGGTCTGGGATCTGCGCTGTACGGCGTGGCGCAATCCGCTTTCTCGATAAATTCGACACGCCCGGAATAGCCTCCACCGCCTGCCACAGGCTGCTTTATCCCGAGTACAACCAGCACGTACCGGTATAATTCTATTTCTTTGCCGGCCTGCCGATTTGTCCACCCTTCTTGATTATACCCAACTTCAACAAAATCAACATGATCAAACACTCCCGACTTCTGATTCTGGGTTCCGGCCCGGCCGGCTACACGGCCGCCGTCTACGCCGCGCGCGCCAACCTCAAGCCGGTGCTGCTAACCGGACTCGCCCCCGGTGGGCAGCTCATGACCACGACCGAAGTCGACAACTGGCCCGCAGATTTTGCCGGCGTCCAGGGGCCCGATTTGATGCAGCGGTTCCAAAAGCACGCCGAGCGCTTCGATACCGAGATCGTGTTCGATCAGATACACACCGTCGAACTGCGGCAAAAGCCGATCACGCTGCACGGCGACTCGGGCAGCTATACCTGCGACGCACTGATCATCGCCACCGGCGCTTCGGCGCGCTACCTGGGCATGGAATCGGAAACGAAATTCATAGGAAAAGGCGTCTCGGCCTGCGCCACTTGCGATGGCTTTTTCTATAAAAACCAGGATGTTGCCGTCGTCGGCGGCGGCAATACCGCGGTCGAGGAAGCGCTGTATCTGGCCAACATCGCGCGCCACGTCAGCGTGATCCACCGCCGCGACAAATTCCGCGCCGAGAAGATCATGATCGACAAACTCATGGCCAAAACCAAGAGCGGCAATGTCAGCATCAAGTGGAACAGCGTGCTCGACGAAGTGCTCGGCGATGCTTCCGGCGTCACTGGAATCCGCATCAAGGGTACCAAGAGCGACAGCACCGAAGAGCTCAAGCTGCACGGCCTGTTCATCGCCATCGGCCATTCGCCAAACACGCAGATTTTCGAAGGCCAGCTCGACATGCGGGGCGGCTACATCCTCACGCTTGGCGGCCAGGACGGCAACGCCACCGCGACCAGCGTACCCGGCGTATTCGCGGCGGGCGACGTGCAGGACCACATTTACCGCCAGGCGATCACCAGCGCCGGCTCGGGCTGCATGGCGGCGCTGGATGCCGAGCGCTACCTGGACGACTTGGGATAGGACCGGATTACCGGCCGTCCCATCACTGAGCCGCGCCAGGCTTTGCAGTATGCTTTCGCATCATGACCAAACGTGCACCGCTATCCGAGAACGACCGCAGCCTGTTCATGCAGGCGGTCGCCGATGCGAAGCCCCTGCCGCACCATGGCAAGGCGCTGCGCAAAGCCGAATCCCCTCCGCCCTACCCGGTGCAGACGCTGCTCGACGAGAAGGAAGCGCTGCGGGAAAGCCTTTCGGCCGAATGGACCGCGGACGACTGGCTCGAAAGCGGCGACGAACCGAATTTTCTGCGCGCGGGGCTTTCGCGCCAGGTGCTGCGCAAACTGCGTAGCGGCACCTGGGTGATTCAGAGCCAACTCGATCTGCACGGACTCGACCGCCACGAAGCGCGCGAGGCCCTGGCCGGTTTTCTGGCGCATTGCATCAAGCGCGGCATACGCTGCGTGCGCGTGATCCACGGCAAGGGATTGGGATCGAAGAACCGCGAGCCGGTGCTGAAGATCAAGGTCAAGCACTGGCTGACCCAGCGCGACGAAGTACTGGCCTATTGCCAGGCGCGGCCGGTGGATGGCGGTAGCGGCGCGCTGGTAGTGTTGCTAAGAGCGTGAGTTATCACCGGTGAATTCACTGACCACTCGATCTGTGTTGCCTACGCTTGCGCGGACGGCGGCCCGTCCGCGCGGATCCTCGATAGCGCACGGATGAAAAGCGTATCCGTGCGCTATCGAGGATCTCTGAGAAAAGCGAACCCGGAACGTTTTTGATTTTATTCATAACCCTGTTTTCTGTGCGGATGTGCTTTTCATCCGCGCGGAAAACAGGGTTGGCGCGCAGGGCGCGCAATGATCGCTACCAGGATACGACGGCATTCAGGATGCCGCCGGCAAAGGACGCGAAGAACTAGATCGCCGACTCGTCCGTTTCGCCGGTGCGGATGCGCACGACCTGTTCGACCGTGGTCACGAAAATCTTGCCGTCGCCGATCTTGCCCGTGCGCGCGGCCTTGACGATGGCCTCTATCACCTGCTCTACGACGCTGTCGGCCACGACGATTTCGATCTTCACCTTGGGCAGGAAGTCCACCACATACTCGGCGCCGCGATAGAGCTCGGTATGGCCTTTCTGCCGGCCGAAACCCTTGACTTCGGTCACGGTGAGTCCGCTCACCCCGATTTCCGACAGGGCTTCGCGCACCTCGTCGAGTTTGAAGGGTTTGACCACGGCATCGATTTTTTTCATGGCGGACTCTCTGGTAACGGACTCTATGGCAGCAGACTCTATGGCAGAAAACTCGCGGACGTTCTCGCGGGCATCGCCGCAATCGGCTTCGGGGAAGTATATCAACAAAAAAGCCGTCGCATGGGAATGCGACAGCCGTCCGCGCCGTCAGCCCCCGTCCAGCTTCTCCCGATATCTCGAGGTGATCGGATAGCGCCAATCCTTGCCGAATCCGCGCTGGGTGATGCGTATGCCGACCGGAGCCTGCCTGCGCTTGTATTCGTTTCTCTTGATAAGGCCCACCACCCGCGCCACGTCCTCCCTGCGCTGGCCATCGGCCACGATTTCCGCCGGACTCCGGTTCTGCTCCATGTAGGCCGACACGATGGCATCGAGCACCGCGTAGGGCGGCAGGCTGTCCTGGTCGGTCTGGTCGGGTCGCAACTCGGCCGAGGGGGCACGCTCGATGATGCGCCGCGGAATGACCTCGCCCAGGCTATTGCGGTAGTCGCAGAGGCGGTACACCAGGGTTTTGGCCACGTCCTTGATCACGGCGAATCCGCCCGCCATGTCCCCGTACAGGGTCGAATATCCCACCGCCATCTCCGACTTGTTGCCGGTGGTGAGGACGATGGAGCCGAACTTGTTCGACAGCGCCATCAACAGCGTGCCGCGGATACGCGCCTGCAGGTTCTCCTCGGTCGCATCGACCGGCTGTCCCTTGAACTCCACCGCCAGCGCCGAGAGGAAGCTGTCGAACACCGGCTTGATCGTTATCTCGTCGTAGCGCACGCCGAGTCGCTTGACCATTTCGCGCGAATCGATCCAGCTGATATCGGCGGTGTACTGCGAGGGCATCATCACCGCGCGCACTTTGTCGGCGCCCAGAGCGTCGCAGGCGATAGCCAGCGTCAGCGCCGAATCGATCCCGCCAGACAATCCCAGGATCGCGCCGGGAAATCCGTTCTTGCCGAGGTAATCCTTGACCCCGAGGCAGAGCGCGCGATACACGCTCGCCTCCAGGGGCAAGTGCGGCGCCCGCTCGCCTGCCTGCGGCACGCCGTCTACCACAGTCACGTAGCCCAGCGCCTCTTCGAAAAACGGTAGCTGATGCGTAATCGCGCCATGCGCGTCGAGCGCGAAGGAGGCGCCGTCGAACACGAGTTCGTCCTGTCCGCCTACCAGGTTTGCGTAGACGATCGCCAAGGCGTTCTCGGCGGCGCGATTGCGCGCCACCGCGATGCGCGAGGCGTGCTGCTGGGTATGGTAGGGGGAAGCGTTCAGCACCAGCAGCACCGCGGCGCCCGCGGCTCGCGCCAGGCGCGGCGCTTCGGCGCGCCAGGCTTTGCTCGAGCGGCCCGCTTCGGCGCCACGCCCCGCCGTGCTCGCGCCGGCCTCGACCGGGCCCTGCTCGCCCCACAGGTCTTCGCAGATGTTGATCCCCAGCTTGACGCCGTTCACCTCGAACACCACCGGCTCGCTGCCGGCCTCGAAATAGCGATCCTCGTCGAATACCGTGTAGTTGGGAAGATTGCGCTTGCGATAGGTCGCGGCGACGCGGCCCTCGTGCAGTACCGAGGCGGCGTTGTAACGCCTGCCGCCCGTGTGCTGCGGATGGCCGACGACGACCCGGATTCCATGCAGCGCCGCCGCGAGCGACTCCAGCGCAGCATCGCAGTCGCGAAAGAAGCCATCGCGCAACAGCAGATCTTCCGGCGGATAGCCGCACAGCGACAGTTCCGGCGTGAGCAGCACGTTCGCGCCGGCGGCTTTCGCGCGCGTGGCGCAATCCAGAATCTTGGCGGCGTTGCCCGAGAGGTCGCCGAGCACGCAGTTGATCTGCGCAACGGCGATTTTGACCGTAGTCGTCATCGCGGAATTATACCGCTTGCCGGGAGCCGGCCCTTCACCAATAATTGCCCCGAACTCGCCGTCTGGCTTGCCTCTGCGGCAGGCTTAACCCGTTCGTTTTGTTGCATCATCTTATATCGAGCATTACCTAAGTGCGTTACAGCCCTACCCTCACCCCAGCCCTCTCCCGCCCAAGCGGGAGAGGGGGTTATCTCCCTCTCCCCCGGAATCGGGGGAGAGGGCCGGGGTGAGGGGGAATGAACTGCGAAGCTGTCATACAGCTTTGTGGTACTCACCAGGAACCGCCCCTTTGCCCGAATTGCGCGTACGCGTGCTTGACGATCTGTCCGGAGTCGATCCGGCCGAATGGGACCGTCTCGCAGACGGCCATCCGCTGTTGTCGCATGCCTTTTTTCACGCCCTGCATCAGACCGGCTGCGCCGCGGCCGACAGCGGCTGGCTGCCGCAATTCATCACGCTGTGGGATACCGCGCAGGGCGCAGGCGGCGTAGACGGCACAGGCGGCACAGGCCGCACATTGGCCGCGCCCCGGCTAAGGGCGGCGATGCCGCTTTACGTCAAGTCGCACTCGTACGGTGAATACGTATTCGACTGGGCCTGGGCCGACGCCTATCAGCGCCACGGCCTCGCCTATTACCCCAAGCTGCTCGCGGCCATTCCTTTCTCGCCGGTATCGGGCGCGCGGCTCCTCGCCACCAGCGACGCCGAGCGCGCGGCGCTGATTCAGGCGGCGCTCGCGCTGGCAAAGCGCACCTCCTCGCTGCATGTCCTGTTTCCGCACCCCGCGGAAGCCGCGCTGCTGCAATCGGCCGGCCTGATGCTGCGCTCGGGCGTGCAGTTTCACTGGACCAATCCGGGCTATGCCTCGTTCGAGCAGTTCCTCGAGCAGTTGTCGCGCGACAAACGCAAGAAGATCAGACAGGAGCGGCGCAGGGTGCAGGATGCCGGTGTGCGTTTTCGCCGCCTGTGCGGCCATGAAATCGGCGAGGAGGACTGGGCGTTTTTCGCACGCTGCTACAACCGCACCTATCGCGAGCACCGCTCCACGCCCTATCTCAATCTGGATTTCTTTCGACGCCTGGGTCAGACCATGGCGCAGCATGTTCTGCTCATCGTGGCCGAACGCGGGGGCCGGCCGATCGCCAGCGCGCTCAATCTGTATTCGGCGCAAACCCTGTATGGACGCTATTGGGGAGCGGAGGAATATCTGCCCTGCCTGCACTTCGAAACCTGCTACTACCAGGCGCTGGAATTCTGCATAGCGCAAGGCATCACCGTGTTCGAAGGCGGTGCGCAGGGGGAACACAAGCTCGCGCGCGGCTTCCTGCCGGTGAAGACGCAGTCGGCGCACTGGCTCGCCCACCCGGAGTTTTCCGATGCGGTGGAGCGCTTCCTCGAGCGCGAACATCAGGGTATCGCGCGCTACGTGGATGAACTGAACGAGCACTCGCCCTACAGGGAAGCCGGCAGGGACCCTTGCAAGAACGACGCCGGCTAGAATTTCGGCTTCTTCTTCGCCCGCTTGTAGCGGTCCACGCCGGCGAGAATTTCCTTCTTCGCATCTTCCGCACCGACCCAGCCCTCGATCTTCACCCATTTGCCCGGCTCCAGATCCTTGTAGTGCTGGAAGAAATGCGAGATCTGGGAGGTGGCCAATTCGGG
Source organism: uncultured Enterobacteriaceae bacterium (assembly GCA_964400745.1). GTDB lineage: Bacteria > Pseudomonadota > Gammaproteobacteria > Burkholderiales > SG8-39 > 2-12-FULL-64-23. The sequence goes on along the minus strand of CAYNVY010000029.1, from coordinate 4,706 downwards.
CAGATCGCGCGGCGACTTGATCGTGCGGTAGAGGCTGGAGAGCTTGTCGATGGGCACCGCCAGCACCTTCGCATCGCCGCCCGCCTCGTCCTCCATCTTGAGCATGCCTATCGGACGGCAGCGCACCACCACGCCGGTGATGACCGGCACCGGGCTCAACACCAGCACGTCCACCGGGTCGCCGTCGTCCGAAATGGTGTGCGGCACGTAGCCGTAGTTGCAGGGGTAATGCATCGCCGTCGACATGAAGCGATCGACGAACACCGCGCCGGTTTCCTTGTCGACCTCGTATTTGATCGGGTCGGCGTTCATCGGAATTTCGATGATCACGTTGACGTCGTTCGGAACGTCGCGGCCTGAAGTGACTCGGTCCAGATTCATCTTGTTTCCTGACTGTGCTTGAACGTGTATTCTAAGAGCTTATTGCAAAACGAGTGGAAACGTCCCCTCGTGCTCCCCTCTATCAGGGGCCATTTCGGTAATTCTGAGATGGCCTCTAAGATACGGTCGCCCAAGGCGGTAAAATAGCATGCCGGACAGATTCACTCTTTGCGGAAGCCCACCATGAGCGCAAATCGCATCACTCTCACCGACCTGCACAAGCAAAAGCGCGACGGCGTCAAGATCGCCATGCTCACCGGATACGACGCGAGCTTCGGCGCGCTGCTGGAAAGCGCCGGCATCGACAGCATCCTGGTGGGAGATTCCCTGGGCAACGTGCTGCAGGGTCACGAAACCACCCTGCCGGTGACGCTCGCCGACATGGCCTACCACGTGAGCTGCGTCGCGCGCGGCGCGAAGCGCGCCTTTCTGATCGGTGATCTGCCTTTCGGCAGCTACCAGGAAAGCGCCGAGCAGGCGTTTCGCAGCGCCGTCCAGATCATGGCGGCCGGCGCGCAGATGGTCAAAATCGAGGGCGGCGTGGCATTCGCGCCGACGACCGAGTTCCTGGTCAAGCGCGGCGTCCCGGTGTGCGCCCATCTCGGCCTCACGCCGCAATCGGTGCACCAGCTCGGCGGATTTCGCGTTCAGGGCAAGACCGTGGATGCGGCCAAGCAACTGCTGGAGGACGCGCTCGCGCTGGAGCGCGCCGGCGCCGGCATGATCGTGCTCGAAGCGATCCCGGCGAGACTTGCAGCCGAGGTCACCGCCAGCCTCACCATTCCGACCATAGGCATAGGCGCCGGGCCCGATTGCGCCGGGCAGGTCCTGGTGCTGTACGACCTGTTGGGCATCTTCCCCGGAAAGAAAGCGAAGTTCGTGCGCAATTTCATGGACGGCGCTTCGAGCATTCAGCAGGCCGTGGAAAACTACGTGCGCGCAGTGAAGGACGGTTCCTACCCCGGCCCCGAGCACAGCTTCAGCTGAATTCCTTGTTTGGAGCGGGCCGGATCTTGCGTTTCGGCCCGCGTCCCAGGTCTGCGTCTTGGGTCCGGGTCTAGTATGCGGGTCCAGAACCCGGGTCTAGAACCTGCTGCCTAGCCTGTCTTGCGCAGTCCGCCCAGCAGCGCCGCCACCTGGCGCCCCGGCTTTTGCGGCTCTACGCGCACCGGCTCTGCCGCGGGCGGCGCGGAACTGCTGGGCACGTAGGGTGCGGAGAAAATGCTGTCGGCCGGTTTCGCCGGCGCCTTCGGCGCATGCGCGCGGGAAGAACTGCCGCGGGTCAGGCTGCTGCCGCGTTCCGGCCGTCGCTCTGACCGGTCGCGTTCACCGCGTTCTGTGTGCATCAGCGCGGACACGCCCGAAGCGTCCGGCTCGAACCCGACGATGATAGTTTGCGGTATGCGTTGTTTGATGAATTTTTCGATCGCCGCCAGCTTTTCGTGCTCGTCGGCGCACACCAGCGATATGGCGCGGCCGGTCGCCCCGGCACGGCCGGTGCGGCCTATGCGGTGCACGTAGTCTTCCGGAGCCCCGGGCAGCTCGAAGTTGATCACCACCGGCAACTCCTCGATGTCCAGGCCGCGCGCCGCGACGTCGGTCGCCACCAGCACCGAGACCTTGCCCGCCTTGAAGTCCGCGAGAGCCTGGATGCGTTCCACCTGCGATTTGTCGCCGTGGATGGCGGCGGCATGTATGCCGTCTTTTTGCAGCTGATAGGCAAGGCGATTCACGCCCAGGCGCGTGCCGCCGAACACCAGCACCTGCTGCAGATCCTGCGTGCGCACCAGGTGGGCGAGCAGATCGCGCTTGCGCTCGCGCCTGACCGGGTGCACTTCATGGCTCACGAGCTCGGTCATGGCGTTGCGCCGCGCCACTTCGATCAGCACCGGCTGGCGCAGCATGCTGTCTGCCAGCCGTTTGATCTCTTCGGAGAAGGTGGCCGAAAACAGCAGGCTCTGGCGCTTGGTCGGCAAGAGCGCGAGGATGCGCCGAATGTCGGGCATGAAGCCCATGTCGAGCATGCGGTCGGCTTCGTCCAGCACCAGGATTTCGACCTGTCCCAGCATGACCGTTTTTTGCTGCACGTGATCGAGCAGGCGCCCGGGGGTTGCGACCAGGACTTCGACGCCGGTACGCAGCATCTGTATCTGCGGCACGATGTCCACGCCGCCGAACACCACGCCCGGGCGCAGGCCCAGGTGCTTGCCGTAGTCGCGCACGCTCTCGGCCACCTGCGCCGCGAGCTCGCGCGTGGGCGTCAGGATCAATGCGCGCACCGGATGGCGCGCGGGCGAAGTGCTGGTATTGGCGTGCTGCGCCAGGCGCTGCAGCAGCGGCAGGGTGAAGCCTGCGGTCTTGCCGGTGCCGGTCTGTGCCCCGCCCATGACGTCCAATCCCTGCAGGATAACGGGGATCGCTTGCACCTGGATCGGGGAAGGTTCGGTATAGCCTTTGTCGGTCACCGCTTGCAGCAGTTGCGGCAACAGGCCGAGATCAGAAAACGAAGGAGCGGGACTGGTCATAGACCCTGCACGGTGCGACGCAAGGCTGCATAGTCGCTGGAAAGATGCTTTGGAATGTTCACGTATTGCCAGTTAAGCGGCCCAATCGGATGCGACCGCTACGATCGAAATTGAACCAAGTCGAGATTGAATGAAGGATTGAACGAAGGCGTGATTATAGGCCAGGCGCGCCCTGCGCGCTTGCCTATCGTCGTCCCAAAGCGCTGGCCCGCTCATTTCTGGCCCTTCCCGGGCCGTTGGGCTAAGATGATGACTTTAAAGGTTCTGCTCCCCTTGCCCCCCGCCCCCATGAGTTCAACCGGCGCGTTTCTGGTGGTCATCCCCGCGCGCTACGCATCGAGCCGCCTGCATGGGAAACCGCTTGCCGAAATCGACGGCAAGCCCATGGTGGTGCATGTGGCCGAACGTGCGCGCGCGAGCGGCGCCAGAGGCGTATGGGTCGCGACGGACAAGCAGGAAGTGTTCGACGCCGTCACGCTGCATGGTCATCAAGCCTTGATGACGCGCGCCGATCATGCAAGCGGCACGGACCGCATCGCCGAAGTGGCGCAGTTCCTGGGCTTCGCCGACGACGACATCGTGGTCAACGTGCAGGGCGACGAGCCGCTGATCTCGCCCGAACTGATCCGCGCCGTGGCGCATTCCCTGAACGTGAGCCAGGAAGCGAGCATCGCCACCGCCTGCCATCCGATCCCGGATGCCGCAACGATGCGCAATCCCAACGTGGTCAAGGTCGTGCTCGACCGCAGCGGCCATGCGCTGTATTTCAGCCGCGCAGCGATTCCCCATGCGCGCGATAGCTTTGCGATTAATCAAGACACCCTGCCTCCGGGTCTGCCAAGCTATCGGCATATAGGGATTTACGGCTACCGCGCCGGCTTCCTGCGGATTTACGGCGGGCTGGAGCCGGCCGCGATCGAACGCTTCGAGGCGCTGGAGCAATTGCGCGCGCTCTGGCACGGTTACCGCATCGCCGTCGCGATTACGCAGCATGCACCGGAGGCGGGAGTGGATACGGAGGAAGACCTCGCGCGCGTGCGCCGGGTCTTCGCCGCCCAAAGGCTTTCCGCCTAGCAGGAGGACTGAATTCGACCGATTTGTGGGACTAACAAGGAGGCATTGATCATGCGATTCATATTTTTGGGACCCCCGGGCGCAGGCAAAGGCACGCAGGCGAGTTTCATCACCAACAAGTACGGCATCCCGCAAATTTCCACCGGCGACATGCTGCGCGCCGCGATCAAGGCGGGGAGCGAACTTGGCCTGAAAGCCAAGAAGATCATGGATGCCGGCCAGTTGGTGCCGGACGAGGTCATCATCGGCCTGGTAAAGACGCGAATCGAGCAGCCGGATTGCTCCGGCGGTTTTCTGTTCGACGGATTTCCGCGCACCCTGGCGCAGGCCGAGGCGATGAAAACCGCCGGAGTGCAGATCGATTACGTGATCGAAATCGCGGTGCCTGACGAAGACATCGTCGAGCGCATGAGCGGCCGGCGGGTGCACACGGCGTCCGGGCGCACCTATCACGTCAAGTTCAATCCGCCCAAGGTCGCAGACAAGGACGATCTGACCGGCGAGCCCTTGGTCATTCGCCAGGACGACCAGGCCGATACGGTGAAAGAGCGCTTGCGCGTGTACCACGCGCAGACCAAACCGCTGATCGAATACTATTCGACCTGGGCGAAGCAGGGCGACCCGAAGGCGCCCAAGCATTGCGCGGTATCCGGCATCGGCACGGTCGATCAGATCCGCGACCGCATTTTCGCTTCGATCAAATAATCAGCAGGAGTTCCCATGGCC
>CAYNVY010000028.1:0-29256 GCA_964400745.1 uncultured Enterobacteriaceae bacterium | reverse complement strand
AGCAATTCGTCGGCCAGGGCACGGCGTATCGTGTCCTGGATCAGGCGCGCCATCGGCCGCGCGCCCATCAGCGGATCGAAGCCATGCTCGGCCAGGTGCGCTTTCAGGTCTTCGGTGAAGATCGCGTCGACTTTCTTCTCGTGCAACTGCTCTTCCAGCTGCATCAGGAATTTGTCCACCACGCGCAGGATGACTTCGTGGTCCAGCGATGCGAACGAAATGATCGCGTCCAGCCGGTTCCTGAACTCGGGCGTGAACATGCGCTTGATCTCGGCCATTTCGTCGCCCGTGGTGCGCGACTGGCTGAATCCGATGGAGGTCTTGTTCAGGGCTTCGGCGCCGGCGTTGGTGGTCATGATGATGACGACGTTGCGGAAGTCCGCCTTCCTGCCGTTGTTGTCGGTCAGCGTGCCGTGGTCCATCACCTGCAGCAGGATGTTGAAAATATCCGGATGGGCCTTCTCGATCTCGTCGAGCAGCAGGACGCAGTGCGGCTTTTTCGTGATCGCTTCGGTCAGCAGTCCGCCCTGGTCGAAGCCGACATACCCCGGCGGCGCGCCGATCAGTCGCGACACCGCATGGCGCTCCATGTATTCGGACATGTCGAAGCGCACCAGTTCGATTCCCATGCAGTAGGCGAGTTGCCGCGCGACCTCTGTTTTGCCGACGCCGGTTGGGCCGGAAAACAGAAAAGACCCTATGGGCTTGGTCGGATGGCCCAGGCCGCTGCGCGCCATCTTGATTGAAGAGGCGAGGGCGTCGATGGCCTTGTCCTGACCGAACACCACCGCCTTCAGGTCGCGGTCCAGATTGCGCAGCGACTCCCTGTCGTCGGAGGACACGCTCCTTGGCGGAATGCGCGCGATCTTGGCGATGACCTCTTCGATCTCGAGTTTGCCGACGACCTTTTTCTGCTTGGTCTTGGGCAGGATGCGTTGCGCCGCGCCGGCCTCGTCGATGACGTCGATCGCCTTGTCGGGCAGGTGCCGGTCATTGATGAAGCGCGCCGAAAGTTCGGCCGCGGTGGTCAGCGCGGCAGCGGAATATTTGATGCCGTGGTGCGCCTCGAAACGGCTCTTCAGGCCGCGCAGGATGGCGACGGTTTCCTCCACCGAGGGTTCGGTGACGTCTATCTTCTGGAAGCGGCGCGACAGGGCGTGGTCTTTCTCGAACACGCCGCGGTATTCGGTGTAGGTGGTCGCGCCTATGCACTTCAACTGGCCCGAGGAGAGCGCGGGCTTGAGCAGGTTGGAGGCGTCCAGGGTTCCGCCCGAAGCCGCCCCTGCGCCGATCAGCGTATGGATCTCGTCGATGAACAGGATGGCGTTGCAGTTGTCGAGCAGCTGCTTCAGCACCGCCTTCAGGCGCTGTTCGAAATCGCCGCGGTACTTGGTGCCCGCAAGCAAGGCGCCCATGTCGAGCGCATACACCTGGCAGTGCGCGAGCACCTCGGGCACGCTGCCCTCGACGATGCGCCGCGCCAGGCCTTCGGCGATGGCGGTCTTGCCCACACCCGCCTCGCCCACCAGGAGCGGATTGTTCTTGCGCCGCCGGCACAGCGTCTGGATCACGCGCTCGAGCTCGCGCTCGCGGCCGATGAGCGGATCGATCTTTCCGACCAATGCCTGCGCGTTGAGATTGAGCGTATAGGTCTCGAGCGCGCCGTGGCCGGCCTGCTCGTCCTGCTGCTCCTCCGTCGCTTCCGGCTTGCCGCCCTGGGGCTGCGGCGTCTTGGTGATGCCGTGGGAGATGAAGTTGACCACGTCCAGCCGGGTGATGCCCTGCTGGTGCAGGAAATACACGGCGTGCGAGTCCTTCTCGCCGAATATCGCCACCAGCACGTTTGCGCCGGTGACCTCCTTCTTGCCCGAGGACTGCACGTGCAGGATGGCGCGCTGTATCACGCGCTGGAATCCCAGCGTGGGCTGGGTGTCGATTTCATCCGTCCCCGCCACGGTCGGCGTGTGTTCGGCGACGAAGCCGGCGAGGCTCTTGCGCAGTTCGTCGATGTTGGCGGCGCAGGCGCGCAGGACTTCCGCCGCAGTTGGATTGTCCAGCAGTGCGAGCAGCAGGTGCTCGACCGTGATGAACTCATGGCGTTTCTGCCGTGCCTCGACAAAAGCCATATGAAGACTGACTTCAAGTTCCTGCGCAATCATTACGTTTCCTCCATCACGCATTGAAGCGGATGTTGATGCTTGCGGGCGAAGCTGCCCACCTGCTCTACCTTGGTCGAAGCGACGTCCCTGGGATAGACACCGCATACGCCCATACCCTCGCGATGCACCTTCAGCATGACCTGTGTCGATTCCTCGCGCGTCAGGCTGAAGAACGTCTGCAGAACGACGACCACGAACTCCATCGGGGTGTAGTCGTCATTCAACAACATTACCTTGAACAGCGGCGGCGGCTTGACCTTGGCCTTTTTCGCCTCCAATAAGGTGCCTTCACGCCCCCGGTTCGCCATGCTTTCCCACCTACCTGAACACTATGCCAGATTTTTTCGCTCAGTCAATTTCGGTTGGACCCGCGTTTCAGTCCAAGGTGCGAAAAGTATTTTCGCTTACGCCGACATCGACCTCGAGCGGTCTCGTCCGCAATGACTCTTGCGCGAGTGTAATCCTAATCGCTGTTGCGATGCGGCGCAATGCTCGCGGCCTGCACTTGAACCCGCGCATCGAAAGCGCGGCGCCCGGTCGATACGCGGCGGCCCGGGCCTTCGGTAGCGGATGGCCGACCGTTTTAGGGGTGTATTTTCCCTACGCCTGGAGGGGGCAATAAGTGAGATAATCGAGGCATGGACCAGATAGGGGTCGGCAAAGGGCAATTGCAGCAAACGCCCGCCCGCCGGCGCCTGCTTGGCGCCTCCATACTTGGCGCAACGCGCCTACCACTTGACCGCCCAATTTGAACGGAGACGAAGCGACATGACTCAAGGACTCGACCTGCTAAAGATCGCGCAGGAGGAACAAAACGGCGACCTTTTCAAATATCTCGACGGCATCTACAAGCGATCCAAGATTCAGCCCAAGGGTTTCACCGATGCAATCATCTGGGAGGGGGGGAACCAGACGGGCAACGTGAAGCCGGTGGCGCATGCGTTCACGGACATGTTCGCTCTCAACGGCACGATCATGGCGCTCGATGTGCTCGGCCTGCCTTTCCTCGGTGTGCCGATGATGGCGCAGTTCCGCCACGATACCAAGCTCGTCTCGCTCGAGTGGTTCGGCAAGCTCGACTACACGGCGCTCAAGTGGTCCACCGCGGGCGACTTCATGGTGAACGAGGGCGGCAAGAAGGTGGTGGTGGCGGGCAAGTCCGCCAATGCGCCCCTGCGCACGGCGGCCGGCGTCTACTGCAACGTGCGCCCCTACGGCGGAATTACCAGCATCCGTTTCATGCCCGGCCTGCCTTACTCGCAGGACAAGAAGAACTTCAAGGTCGACCCCCGGACCGGCAACATCCACTCGGAGATGAACACCCCCGGCGTGCGCATGGCTTACGCCGCACGCCTGTTCCTGCAGATGGTGAACGAAACCGGCCAGATCGGCCGCGTCGCGACCAAGCCGACGCAGGCGCAGGAAGACGCGGTCAACGCCGGCATTTTCCGCTGGCTGCTGCAGGGCACGAAGTTCAAGCTCAAGCGCCAGTACACGGTGGACGCTTACGAGGAGCACCGCGCCAACGTCGACGCGATCGTCGCGCTGCTGCCGAAGGACTTCAAGGCCGGCATGGAGAACTGGGGCGGGGATGTCTACGAGCATATCTCCGACACCAACTTCGGCCTGATGCTGCACGACATGATCCGCCAGCGGCCCTGCGTCGTGTACGCCACCGACCTCGACGGCGACCGCCTCACCGACCTGATGGCCGACGCGCCCGATGTGCTGCGCGACTGGGGCCAGATCGTGCTCGACAAGGCCGGCGCCAAGGTCGACATGAAGAAGCTCTGGAAAGAAATGGGCTTCACCATGACCAACGGCAAAGACATGACCAGCGTCATGTACCGCATCGAGGGCGCGCCGATCTACGAACAGACTCTGGGATCCGCCGACGCGATGCTGCTGCGCCTGCTGGACGGCGACGAAACCGTAGGCGGGGAAAAGCAGCCCTACGATCCGCGCATCCATTTCATCCTGATCAATGACGCTTACAAGGCGGCGAATCCGGGCAACAAGGAATTGGCGAGCTGGCTGGACGCGCAGCTGGAGATCTTCGACAAGGTGTACGCGGGCAAACGGCCGCGCTACCTCGAGGCATACAAGATGCTCAAGCAGTCGATCAAGCCCTGGGGCAGCAAGTAGGCGCCTGCGCTTCAAGGCGGCACCGCCGCTTCCATGCAACGCCCGCAACCGCGGGCGTTGTGCATTGGAGCGCAGTGAAGACCGGTACTGCAGCGCCCGCCCAGCCATTGGGATCGGCTAGTTCGGTTCGATCCCGGTGCAGCACGGTTCGAGACGGAAGGTAGGCGTGGACCCATGTCCGCGGTGATCCTGTTGAATAAGCCCTACGGCGTGCTGTGCCAGTTCACCTCGGATGGCGGGCGCCCCTGTCTCAAGGATTGCGTTCCCGTCCCCGGGGTATATCCGGCGGGCAGGCTCGATACCGACAGCGAAGGGCTGTTGGCCCTGACCGGCGACGGGAAGCTGCAGGCGCGCATCACGGAGCCCGGGCGCAAGCTCGCCAAGACGTATTGGGCTCAGGTCGAGGGCGAGCCTTCGCCGCAAGCCTTGCGCGCTTTGTGCGGCGGGCTGGATTTGGGTGATTTCGTCAGCCGGCCGTGCAAGGCCCGGCGCATGGACGAGCCGGCAGGCCTGTGGCCGCGCAATCCTCCGATTCGCGCCCGCATGAGCATTCCTACGGCCTGGATCGAGCTTGAACTCGAGGAAGGCAAGAATCGACAGGTGCGCCGCATGACGGCCAAGATCGGACACCCGACCCTGCGCCTCATACGCGCGGCAATCGGGCCGTGGAACCTGGGAGGGCTTGCCCCCGGGCAATGGAGGCAGGCCGAAGTGCCGGAAAATTGGCTCTAGCGTGTCAACCGGGGTGCCGGAAAGGCGTTATTGGCAGTGACAAGGCATATTTTTGCGGTCTGTCGCCGCTACTCAAATAACTTCAACTTCTGGGAGGAATATCCATGAACAAGCTGATCTCCGCTTTGGTTGCAACCGTGTTTGCCGCCGCCAGTGCCACCGCTTTTGCGCAAGCCAAACCCGCCGCGCCAGCAGCACCCGCGCCTGCCGCGGCCCCGGCCGCCGCGCCTGCCGCCAAAGCCGACGCCCCCAAAGCAGAAGGCAAAGTCAAGAAAGCCAAGAGCAAAAAATCAAAAAGCAAGAAGGCGAAGCAAGCGTCCTGATTGAAGTAACTGATTTGAAAACAATAAAGCTGGCGTCCAGGTGTTCCTGGCACCGGCTTTTTGTTGTAGAATGCCAGTCGGTCTGAGTCAACCAGGCGCCGCAAGAAGCGTTATTCGGGCTGACTAGCTATGTAAGCTGGTTTAAATCAACTTAACTCAAATAGAGAGGAAACAAATGAGCAAACTACTGTCGCTGATCATCGCCGCCGCTTTCGCTTCCGTTAACGTCGCCGCTGTCGCTGCTGATGCGCCGAAGAAAGAAGAAAAGAAAGCCGAAGCAAAGAAAGAAGACAAGAAAGCTGCCCCGGCTGCTCCTGCCGCTAAGAAAGAAGAGAAAAAGGACGAGAAAAAGAAGTAATCTTTCTTTTCTCCGAAAGGCAGGGTTCATCCCTGCCTTTTTTATTGGTGCGCCCGGCAGGGCGCACTCAATTGGAAAGCAGATTCGTTTCATGATCAGAAAACGGCAGATAAGAACTAACCCAGAGCCGGTTATCGGTCGCGCCGCGCTTGCCGGACTGACGTTCTTGTTTGGCACGGCTCTCGCGCAGCAGCCTGCCCTGCCCACGACAAAGCTCAGTGCCGGCATGCATCTGATTCTGGCGGAAGTGGCGAACACAACGGGGACGCGTTCGCAGGGCCTGATGCGGCGCAAGTCCATGGCTCAGGGCGCCGGCATGGTGTTCGTATTCGATGAACTGGCCACGCACTGCATGTGGATGAAGAATACCCTCATTCCCTTGAGCGTGGCCTTTATCGACGAGCGCGGCGACATCGTCAACATCGCCGACATGCAGCCGCACGACGAGACCACCCACTGCGCAGCCCGGCCGGCGCGCTACGCGCTGGAAATGAATCAGGGCTGGTTCAAGAAGCGCGGCATCGCACCCGGAATGCCGATCAAAGGCTTGGAGCAGATCGCCGCTGCGGCGCGCTGAGCCGCTTTCCCTTCGACAGTCAGAAGTAGGCCGCCGAATGCGCTCCGGCGCCCATGAAGAACAGCAGCGGGAACGAGAGCACAAGGTTCAGCCGCGACACGATGAAAGCCCGGCGTCTCGCCGCGCCTCTTTGTGCCTCGGTCGCCTCAATCAGCCCCAGCGCCAGCTTTTGCGCCGGCCACAGCAGGGCCCAGACGTTGAACAGCATGATGCTGCCCAGCCAGGCGCCGATCCCTATGGCGACATGACCCGGTTGCAGCGAGAAGACTGCGGTGAAATTCTTGCCCAGCAGCGCTGCGCCCGTGATCCAGGTCGCGACCGCCGCCCAACGAAACCAGGCGAGCGCCCTCGGCGCGATGTGGCGGTTGATGGCGGCCGTACTGCCGTCGGCCGCGGCTGATTTCAATGCCGCCATGTGCACGAAATTGAAGTAGTAAAGCAGGCCGACCCACATGATGCCGGCCATGAGGTGCAGCCACCGCGCCAACGCCGGCACGGCCTCCAATCAGGCTCCGATCACGTAGCGCACGACGAGATACAGCGCGAGCGTCAGCGCAAGGCCGCAGACGGCTGTGGCGGTCAGGGAATCCAGCGGGTTAGTCATCGATTGGCGGCGCGCGCGTTCAGGAATAGACCTGCGCGCCCCGACACATCAACCGGCAAAGTTCTTGGACACGAAGTCCCAGTTGACCAAGTTCCAGAACGATTCCACGTACTTCGGCCGGGCATTGCGGTAGTCGACGTAATAGGCGTGCTCCCAGACATCGCAGGTCAAGAGGGGCTTGTCCGCACCGGTCAGCGGCGTGGCGGCATTGCTGGTATTGACGATGTCGACGGCGCCGTCGGATTTCTTCACCAGCCAGGTCCATCCTGAGCCAAAATTTCCGACTGCCGATTTCGAGAAAGCTTCCTTGAATGCATCGAAGGAGCCCCACTTCTTGTCGATTGCGCCGGCCAGCGCACCGGTCGGTGCGCCGCCGGCCTTGGGCGCGAGGCAATTCCAGTAAAAGGTGTGGTTCCACACCTGGGCCGCATTGTTGAAAACGCCGCCCGACGCCTTCTTGGTGATGTCTTCAAGGCTCGCGTTTTCGAATTCAGTGCCCTTGATGAGGTTGTTCAGATTGGTTACATACGCCTGATGGTGCTTGCCGTAGTGGAATTCGAGGGTTTCTTTGGAAATGTGCGGCTGCAGAGCGTCCATCGCGTAGGGCAGCGGCGGCAGTTTATGTTCCATGGTTGATTCTCCTTGTCAGTCTGTCGCAGATTCAAAAAGTCCGTTGCACGAGTCATCCTGCAACGGGCCGATTCGAGGGGGGCGCGAGGGGGTGTCCCCTTGCCTTGTCAAAGACGTCAAAGCGGCGATTGTAGGCGATAAGCGCTGCCGGAAGCAACGAAACCCGACACTAAACCCCCGCGATCAATGCGGCTTTTCGACAATTGCTGTGGCGCCGCCGCGCGCGAACGTCAGTTCCAGCGAATCGCCGGAATGCAAGTCGGCGCTTGCGCGAACCACGCTGCCGTCCGCCCGGCGCGCGATGGCATATCCACGCTGCAGAACCGCAGCGGGGTCCAAATGGTTGAGCGCCAGCGAAAAACGCTCCAGATCTTCGGCCATCCTGGCGAGCCGCTGCGGCGTTGCGCGCTTGAGCGATGCTTGCAGTTGCCCTGCCCGTTGCCGCAGCGCGCCGAGGTTGGGCATGGCGGCGGCAAGCCGTCTCGTGCCATGCGAAAGTCGCCATTCTGCGTTGCGGGTGCAAAGCGCGAACGCGGCCGAAAGGCGCGTGCGCATTGCGCCGATTCGGGCGGAACTTGCCGCCATCCTCTCCGTCGGGCTTTGCAGGCGGGCTGCGATCGAGTCCACGCGTTGCGCGCGCGCCTCGAGCGCGAACTGCATCTGCCGCAGCAGCGAGCGTCTGAGTTGCAACAGGCCGGAAATCAGTTCGGCGCGCGCCGGACTCGCCAGCTCGGCCGCGGCTGTCGGCGTGGGTGCGCGCGAGTCGGCGACGAATTCGGCGATGGTGAAGTCTGTTTCATGGCCTATGCCGGTCACGATGGGGATGGGGCAGGCGTGAATGGCGCGCGCCAGGTGCTCGTCGTTGAACGCCCACAGGTCTTCGATGGACCCGCCGCCGCGACAGAGGATGAGCACGTCGCATTCACTTCGTCTTGACGCGGTGCCGATGGCGGCCGCGAGCTGCTGCGCCGCGCCTTCGCCCTGGACTTGCGACGGATAGAGAATGACGGGAATCGACGGGTTGCGGCGCGCGAGCGTCGTGAGCACGTCGCGCAATGCAGCCGCCTGCAGCGAAGTGACGATGCCTATGCAGCGCGGATACGCTGGCAGGGGCTTCTTGTGCGATGCGTCGAACAGGCCCTCCCGCTCCAGTTTGTCGCGCGACTTGAGGAACGCTTCGAACAGACGGCCCGCGCCTGCCTGGCGCATCGCCTCCACGTTAAGCTGGAAATCGCCGCGCGCTTCGTAAAGCGTGACCAGCGCGCGCACTTCCACCCGCAGTCCTTCGCGCGGTTCCCAGTCCAGATACTGGCAGCGGTTGCGAAACATGACGCAGCGCACCTGCGCCGTATCGTCTTTCAGGGAAAAGTACAGGTGCCCGGATTTGGCGCGGGTGAAATTCGAGATTTCCCCTGCCACCCATGCAAGCGGATAGCGGTGCTCGAGCAGATCGCGGACGCTGCGCGTTAATGCGGAAACGGTGAGAATTTCCGCAGGGAGGGGGCTGGAAACCCGCGCCAATTCTGGCTCTGGAAGCATGTGTGGATATTACACTATCCACAGCAAGGGCTTGCGCGCGGCCCGCCTGCTTATTGCGCAAAACCCTCCCCTCTGAAGGTTTTGTAACTTATTGTATTTTATATATAAAACAAGCTGTCTAAAATATGGGCAGGAGCGAAAAAGCCTTTTGCCAAGTCCACTTAAGCCTGTTTGCGGGAAATTATGCACAACTTTATCCACACAAATTGTGGATAAGATTTGAACCTGATTACATACTCCGGAATCGGGCGCTCAAGGCCAAGCCAGCCTTGCTGAAAAGCCGCGCAGAAGCTAAAGTGACAGCGGCAAAAAATTTCCAGGAGAGTTCATTGTTTGCGCTCATCGTCGCCGCAGGCTGGCCGGCATACCCGCTGTTGATCGCCTCGGTCATCGCGGTCGCCTTAATCATCGAACGCCTGATCATGCTGCGCAAAGAAAAGATCGTCCCGGGCGATCTGCTGGGCAAAGTGGTCAACGCCTACAGGCAGCAGGGCGTGAATCCGCAGATGCTGGAACAACTCGCCAAGGATTCTCCGCTCGGCCAGGTGCTGGCAGCGGGCCTGCGCAACCACAAGAGTTCGCGCTACGTGATGAAAGAGGCGATCGAAGAGGCGGGCCACGCGGTGTCCCACAGCCTGGAGCGCTTTCTGACCACCCTGGGAACCTTGGCGACCATCGCCCCGCTGATGGGCTTGTTCGGCACGGTGGTGGGCATGATCGAGATTTTCGGTTCGCAATCGCCCACGGGGACCAATCCGCAGGCGCTGGCGCACGGCATTTCGGTGGCGCTGTATAACACCGCGCTGGGCCTGGTGATCGCGATTCCGGCGATGATTTTCTACCGTCATTTCCGCGCCAGGGTCGAAAGCTTTCTGGTGGATATGGAGCAGCAGGCGAGCAAACTGGTGGACGTGATTCACGGCGATCGCCTCGACTTTGACGCGAATGCGCCGCAGGCTTCGGACTAGGCATGAACTTCCGCAGTTACCAGGCGAAGGAAGACCTGGAGATCAATCTGATTCCGCTGATCGACGTGCTGCTGGTGATCCTCATTTTCCTGATGATCACCACGACCTACTCCAAGTTCGCCGAATTGCAGATCAACCTGCCCACGGCCGATGCGCAGAAGCAACTCGAACGCCCGAACGAAATCAATATCACGGTCAACACCGGCGGGCAGTACACCATCAACAGCAAGCCGGTGGCGTTCCGCGACGTGAGCGGTCTGTCCGAAGAGATGCGCCGCGCCGCGGGGGATCTCAAGGATCCGGTGGTGGTGATCAGCGCCGATTCCAATGCCACGCACCAATCGGTGATCCATGTCATGGAAGCGTCGCGACTGGCCGGCTACGGCCATATCTCCTTCGCCACGCAGACCCAGACCAAATAGAGCTAGACCCGAGATTCCGGATTTGAGATTCGCGCCTCATCCGCCCGCGAGCGCATGAAGTGGGAGACGGTTTTCCCGAGCGGCACTGGTATCGCCTGAGCGCGCTGTCGCTCGCGCTGTGGCCGCTGAGCCTCGTCTATCGCGCGCTGGTCGCGCTGCGCCGGTCCGCCTACCGCAGCGGTGTGCTTTCAGCCGTAAGGCTGCCGGTGCCGGTCATCGTCGTCGGTAACATCGTGGTCGGCGGCACCGGCAAGACGCCGCTGGTGCTGGCGCTGGCCGCCATGCTGCAAAGGAGCGGCCGCAAGCCCGGCATCGTCAGCCGCGGCTATCGCGGCAGCGCTCCGGCTTCGATGGCGGTCGACGCACACAACAGCGCCGATCTGGTGGGGGACGAACCCCTGCTGCTGGCGCGCGACAGCGGCTGTCCGGTCTGGATAGGGCGCGAGCGCGCCACCGCCGCGTTGGGGCTGCTGGCGGCGCATCCGGAGTGCGACGTGCTGATTCTGGACGACGGCCTGCAGCATTACCGCCTCGCGCGCGACATAGAAATCGCGGTGGAGGACGAACGCGGCAACGGCAACGGCCTGCTGTTGCCGGCGGGACCGCTGCGCGAGCCGGCTGCGCGCCGGGTAGACGCCCGGGTGGTCAACTCTGCGCCGGCCGGAAATCATGAGTCGTCGTTCCGGATGGATCTGCAAGGCGACACATTTTTCAGCCTGCAGCAGCCGACCGTAGGTATAGTGGCCGCGGCGCTCGCGGGCAGGAAACTGCATGCCGTGGCCGGCATCGGCAATCCGCAGCGCTTTTTCGATCACCTCGCGCGACTGGGCTTGAAGACCGTCAACCATCCGTTTCCCGATCATCACGCCTATGCGGCCGGGGAACTGGACTTCGCCGGCTGCGAAGCGCTGCTTATGACTGGGAAGGATGCAGTAAAATGCGAGGCGTTCGCACGCGCGCACTGGTACGCATTGCGGGTCGAGGCCGAACTGGCCCCGGCATTTTTCGATTACATACTGGCGAAGCTCAATGGACTCAAGACTGCTTGACATCTTGGTTTGCCCGATCTGCAAGGGTCCGCTGCTCTATCGCAAGGCGGAGCAGGAACTCATCTGCAAGGCCGACCGGCTGGCATTTCACATCCGGGACGGCATCCCGGTGATGCTGGAAGACGAGGCGCGCAAGCTCGATCCCGCCGAAGAAGTGGCTTGATCGCGCCGGCTGCCGCCGAGGGGCGAAGCGCACCAGAGAATAGAACAGCACCCGAGCCTCAGCCTCATACGCGCGGACCCGCAGCCGCGGCCCGCTTGAGCGCCGACCTCTACCTGCAATGATCACCCTGCGAAAACTCACGCTCGCCCGCGGCGGCAAGATGCTGCTCGAAGGCATAGACCTGACCCTGCACGCCAGTCAGAAGATCGGCGTGGTGGGGCCGAACGGCAGCGGCAAGTCGAGCCTGTTCGCGCTTCTGCTGGGCGAACTGCATCAGGAAGCCGGCGATCTGGAGCTTCCGGGGCGGTTGACCATCGCCCATGTGTCGCAGGAGGTTCCCTCTGGCGGGCAGGCGGCGATCGAATACGTCATCGACGGCGATGCGCCTTTGCGCGCGCTGGAACAGGAACTCGCGCAGGCGCACGAAGAGGACGAGGGTGAGCGCCTGGCGGCGCTGTACGAGGCGTTCGAACACGCCGGGGGCTATGCCGCGCGCAGCCGCGCCGCGAGTCTGATGCACGGACTGGGCTTCAACGCGGGCGAGCAGGAGCAGGCGGTGGACGCTTTCTCCGGCGGCTGGCGTATGCGCCTGAAGCTGGCGCGCGCGCTCATGTGCCGCTCGGACCTGTTGCTGCTGGACGAACCCACCAATCACCTCGATCTGGATGCGGTCATCTGGCTGGAGCAATGGCTGCGCGACTATCCCGGCACCTTGCTCGCAATTTCGCACGACCGGGATTTCCTCGACGGCACGGTCGGCCACATTCTGGCGCTGGAACAGCGCCGGGTGAAACTCTACACCGGCAACTACTCGGCGTTCGAGGAGCAGCGCGCGATGCACCTGTCGCAGCAGCAGGCGGCCTACCAGAAGCAGCAGCGTGAGATAGCGCACCTGCATTCCTACGTCGAGCGCTTCCGCGCCAAGGCGACCAAGGCGCGGCAGGCGCAGAGCCGGATCAAGGCGCTCGCGCGCATGGAAATCATCTCGCCGGCACACGTCGACACGCCGTTCGACTTTCGTATGCGCGAGCCCCTGGCCGGACCCGATCCCCTGCTCGTGCTTGACGCCGCCGCGGCCGGATACGGCGAGCGCACGGTGCTGGCCGATATCAAATTCACCGTAGGCGCCGGCGCGCGCATCGGGCTCCTTGGGCGTAACGGCGCGGGCAAGTCGACGCTGATCAAGCTCCTCGCAGGCGATCTCGCGCCGCTGCAAGGCCAGCGGCACGAAGGAAAGGGGCTGGCCATCGGCTATTTCGCGCAGCACCAGATCGAAGTGCTGCGGCCGGACGAATCGCCGCTGCGGCATCTCATGCGCATCGATCCGCGCACGCGCGAGCAGGAACTGCGCGACTTTCTCGGCGGTTTCGATTTTCGCGGCGACATGGCGCTGGCGCCGGTGGCGCCCTTTTCCGGAGGCGAGAAGGCGAGGCTGGCGCTGGCATTGCTCGTCTGGCAGCGGCCCAACCTGATCCTGCTGGACGAGCCGACCAATCATCTGGATCTGGAAATGCGCCACGCGCTGACGCTGGCGCTGCAGGAGTACGAGGGCGCGATCGTGCTGGTGTCGCACGACCGGCACCTGCTGCGCACCACCGCCGACAGCCTGTGGCTGGTGGCCAACGGCCAGGTGCAGCCCTTCGACGGTGATCTGGACGACTACCGCGACCTGCTGCGCCAGCGTGAAGCGGTGGACGGCGCTGTGGCCGAGCCTACAGGAGCTTCGCGCAAGCAGAAGAAGCGCGACGAAGCCGAAGCGCGCAACCAGCGCTATGCGCAGAAGCGGCCGCTGGCGCAGCGCCTGGTCAAGCTCGAGCGGCGTATAGCTGAACTTGAGCGCGAGCGCAAGCCGCTGGGGCTATGGCTGGCCGACCCCTCGAGCTATGCCGACAAGGAAAAACTGCAACCGACGCTGTTGCGCGAAGGGGCGTTGCGCCTGGAAATCGAGCGCGCGGAGGAGGAATGGCTGACGCTGCAGGCTGAGTTGGAATCGCTGGGCGACTAGACTTCGCCTGCGCGTCCCGGACCGGATCAGCGTCAGTTCAGAATCTTCGGCAGGGCCGGATCAACGGTTTCTTTTTGTGCCAGCAAGGCCGGCAGTTCGAGCGCGATATCCCAATCGGCTTTGGCCGCGGCGTTTTGCACCAGCTTGCAGAAGGAATGCAGCAGCGTGTTGTCCAGGGTCAGATGTATGCCCTGGCCCTTCTGCGGCAACAGGCCGAGGACCTGGTTGCCCTTGTCGTCCTTGTTCGACTGCATGCGCGCAACCAGAATGGGCTCCGCGCCCAGCGGCATTTCGCGTGCCGCTTCTTCGAAAGGCTTGGCGAAATCGGCTTTGCTCAGCGCCTGCTCGTGCTGCATGCCGACCAGCGCGTCGCGCGCCTGCGGGTTGCTTTGCTGCGCCGCCTCGGGCGAGGCGCGCACCATCTGCACCAGCAGCGGCCACAGCAGGCGCAATGCGCGCCGCGTCAGCCACAGCCGCACCTCCTGCTGGCTGTCGGTGCTCACGCGCAGCAGCAGCCGATCGTGTTCGGGAATGAAATCGAGTTTGAGCTGGTGCAGGCGCATGATGGAAGTCGATACTAACAAAATTTGGTCAGGCAAAATTAACGTCGACTATGGTCGAGTCTTTGGTCTGTCGATCCAACGTAACTAAATGTGGTCTAAGAGCGCGTACCTACTGCTTGCCGCCCCACGGCATCACCGGAACGGTGGAAATGCTGTTTGCCGGCGCGCCCTCGATCAGTTTGCGGCTGATGCCCAGATAGACGAGAGTTCTGTTCGCCTCGTCCCACAACCGTACGATGCGCGTCTCCTTGAACAGGATGGAGGTGTCTTCGGTGAAGACAATTTCGTCCTTGGGCAACTTGGCAGGCAGGGTTATCGGCCCCGTCTGGCGACAGGCGAGCGAGAATTGCGAGGGATCCTGCGCAAGTCCCAGGGATCCGGACACGCCACCAGTTCTTGCCTGGCTGACGTGGCAGGTCACGCCCGACACCTTTGGATCGTGAAATGCTTCCACGCATACCTTGTGATTGGCGCCGATGAGTTTCCACGCTGTAGTGACACAACCGATTGTGTCTGCATTTGAAGAAAAAGGGACCGTCAGCACAAGACTGATCACCAGCCGATTTAATGACGCGGATATTTTCATTGGAATAATTCCTTTCATGGTTCCGATTTTACGCCGCCAGCCCTCCCTCTCGGGGCGCAATTCGATTGCGACGCAAGGAACGCGTTCCCTAGTCTTCACTAAAGAAAAAGGGCGAACCCGGACTCGGATCCACCCTGGAATCTGGCGGCGGGCGCCGCCAGCTTTTCACGCGTGTGACGCGGCGGAGATCCGCCCCACACCGTTCCTTACACGTTCAGTGCCGCCTTGGCTCCCATCGTGGCGAGTGCGCACAGCGCGACGATCGGGCCGACGGTTACGAACACGAGAGCGATTGCGGGGGCTGCGATCACCATCGCGACCGGCCGTGCCGTTTTGCTTTTCATGACCGCTTTCGCCGCGACCCAGGCGAGCATGCCGAATCCGACGAAGGGGAGGGCGATCAGGTAGGCGAGGCCGATGAAGGGGGCGAGGAAGAAGAGCCCGACATTCTTCGCGCGTTTGGCAATCAAGGCTGCGTTGATGCTGGGGATCAGGCCGATGTTGCTTGTCAGGTTGTAGGTGAGGGTGCTCATGATGTTCTCCGTTTGGTTACTTGTTTGCTTGCTTGTCTCCTTATAAGCATCAGCCGTGCCAGATGGCGCGGCTTTGATCAATTCATGCGATCTTTCATGGCGTTACCTGCGTGAGGCGGGGTGCGCTGCAGGCGCAGGCAAAGGTGCGCCTTGCCTCTGAAGTACATTAGCTTTATGCGGGCATGCGTAAAGCGCTAGAGATAGTCATTCTTTCTCAATGAGATACGAAATATTCGCAGCGCCTGTTTTTCATATACGCTGAAGAATCGGCGCGTATCAACCGCATTGCCGCCGCAGCGCCCAGTCGATATGTTCGCGCACCAGGGGTGAGGGGTCGTCGGCGCGGGAGCGCAGCGCGCCGACCACGGCCTGGCTGCCTGTGGCATTGCCCAGGCCCACGGCGAGGTTACGCGACCAGCGCTCGAAGCCGATGCGGTGAATGGCGCTGCCGGCCACGCGTTCGTGGAATTGGCTCTCGCTCCAGGAGAACAGATCCGCCAGTTGCGGATGATCCAGTCCGTTCCTGACGCGGAAATCCGCTTCGCCGCTCACTTCGGCGTAGCGGTTCCAGGGGCAGGCGAGCTGGCAGTCGTCGCAGCCGTACACGCGATTGCCGATCAGGGGCCGCAGCTCGATCGGAATCGGGCCTTTCAGTTCGATCGTGAGATAGGAAATGCAGCGCCGCGCGTCCAGCTTGTAGGGCGCGACGATGGCGCCGGTGGGGCAGATGTCCAGGCACTTGCTGCAGCTGCCGCAATGCCCGGTTACCGGCGCATCCGCCGGTAGCGGCAGGTCGGTATAGATTTCACCCAGAAAAAAATACGAACCGGCGTCGCGCGAAAGCAGCAGCGTGTGCTTGCCGCGCCAGCCGAGGCCGCTCATTTTCGCCAGCTCGACTTCCATCACCGGAGCGGAATCGGTGTAGACGCGGTGACCGAAGTCTCCGATCTCCTGCTCGATGCGCCGTGCGAGCAGCGCTAGCCGCCGGCGCAACACCTTGTGGTAATCGCGTCCGGTGGCGTAGCGCGCGATGTAGGCCTGGTCCGGATCGCCGAGCACCGACCAGCCCTCGGCTGCCCGCGGCCGGTAGTTCATGCGCGCGCTGATCACCCTCAGCGTGCCGGGACGCAGTTGCGCAGGGCGCGACCGCTTCGGCCCGTGCCTTGCCATATAATCCATCTCGCCGTGGAATCCCGCGGCAAGCCATGCAGCGAGGCCGTCTCCGGCGGCGCCAAGATCGGTGTCCGCGATGCCCACGGCCTGGAAACCGAGCTCGCTTGCCCAGGCCTTGATGCTGCGGGCGAGCAGGGCGTAATCGTAATTTGCGGCCGATTCGGACATGCCCAATCATAACCACAGCAGGCTTGAAATGCATTTGAACGACGATGCCGCAACCATGGCTTTCGGCGCCCGGCTGGCCGGGATCGTCACGCCGGGCTTGGCTATCCATTTGCATGGCGACCTGGGCAGCGGCAAGACCACGCTGGCGCGTGGCTTGCTGCGCGGGCTGGGTTATCAGGGGCGCGTGAAAAGCCCTACTTACACCCTGGTTGAACTTTATACTGTTTCTAGGTTAGACTTGTACCACTTTGATTTTTATCGGTTCCGCGATCCAAAGGAATGGCGCGATGCGGGCTTGGATGAATACTTCTACGACGCTGCGATATGCTTGGTCGAATGGCCGGAAAAGGCGGGCGGACTGTTGCCTGCCGCCGACATCGATATCGCGTTCGAGTTTGCCGGCGACGGGCGTGACCTGAGCCTTTGCGCCGGAACTGAAAGTGGCAAAGCATGTTTAAACCGATTGATGCAACTGCCGCTCTGAAGCCTGCCGGCGCGCACGGCGCGGCGAGCCTTATGCAATTCTGTTTCAAGCTCCTCCTGCTTGCGTTCGCAGGCCTTGTGGCCCCAGGCAGTGCAAGCGCGGCAGACCGCATCAGCGCGGTCCGCATCTGGCCGGCGCAGGAGTACACGCGCTTCACCATCGAATCGGCCAAACCCATACGGCACGAATTGCTGCTGGTGAAGCATCCCGAGCGTCTGGTGCTCGATCTGGAAGATGTCGACATCGCCAGCGTGCAGCAGGAGATTGCGGGCAAAGTTTTGCCCGACGATCCGTACATCGGCCAGATGCGCGCGGGCCGCTACAAACCGGGCGTGGTGCGCCTGGTGCTGGACCTGAAGAACGAAGTCAAGCCGCAGATTTTCATGCTCAAACCCGTGGGCGATTACGGACACCGTCTGGTGCTCGACATCTATCCGCTGGTGGCGCTCGATCCGCTCATGGCCTTGCTGCAAAAATCGGACGGCAAGAGCATAGCCGACGGTCCGGGAACCGAATCGGCACCGCCTCCGCTTCCGGAAGCGCCGCGGGCCGAGGCCAGATCCGAGCCTGCGCCCAAGTCTGAGCAAGTGGCCAGGGCCAAGCCGGTAGTGTCGCGCATGGTGACCATCGTCATCGATCCGGGGCACGGCGGCGAGGATCCGGGCGCAACCGGCCGCGGCGGCAGCCGCGAGAAGAACGTGACGCTGACCATCGCGAAAAAGCTCAAAGCCATCATCGACGCCGAGCCCAATATGCGCGCCGTGCTCACCCGCGACGGCGATTTTTTCATCCCCTTGCAGGTGCGCGTACAGAAGGCGCGCAAAGTACACGCCGACTTGTTCGTGTCGGTGCACGCCGACGCTTTCATCAAGCCGCATGCGCGCGGCTCCTCGGTCTTCGCCCTGTCGGAACGAGGCGCGACCAGCACCGCGGCGAAATGGCTGGCCAAGCGCGAAAACGACGCGGACCTGATCGGCGGCGTCAACCTCGACCTGAAGGACCGCTATCTCGCCATGACGCTCGCCGATCTCTCCCTGACGGCGCAGATCAACGACAGCCTGAAACTGGGCAAGGCGGTGCTGGCGGAACTCGGTGGCGTCAATTCGCTGCACAAGAACGGCGTCGAGCAGGCCGGATTCGCCGTATTGAAAGCGCCCGATGTCCCCTCCATCCTGGTGGAGACCGCCTTCATCAGCAATCCTGAAGAAGAGCGCCGGCTGAACGACGAGGGCTATCAGGAAAAAATGGCGCAGGCGATTTTCAAAGGCATCCGAAAATACTTCACCAAGAACCCCCCCTTGGCGAGGTCCACGCTGGCGTCGCTACAGGCCAAGGACTAGCGCCGCGCGGCTTCGGGCCTAATCGGGCGTGCGCGCGCGGCGCTGTTCGCTCCAGTGCCGGATCGTCGCGACCAGGGCAGGCAATCCGGGAATGATGATCAACGCGAGAATGATCAGGGTCAGGTTGTTCTTCACCCAGGGAATGTTGCCGAACCAGTAGCCCGCCAGCGTCAGCGAGGCCACCCAGAACACGCCGCCGGCGATGTTGTAGGACTGAAAACGCGCGTGCGTCATCTGCGCCACCCCGGCGACAAACGGGGCAAAGGTGCGCAATATCGGCAGAAAGCGGGTAATGACGATGGTCTTGCCGCCGTGGCGCTCGTAGAACGCATGGGCTTTGTCGAAAGCGGCGCGGTTGAAGAAACGCGAATCCTCCCAGGCGAACACCTTGGGCCCGAAGTAACGGCCGATCCAGTAGTTGGTGGTGTTGCCGAGGATCGCGGCGGCGATCAGCAGGACGTTCAGGGTCGCGATGTCCAGCGTGCCGGCGCTGCCGCCCGCAACCGTGAGCGCGCCGGCAATGAACAAGAGCGAATCGCCGGGCAGGAACGGCGTCACCACCAACCCGGTTTCGCAAAAGATGATCAGGAACAAAATCAGATACACCCAGGCACCGTATTGCAGCAGCAGGTTTGCCAGGTGTTTGTCGAGGTGGACCATGAGGTCCCAGAAATAGAGCAGCAGTTCCATTGACCGCCATTTTACCGCAAGCGCGTCACGTTCCCGGTATCCCGGTATACTTGGGCGCCCAAAAAATGCGCAGCCATGCCCTCGATCCGCCTCCTTCCCGACACCCTCATCAGCCAGATCGCCGCCGGTGAAGTGGTGGAGCGCCCGGCTTCGGTGCTGAAGGAACTGCTGGAGAACAGTCTGGATGCCGGCGCCACCGAAATCAGCGTCAGCCTCGCGCAGGGCGGCATCAAGCAACTCAAGGTGACGGACAACGGCGGCGGCATGGACGCGGACGAGCTGCCGCTGGCGTTCGCGCGCCACGCCACCAGCAAGATCGCGAGCCTGGACGATCTGGAACAGGTGCGCTCGCTCGGTTTTCGCGGCGAGGCGCTGGCTTCGATCGCGTCGGTGGCGCGCGTAGCGCTCACCACCCGCACCGGGCAGGCCGCGCACGCGTGGAGCCTGGCCGCCGAGGGCGGGGCACAGGGGGCGGCGCAGCCTGCCGCGCATCCGGGCGGCACCAGCATCGAAGTCAACGACCTGTATTTCAACACCCCGGCGCGGCGCAAGTTTCTGCGCACCGAGGCGACCGAGTTCGGCCATTGCGAGGACGTGTTCAAGCGCATCGCCTTGTCCCGGCCCGATGTCGCCTTCTCGCTCAAGCACAACGGCCGGGTGATTTCGCACCTGCAGGCGGGCGACGCCGCGCGGCGCGTCGCCGCTGTGGCGGGGGACGAATTCGCGGCCGCGGCGCGCACGCTCGACGAGCATTCTTCCGGTCTGCGGCTTTCCGGATTCGCCGGTTCGCCCGCGTTCTCGCGCAGTTCGCGCGACGCCCAGTTCGTGTTCGTCAACGGCCGCTTCGTGCGCGACAAGCTGCTCGCGCACGCGCTGCGGCAGTCCTACCAGGACATGCTGCACGGCGATCGCCACCCGGCCTACGTGTTGTTCCTCGAACTCGATCCAATGGGGGTGGACGTGAACGTGCATCCGGCCAAGACCGAGGTGCGGTTTCGCGATTCGCGCGCCATTCATCAGTTCGTGTTTCACGCGGTGAGCAAGGCACTGTCGGCCAGTGCGGCGAGCGCGCCCGCTGCCGCCGTATCGTTCCGGCCCACGGAGACGGGCATGAATTTTCAGCGCGCACCCTACCAATCCAACCTGGGCGTGGCGCAGCCGGCCGCGGCCTACCAGGCCATGTTTTCGCTGCCACCGGGACCCATCTCTCAGACTGGCGGCGGCGTACGCGCGGAGTACGCGCGCAGCGCAGCGACGGCGCCTCATAAAACTGAAACCGACGCACCCATGATCGATGCACCCCTGGGCTGGGCCTTGGCGCAGCTGCACGGCATCTACATCCTGGCGCAGAATCAGCAGGGGTTGGTGCTGGTGGATATGCACGCCGCGCACGAACGCATCCTGTACGAGAAGCTCAAGTCCGCGCTGGACACCCTGGGGATGAGCATGCAGAAACTGCTTATCCCGGTGACCTTCAATGCCGACAGGCTGGAGGTGGCGACGGTGGAGGAGCACGCGGGCGTGCTGCAGCGCCTGGGATTCGATATGGCCGCGCTGTCGCCGACCGCGCTGGCGGTGCGCGCCGTGCCCGCCATGCTCGCCTCGGCCGACGTCGCGGATCTGGCGCGTGCGCTGTTGAAAGAAGTGCGCGAATTCGGCGGCAGCCGCATGCTCACCGAGCACCAGCACGAACTGCTCTCGACCATGGCCTGCCATGGCGCGGTGCGCGCACACCGGCCGCTGACGCCGACCGAGATGAACGCACTGCTGCGCGAAATGGAAGTGACCGAGCGTTCCGGCCAGTGCAATCACGGCCGGCCGACCTGGTACCAGATGAGCATGGCTGATCTGGACCGGCTGTTTCTGCGGGGACGGTAGACCCGAACCGGACAAGAAGCAACAACGACCGACGAACACCGAAACACGAACAAGGGGAGGTACAGCGATGAAAGTATTGATACTCGGCGCCGGCGCGGTCGGCGGCTATTTCGGTGGGCGCTTGGCGCAGACGGGGGCCGACGTCACTTTCCTGGTGCGGCCTAAGCGTGCGCAGACCCTGGCGCAGACAGGACTGGTGATCGAGAGCCCTATGGGCAACGCCAAGCTTGCCGTGCGCACCGTGCAAAAGGAAACCGTGCGGCCTGAGTACGATCTGGTGATCCTCTCGTGCAAGGCCTACGATCTGGACGTCTCTATCGTTTCGCTCGAAGGCGCCATGGGGCCTGATACCCTGGTTTTGCCTTTGCTCAACGGCATGGCGCACCTCCCGCGTCTGGAACAGGCTTTCGGCAAAGAGCGCGTGCTCGGCGGAACCTGCTATATCGCCTCCACCCTGGACGCTGACGGGCGCATTCTGCATCTCGGCCAGTTCCACGGCATCACCTGCGGCCCGCGCGCGGGCACTCGCGCCGGCGCCAAGGAACTGCTGCAGCAACTGGCGCAAGCCTACGCGAGGGTTTCGCTGGAGTGCAAAGTCAGCGACGACGTGGAGCAGGACATGTGGGAGAAGTTCGTGTTTCTGGCCAGCCTGGCTGCGATGACCTGCCTGATGCGCGCCAACGTCGGCGAGATACTCACGACAGCAGACGGCGAGGTCCTGATGCGTGAAGCACTGTCCGCGTGCGTCGCAGCGGCAACGGCTGCAGGCCATGCACCGCGCGCCCCGTCCCTGCAACGCTCGGAGAACATGCTGTTCGCGCGAGGCTCGGTGTTCAGCGCATCCATGCTGCGCGACATTGAGACCGGAGGACATGTAGAAGCCGATCACATAATCGGATACATGCTCGGGCAGGCGCGCGCCGCGGGCGCAGACACGCGCCTTCTTGCGACGGCGTATTGCCATCTGCAGGCCTATGAGGCGCGCCGCCTGCGCGGCAAGGCCGCGTGACGCCGCGCACGCATTCAGCTGCCGCATGACCCATACGCCAGAGGCAGGGTTGCCGCCGGCGATCCTGCTGATGGGGCCCACCGCCAGCGGCAAGACCGCCGTGGCGCTGGAGATCGCAACGCGTTTTCCGGTCGAAATCATCAGCGTGGATTCGGCGCAGGTGTACCGCGACATGAATCTGGGCACCGCCAAGCCCACCGCGTCCGAGCGCGCCGCGGCGACGCATCACCTGATCGACGTCATCGATCCGACCGAAAGTTATTCCGCCGCGCAATTTCGCGCCGATGCCGTCCGCTTGATGCGCGAGATCACCGCCCGCGGCCGCATCCCGCTGCTCGCCGGCGGCACCATGCTGTACTTCAAGGCGCTGCGCGAAGGATTATCCAGTTTGCCGCAGGCCGATGCCGCGGTGCGCGCGGCGATCGAAGCCGAGGCGAAGGAAAAAGGGTGGCCCGCGATGCATGCCGGACTGGCACAGATCGACGCGGCTAGCGCCGCCCGCCTCAAGCCCGGCGACGCGCAGCGCATCCAGCGCGCGCTCGAGGTGTTCCGCATTACCGGCACGCCGTTGTCCGCGCTGCAGGGCGTGCGCGTGGCGGCCGAGGCAGAGCATAGATGCGTGTCGCTCGCTTTAATCCCGGCCGAGCGCTCGGCGCTGCACCGTCGGATCGAGCGTCGCTTCGAGGCCATGCTGGCCGCGGGTCTGGTGGCCGAACTCGAATCGTTGCGCCGGAAATACGCGCTTGCGCCCGAGCTGCCGGCCATGCGCTGCGTCGGCTATCGCCAGGCCTGGGAGCATCTGCAAGGCGCGTACGACCTCGCCACGCTGCGCAACCGCGGCGTCTACGCCACGCGCCAGCTCGCCAAGCGCCAGCTGACCTGGCTGCGGGCGATGCAGGAACCGAAAGTATTCGATTGCCTCGCGCCCGACCTGGGCCGGCAAGTCGTTGAATACCTCGGTGTCGAAGTTCGAGCCGGCAAACAGCGCTCGCGGTAAGGATCACGGCGGGCGGCAGCCGGATCGGGGCACCTTTTTTTCAGAACCAGCATTGGTCCACTTCGTGGATTTCGATTAGCCGGGATATAAGGTTGCAATTAGCCGGGCACTTACCTTACAATCAGCCGGAATGGCCACTGAACCGCTTTTTCCCCGGTTTGCCGAACCTCGCCTGAAGGAGGCGCTGGCGGATACGCCTGTGGTGCTGATCCACGGGCCGCGCCAGTGCGGCAAAACCACTTTGGCGCGGCACCTGGGCGCCAAGGCGGGCTACGCGTACAAAAGCTTCGACGACGAAGTGGCGCTGGCTGCAGCGAGATCCGACCCGATAGGCTTCGTGGCGGATCTGCCGGAGAAATGCATACTGGACGAGGTGCAGCGGGCGCCGGGAATTTTCAGCTCGCTCAAGATGGCGGTGGACGCGAACCGGACCCCGGGCCGCTTCCTGCTCACGGGCTCCGCAAACGTGCTGCTGGTGCCCGCGCTGTCGGATTCGCTCGCGGGGCGAATGGGGATCCAGCGCCTGTATCCGCTGGCGCAAAGCGAGCTGGCGGGCCAACGGCCGCATTTCCTCGAGATGCTGTTCGGCGGCCGATTCCCGGCGAAAGAGCACTCGCGTCTGGGCCGCGAGCTCGCCGCCCGGATCGCCGGCGGCGGCTACCCGGCCGCCCTGGCACGCCGCAGCGCACCCCGCCAAGCGCTCTGGTACCGCGATTATGTCGAGACGATGGTGCAGCGCGACGTTCGCGATCTGGCGCGCATCGCTTCGCTGAATACCCTGCCGCGGCTGCTCAATTTCGCCGCCGGGCAGACCGCACGGCTGATCAATATCAGCGATCTGGGTGCGCCACTGCAGTTGAGCCGGCCGACGATCCGCGATTACGTTACCTTGCTGGAAGGCGTGTTCCTGCTTGAAGAGTTGCCGCCTTGGCACAGCAACCGGCTTAGCCGTCTGATCAAGACGCCCAAGCTGCACGTGGGCGACACCGGCATCGCCTGCGCGCTGCTGAACCGGGACGGTGCGGCGCTGTGGGAGGATCGTTCACTGTTCGGACAGATGGTGGAGACCTTCGTCTATCAGGAATTGCGCCGGCAGGCGAGCTGGCATGAGGAAGAAATCCGCTTTCATCATTTCCGCGACCGGGACGGGTTCGAGGTCGACCTGGTGTTGGAGCGACCGGGCGGGGATCTGGCCGGTGTGGAAGTAAAGGCAGGAGCAACCGTAACCGCCGCCGACTTCCGCGGCCTGCGCAAGTTCAGAGACGGCGCCGGGAAGCACTTTTCGGCCGGTGTGGTGCTCTACGACGGCGAGGTGGCGGCCAGCTTCGGCGAGCGGATGTACGCCGTACCGCTATCGGAATTGTGGGCGAAGTGAGAAGCGGGCGCCTTTCGGTGCGCGACCAAAATCGACCATCGCGCGCGAGTCTCACCGAATTGGGCGAGACATCGAGGGGCAAGTCATCGAGCGCCGCAATTTTTTGCGGCGACCCACGCGAGGGTTTCGCGCGGATCTACTCCGATACCTGCAGCACCATCTCCACTTCGACGGCGATCTGGTTCGGCAGCGCAACCATGCCGACCGCGGAGCGCGCGCCGCGGCCCCGCTCCTCGCCGAAGAGTTCGA
The DNA here is from genome assembly GCA_964400745.1 of uncultured Enterobacteriaceae bacterium. Lineage (GTDB taxonomy): Bacteria > Pseudomonadota > Gammaproteobacteria > Burkholderiales > SG8-39 > 2-12-FULL-64-23. The sequence goes on along the minus strand of CAYNVY010000028.1, from coordinate 4,537 downwards.
CGAACAGGTCGGAGAAACCGTTGATCACCTTGGGCATCTGCTCGAAGTGCGGCGCCGAGTTGACCATCCCGAGCACCTTGACCACCCGCTCGACTCGGTTGAGCGAGCCGATCACGGAGCGGATGTTGGCGAGCATATTGAGCGCCACGACGCGCGCCGCAGCATAGCCTTCCTCGGTTGTGAGGTCTGCACCCAGCTTGCCGGTGATCGAACTGCCGTCGCTGCGGCGCGGGCCGATGCCCGACATGAACAGCAGATTACCCGAGCGCACCCCGGCGACGTAGTTGCCGATCGGCTTGGGCACCGGCGGCAGTTCGATCCCGAGTTCCTTCAACTTTGATTCTGCATCCATGATGATCTCCTTTTCGAGATGGTCTCTAGCCGCCGGTTGCGAGGGCGCACATTGCCTCGGCCGCGGTGATGACTGGAATGCTAGCACGCCGCGTCGCATCTGAATTCGAGGCGGCATCCTGCAATCTATTGCGGACCAAATATGTGTCAGCTCGGCTCCAAGGAGGCGGGCTATTCTCGCAAAAAGCCCGCAAACCCAATAGCGACGGGCATCTTCAGCCGGTTTACGAGCGCAGCGCGGCTTGAAATGGGATCAATTTCAGGAGCAACGTGCGTGATGCGGAGCGCAATATATGCAGGACATCAATGGTCAAACGCTAGGTCGCGCGAAAACACCTTTCAGTCTGAGTTCGGCCAGGAGCCGTCACTCGGTTCGGTGTCCAATAGCAGCCATTGGCCAACCCTCCCCCGCGCGCTGCCAACGCGACGGATTATGAACGCAAAAGCACTTTGGGCTGGCTATTCGTTCGGCACAAGGACGCGCTAGTTAGCGAACGCTGAAATCTTGCCTACCGCAACTTCTTGTACAGAAGTTGAATTTCAACAAACAGTGATAAATAATAACCCTATAGGTTTCATGGAAACGGCGGCCTGCTGGCAGGCCATCAAGTTTCAACTGTCAATTTAAGACGAGAGGAGGGTTTATGCCTTGCTTCGCTTCGCTCAGACACATCGCCGCTTTGTGCATGACGCTTATTTCGACGATTACCGCGGCAGAAACCCTTGTGGAATCCAATGTTGAAAGCAGGGTGACGCTCGCCTTTAAGGCGCGGGACGGTGAATTGCAGAACTGGTTACCCGCAGTCTGGCGCGTAAGTCCCGTCGCTGCAGGGCCAACAAAGGATGCGAACCTGTTCGTTGTGTTTTTCCAAAGGCTTTCTAGTCAGGGCGCCGACGGTAAGCCATTGCCCGCAGGAGGAACTGATCGCGGGGTTGTGCTCGCCGTCCCAGCGAAGCACGCACAATCGGGAGAGGAAGCCGCTTTCATTACGCGTGTCTACACCTCGGATCACATTACCCTTCCAGGGCCCTACAAGAACTCATCAAGAGCAGACGTGCGGCGCGAACTCTTGCTGAAGGGAGAGAATCTAGAAGCCGGCGCCGCAAGCGACAATTGGGAAATCAAGGAGGTGGGGGGAGGGGCGATGGTGCTCAAAATAGCATACGAGCGATCACGTCCAGCACGTGCGAAAATCGAGCAAAAGAATCGATCCGCTGTAGAGCCGAATTTCACTCGCATCTACCGCGTGGATCAGGGCATTGAAGTTGTAAAGAGCGTGCCGTTGAACGTCGATCGGATGAAGGACTACGAATTCCGGTCGACGATCCCAGAGCTTTCAAAGGTGTTTGATGGTAGCGTGCAGCTTGTGAGCGTTATTGCGCTTCCCTGGTATGTCCGGCAGGTGTCTTTGCCATGAGCTGTGCGGAGAGAAAGTTAATGATGCTGCTTGTTACGGCTGCTTTCAATTAACCGTTCCTTCCGCTTTGGGTCGAACTGAGTCGGTCAATAAAATGCCCGCTGTCTTACGTCGCCGCTCTCATTCGCTAGAGAACGGTGCAACGCGCCAGGTGGCTGTCAGGCGAGCAAGGGGATACTCGGCTCATTTTGCAGCAGGCTCGAAGCGAATAGCGCTCAGTCCCCCTTCACCACGCCCTCGCGTCGCGGGTCGGCGCCGCCGCTCCAGCCGTCACGCGTGCGTTGTATGCCGTGCAGACCGCTGGTCATGTCGATCAGGCGCACCTCGTGGCCCAGCGCCCTCAGCCCGCCGGCCCACTCGACAGCCGTCGTGCCGTCCTCCAGTTCGGTCGGGCCGTTGCGGCTGCCGAAGTTGGGCAGCGCGATCGCCTGCTGTATGTCCAGCTTCCAGTCGAGCACCGCGACCAGCGTCTTGACTACGTGATTGATGATGGCACTGCCGCCGGCCGAGCCCAGCGCCAATACGAGCTTGCCGTCGCGATCGAACACCATGGTCGGAGACATGGCGCTGCGCGGGCGCTTGCCCGGTTCGACGCGATTGGCCACGGGTTTCCCTTCCTGCTGCGCGACGAAGGAAAAGTCGGTGAGCTGGTTGTTCAGCAGGAATCCGCGCACCATCTGCTGGCTGCCGAAGGCGAATTCGATCGATGAGGTCATGGCGACTGCGCTGCCCTCAGCATCGACGATGGACAGGTGGCTTGTTGAAGCGAGCTCCGGCGACGCGTCGTCGGCCAGTTCTGCGAGGGGTGCGCCGGGCGGAGAGCCAGGCTGCGCGCGGCTCAGCGACCGACTAAGGTTCACCAGAGACGCGCGTGCGGCGAGATATTCGGGGGCTATCAGCCCCGCCAGCGGCACCGCGACAAAATCGCTGTCGGCGAGATAGCGCTCGCGGTCGGCGTAGGCGAGGCGCTCGGCTTCGGTGATGAGGTGTGCGGCGCGTACAGGGTCCGACGGAAGGGCATCGGGCGCGAGCCGCTGTAGCATGCCCAGCACCTGCAGCACGGCGACGCCGCCCGAACTCGGCGGCGGCATGCCGCAGACTTTCCATTGCCGATAGGGTGCGCATACGGGTTTGCGCTCTCGTGCGCTGTATTGCGCGAGATCGCTTTCGCTCAGGTCGCCGGGATTCACTGCATTTCTCGCCTCGGCTGCGATGTCGCGCGCAATTTCTCCCGTGTAGAACGCATTGGCGCCCCGGTTCGCGATCGCGCGCAGGGTATCAGCGAATACAGAGTTCATGAGCAGCGTGCCGACGGACTTGGGCGTGTCGTCTTCACGGTAGTACATGCGTCGCATGTCGGCATCGCGCCCGGGCAGGCGCACCCATTCGAGCAGTCGGTGCAGCCGCGGGGACAAGGGAAAGCCTTCGGTCGCCACGCGAATGGCGGGCTCGAACAGCTCCGACCAGGGCAATTTGCCGTGTTTGCGCTGCGCGAGTTCCAGCACGCGCAGCACGCCCGGCGCACCGACCGACTTGCCGCCGACGATGGCCTCCAGGTGCTGCAAGGGTTCGCCGTCGGCGCCGATGAAGCGATCTTCGCGCGCACCTGCAGGGGCGGTTTCTCGCCCGTCGTAGGCTGAAAGTGTCGAGTCGCCGGCGGCGTAGTGCAGGATGAAGGCGCCGCCGCCTATGCCCGAGGACTGGGGCTCGACCAGATTGAGCACCATTTGCACCGCGACCGCGGCGTCTATGGCCGCGCCGCCGCGACGCAGCACCTCGTAACCCGCTTCGACCGCCAGCGGATGCGCGGCTGCGAGCATGTACCGTTTCGCGCTGACGACCTGACTGGGGGTGAGGCCGGACGCGGGTTCGGGTGCAGGCTGCGCGAGCGCGTGCCCCGCCGCGAGCGCCAGCGCCGGCCAGCTCGCCGCCTGGAGGAAATAAAAAAGGGCAGCGCGCAGGCTGCCCTTTGGACTTCTCATCATCGAACCCTTAGAGCAGCGGCACCACCAGCAGCGCCACGATGTTGATGATCTTGATCAGCGGGTTCACCGCCGGACCCGCGGTGTCCTTGTACGGATCGCCCACGGTGTCGCCGGTCACGGCCGCTTTATGCGCTTCCGAGCCTTTGCCGCCGAAGTTGCCTTCCTCGATGTATTTCTTGGCGTTGTCCCAGGCGCCGCCGCCGGTGGTCATGGAGATGGCGACGAAGAGGCCGGTGACGATGGAGCCCATGAGCACGCCGCCCAGGGCCTGCGGGCCGAGGGCGATGCCGACGACGATGGGCACCAGCACCGGCAGCAGCGAGGGCACCATCATTTCCTTGATCGCGGCGACGGTGAGCATGCCCACGGCCTTGGAATAGTCGGGCTTGGCCGTGCCTTCCATGATGCCTTTGATTTCCTTGAACTGGCGGCGCACTTCGATCACCACCGATCCCGCGGCGCGGCCCACCGCTTCCATCGCCATGGCGGCGAAGAGGTAGGGGATCAAGCCTCCGATAAAGAGACCGATGATCACCATGTGATTCGACAGGTCGAAGGTGATGTGCTTGCCGGCGGCCTCCAGCGCGTGCGTATAGTCGGCGAACAGCACCAGCGCGGCGAGGCCGGCGGAGCCGATGGCGTAGCCCTTGGTCACGGCCTTGGTGGTGTTGCCCACCGCGTCCAGCGGATCGGTGATGGCGCGCACGGAGTCGGGCAGGTTGCTCATTTCGGCGATGCCGCCGGCGTTGTCGGTGATCGGGCCGTAGGCGTCGAGCGCCACGA
>CAYNVY010000027.1:0-29481 GCA_964400745.1 uncultured Enterobacteriaceae bacterium | reverse complement strand
GAAAGTCTGTCAACCTATTTAAGGGACACTACACTAGGTGCTGCACATTCCGGCATCGGTGCGCAAGGCAAGCAGGAGTCCTATATACCCTGTCTTATATTCCGCCGCGTGCCGAGAGTGGCCATTGCGCGCTGCGCGCGCCAACCGTGTTTTCCGCGCGGATAAAAGCGTATCCGCACGGAAAACACGGTTCGGGAAAACACCGAACGTAGTGCGGTTCGAATAGTTGGGTAGGAAATCAGTGAGGCACGAAAGGAGGGCGAGATGTTATTCACCCACGAGCACGAAGAGCTGCAGCGGCAGCTGAAGAAATTCATCGACGCCGAGATCAACCCGTTCGTGGACGAATGGGAAGCGGCCGAGATCTTTCCGGCGCACGAGGTGTTCAAGAAGATGGGCCGGCTCGGTTTCTTGGGCGTGTGCAAGCCCGAGGCCTACGGCGGGCAGGCGCTGGACTATTCCTATTCGGTGGCGATGGCCGAGGCGCTGGGGCATATTCAGTGCGGCGGCATCCCGATGGCGATCGGCGTGCAGACCGACATGGCGACGCCGGCGCTGGCGCGCTTCGGCTCGGACGAACTGCGGCGCGAATTTCTCGCGCCTTCGATCGCGGGCGATTTCGTCGCCTGTCTCGGCGTGTCGGAAGTCGGCGCGGGCTCGGATGTCGCGTCGATCAAAACGACCGCGCGCAAGGACGGCGACGATTACGTCATCAACGGCGGCAAGATGTGGACCACCAACGGCACTCAGGCCGACTGGATGTGCCTGCTCGCCAATACCGGATCGGGCGCGGCGCACAAGAACAAGTCGCTGATCTGCGTGCCGATGAAGACCAAGGGCGTGAGCGTGGCGCGCAAGCTGAAGAAACTCGGCATGTGGTCTTCCGACACGGCGCAGATCTTTCTCGACGACGTGCGCCTGCCGCAGCGCTATCGCATCGGCGAGGAGGGCATGGGTTTCACCTATCAGATGCTGCAGTTCCAGGAAGAGCGGCTGTGGGCGGCGGCAACCAGCATGGCCATGGGCAATCTGATAGACGAGACCGCGAACTACGCGCGCGAGCGGATGGCCTTCGGCAAGCCGATTCTGGACAACCAGTACGTGCATTTCCGTCTGGCCGAACTCAAGACCGAAATCGAATGCCTGCGCGCGCTGGTGTATCGCGCGACCGAGCTCTACATCGCCGGCAACGATGTGACCGAACTCGCGTCCATGGCGAAGCTGAAGGCCGGGCGCCTCGCGCGCCAGGTGCCCGATGCCTGCCTGCAGTTCTGGGGCGGCATGGGCTATATGTGGGAGAACCGCGTGGGCCGCGCCTATCGCGACGCGCGCCTGTCCTCCATAGGCGGCGGCGCCGACGAGGTCATGCTCGGCATCATCTCCAAGTACATGGGCATACTGCCAAGGAAGGAATAGCGTATGGCCAAGTTGCGCTCTGTGTGCCAGGGCGGTTTTCTGTTTCTGACGCTGGACGATGCGCCCACGCGCAACGCGCTCGGTCCTGAGATGGTGCAGGAACTGGAGGCCGCGGTCGAAGCCGCCGCCGCGGATGTCACGCTGCGCGCGGTGGTGTTGCGCGGCGCCGGCAGTTTTTTCTGCGCCGGCGGCAGCATGGGCGATTTTCTGAGGACGCTGCAGAGCGCGGCGACGCCGGGCGAGCCCGACCCGATGGCGGCGCACAACCGCCGCTTCGGCGACTTCATGCTCGCGCTCGCGCGTCTGCCGAAAGTGCTGGTGGCCGTGGTGGAAGGCGCCGCGATTGGCGGTGGCTTCGGCCTCGCCTGCGCCGCCGACGTCGTGCTCGCGCGCAAGGACGCGAAATTCGCGCTCAGCGAAACCACGCTGGGCCTGGTGCCGGCACAGATCGCGCCCTTTGTCGTGGCGCGCATCGGCCAGGCGAGCGCGCGCCGGCTCGCCTTGAGCGGGGAGCGCATCGACGGGACCGAAGCCCTGCGTATCGGCCTCGCGGACTTCGCCGCCGAGGATGCGACTGCCCTGGAAGCGAGGCTGCTAGCCATTCTTCAGGGTATAGCCCGCTGCGCGCCGGGGGCGAATGCGGCGACCAAAGCCTTGCTGCAGGAATGCGCCGAAGCCGACTTCGGGCCGATTCTCGACCGCGCGGCGCAGGCCTTTGCGCGGCAGATGCGTAGCGAAGGCGCCGAGGGCGTGGCCGCGTTTCGCGAAAAGCGCGATGCGGCCTGGGTCGAAAAAATAGCGTCGCTACCCGAACCATGAACGAAAAGATCGTGCGCATCGGCGGCGCCTCGGGCTTCTGGGGCGACAGTTCGGTCGCCTGCGCGCAGCTCGTGCGCCGCGGGAAAATCGATTACCTCGTATTTGATTATCTGGCTGAGCTCACCATGTCGATTCTGGCGGCGATGCGCGCCAAATCGCCGGAGGCGGGCTACGCCACCGATTTCGTCGACGTGGCGATGAAAAGCGTGATGCGCGACATCGCCGAGCAGGGCATCAAGGTGGTGAGCAACGCCGGCGGCGTGAATCCGGCCGGTTGCGCCGCGGCCCTGGCGAAGCTCGCCGCTGAAGCCGGCGTGAAACTGAACATCGCCATCGTCGAGGGCGACGACGTGCTGCCGCGCATGGCGGAACTGCGCGCGGCCGGGGTGCGCAATATGTATTCCGGCGCCGAATTGCCGCAGAAGATCTTTTCGGCCAATGCCTATCTGGGCGCGATTCCGATCGCGCGCGCGCTTGCGGCGGGCGCGGACGTGGTCATCACCGGGCGCTGCGTCGACAGCGCGGTGGCGCTGGGTCCATTGATGCACGAATACGGCTGGCGCGAGGACGACTACGACCGGCTCGCTGCGGGCAGCCTCGCCGGCCACATCCTCGAATGCGGCTGCCAGGCGACGGGCGGCCTGTTTACCGACTGGGAGTCGGTGCCCGGCTGGGAGGACATCGGCTATCCGATCCTCGAATGCCATGCGGACGGCAGCTTCGTCGTGACCAAGGCGCCGGGAACCGGCGGTCTCGTCAACCGCGCCGTGGTGGCCGAGCAGATGCTCTACGAGATGGGCAATCCGGGCGCCTACGTGCTGCCCGACGTGGTGTGCGATGTCACCGCGGTCGAGATCGCCGAAATCGGGCCGGACCGGGTGCGGGTGAGCGGGGCGCGCGGCACCGCGCCGACGCCGACCTACAAGGTATGTGCCACTTATCCGGACGGCTTTCGCTGCACGGCGATCCTGAACATCATCGGCATAGCCGCTGCGCGCAAGGCCGAGCGCACGGCGGAGGCGATCCTCGCGCGCACGCGCGCGATTTTCCGCGAGCTGAAGCTGGCCGATTATTCCGCCACCCGGATCGAACTGCTGGGCGCCGAAACGGTGTACGGCCCGCATGCGCGCACCGGCGCCGCGCGCGAAGTGGTGCTGCGCCTCGCGGTCGCGCACGAGAATCGCCAGGCACTGGAAATCTTCTCGCGCGAAATCGCGCCCGCCGGCACCTCCTGGTCGCCGGGCACCACCGGCATGGGCGGCGGGCGGCCGAAGGCGACGCCCGCGCTGAAGCCCTGCTTCTTTTTGCTCGACAAAGCCAAATGCGAACCGAGCTTCACAATGGACGGCCTGCGCCGGCCGGTCGCCATACCTGCGGCGGGCGGTTTTGCCGAAGCGCTGCGCCAGCCGGCGCCGGCCCAGGGCGGGACTCTGGTGGCGGAAGGCAAGACGCAGGTCCTGACGCTGGTGAAACTCGCCTGGGGCCGCAGCGGCGACAAGGGCGACACGGCCAACATCGGCATCATCGCGCGCCGGCCCGAGTTTCTGCCGCTGTTGCGCGCGCAACTCACGCCCGCCGCGGTGAAGCAATACTTTTCACATCTGGTGCAGGGCGAAGTCGAGCGCTTCGAAGTGCCGGGCATCCATGCGCTCAATTTCCTGCTACACGCAGCGCTGGGCGGGGGCGGCATGGCCTCGCTGCGCGTCGACCCGCTGGCCAAGGGCTACGCGCAGATACTGCTCGATTTTCCGATTGTCGTGCCGGAAGGGTTGCTCGACCGCTTGCGGCGTCCTGAATTCGGAGGCAAACGTTGATGACTTCTCTTGCTCGCTCCCCGGCAGCGGTCCGGTTCGGGCGCTGGCTGCTGCTTTTGCTGATGTTCTGTGCGGTCGCGGCCGGTGCGGGCGCGGAACGGGCTTCGGCCCAGTCCGCATCGCCCCGGGCGCCCGACGTGCCCTACGAGCCGACGCCGCGCAATGTGGTGGCGCAGATGCTGCAGCTCGCGCAGGTGCGCGACGCCGACGTGGTGTACGACCTTGGCTGCGGGGACGGGCGCATCGTGATCGCGGCGATAAAGGAAACCGGCGCGCGCGGCGTGTGCGTCGATATCGATCCGGAGCGCATACGCGAGGCCCGCGCGAACGCGGCTGCCGCCGGCGTGCTGGATCGCATGCGCTTTCTCGAGCAGGACTTGTTCCTGACCGAGATCGGCGAGGCGACGGTGGTGATGCTGTTTCTTTGGCCCGAGGTGAACCTGAAGCTGCGCCCCAAGCTGTGGCGGGAATTGCGGCGGGGGACTCGCGTCATCTCGTACGTGCACGACATGGGCGACTGGAAGCCGGAGCAGGCGATCGAGGTGCAAGGCCGCATAGGCAAACGCCGGCTCTACCTGTGGACCATCGCAGCGCCGCAGGGCAGCGGCGGGGGCAGATGATCTGCGCGTCCAGCCTTTCTCTCCCGCTCAAACGCGCTGCAGGACGTGGCTCCCGATGGAATAGCCGGCGCCGAAGGAGCAGATGACCCCGGTGGACCCCGGTGCAAGATCGGCCTGATTTTGGTGAAAGGCGATGATGGAACCGGCCGAAGCCGTGTTGGCGTACTTGTCCAGGACTACGGGCGCCTCCTCCAGCGTCGCATCGCGGCCGAGAAGGCGGCGGCTGATGAACTGGTTCATCGCCAGGTTGGCCTGATGCAGCCAGAAGCGCTGCACGTCGGTGGGTTTGAAACCGTGTTGCGCCAGGTGATCGGAAATGTGCGCGGCAGCCATCGGGCAGACTTCCTTGAACACCTTGCGGCCTTCCTGCATGAACAATTTGTCGCGCTTGTCGCTGCGCCCGCCTTCTTCGCAGCGGTCGAGAAATCCGCTGTTGTTGCGGATGTTGCTGGAGAACGAGGTCACGGCGCGCGAGCCCAGAATCTCCCATAGATACGCCTGCTTGCCCGAAGGCTCGGCCTCGACCACGACCGCGGTGGCGACGTCGCCGAAAATGAAGTGGCAGTCGCGGTCGCGCCATTCGAGGTGAGCGGAGCAGATTTCCGGACCGATCACCAATGCACAGCGCGCCTGCCCGGAACGCACCGCGTTGGCCGCCTGCTCGATGCCGAAGGTGCCGGAGGAGCAGGCGACGTTCATGTCGTAGCCATAGCCGCCGCAGCCCAGCGCGTGCTGGATCTCGATCGCGATGGCCGGATAGGGACGCTGGAAATTGGCGCAGGCGGCGATGACCAGATCGACTTCCGCCGCCGTTCTGCCGGCGGCGTCCAGCGCCTGCCGGCCGGCGAGCGTGCCGATCTCGGCCATGATCGAAATCTGGTCGTTCGCGCGCTCGGGAATGCGCGGGTACATCCGCTCCGGATCGAGCACCCCCTCCTTGTCGATGACGTAGCGCTGCTTGATGCCGGAGGCTTTTTCGACGAATTCGACGCTCGAAGGCAGCAGGGCGGCGATCTCGCCGCGTTCGATGGCGGCGCTGTTGCGCTCGTTGAAGCGGCGTACGTACTCGTTCAACGAGGCCACCAGTTCTTCATTGGTGATGACGTTCGGCGGCGTCCAGACGCCGGTGCCGGTGATGTAAGTCTTGTTCATGCGGGGGCCTCGTTCTTTTTGGTGACGCGCTGGGCTGGATTATAGAGCGTTGAAGCAGCCGATGCGCGCAGCCGGGGGGGCGCTGACCGACAGCCGGAGGATTCGACGCTTGCGGGCACGATGTCTCAAGGCATCAACAAACGCCATGACTCGTGCCACAATAGGGTCATGGTCTGGGATCATCCGAAGCCTTTCATATTGCCGCGGGCGCCGCAGGCCGGTGACATCGACGGGCTGAATCACACCAACAACGCCGTCTATGTCCAGTGGTGCGAACAAGTCGGCTGGGCGCATTCGGAGTCGCTGGGCCTGTGCCTCGCCGACTATCGGCGCCTGGACCGCGCGATGGCGATCCGGCGCGGCGAGTACGACTACCTGCTGCCCACCGCGCTGAGCGAGCAACTGAGTCTGGCAACCTGGATCTTTGCCAGAGAAGGCAAACTGCTGATGGAGCGCCGGTTCCAGTTGGCACGAGACAGCGATCAGGTAACGGTGCTGCGCGGCCGGTGGGAGCTGGTGTGCATCGAATTGAGCAGCGGCCGGCCCAAGCGCATGCCGCCGGAGTTCTGCGAGATTTACCTGCCCGCGGCCGTCTCGGGTTCCCCTGCTGGCAAAGCCTGAAATGCCTGGCTTGCGGTCTGGACCTGCGCGCCATTCTTCAGCCCCGATTGCTTGAGCTTGAATCGTGGCTTCAATAGGGCAAGGCTTGAGCTTCCTGCCATATTCATGCTAGTATGTGTCTACATGTATAGACACAAGAGGTTGTCATGAGGCTGCAACTGGCGAAATGGGGCAATAGTCTGGCTGTTCGTCTGCCTGTGGAATGTACGCGGGCTGCCGGACTGCGTGAAGGCGATACCGTTGAGGCGGAAGTGACGCCGGTAGGCGAGATCAAGCTGACACCGGCCAAACCGTTCGACAAAGCCGTATTCATCAAGCGCCTGCGGAAACTTCGGGCAGGCATGCCGATGACGACGGCGACCGTTGAGATCATGCGCCGCGAGGATCGCTACTGATGATCTATCTTGACACCAGCGCCGCCGTGCCTCTTTTTGTGCGGGAACCGACAAGCGAGGCAATCGATGCCTGGCTGGAATCCTGCACCGATCCGATTATTTCATCTGACTGGATCGCGGCAGAGTTCGCCAGCGCACTGTCCATCAAGGTGCGAAGAGGTGAAATCAACACCAGGCAAGCGCATGCTGCATGGAAGGGCTTCGATGCCTTCTGCAACTCGGGATTGCGCTTGCTGCCGGTGAGTCGCAAGGCGCTCAAGGAAGCGGCGAAGATGGCGCTGAACGCCCAGAGTGGCTTGCGCTCCGGTGATTCACTCCATCTGGCGATGGCACTCGAAGCGGGAGCCAGCGGATTATCGACAGCCGATAGCGCGCTGGCGAATAACGCGAAGGCGAAGGGCTTGAATGTGATCCGATTTTGAGTCACCGCGGCCCAGTTTTGACCGGACCGAGACTCGAGCAAGGCTCGAACATCCGAGACTGGGCTGCTGCTTCACAAGCTTTAGTGCAATTACATCGCTCAGGGCGGACTAAATTGGAAATCCTGCTTTCGTCCTTCAGCGCTGAATCCTCGTTTACCTCCTTCAAGCAAGTCCGCCGGGCGCCGATGTGCAGGCTTGCCGCGGCCGCGGTATCATTGCCCCCCATCACCGACACCCATAGGTAGTACCCAAACGCTTTATGGCAACCAAATCTAGGGCTTACAACGCCGAAGACATAGAAATCCTGGAGGATCTGTCGCCCATCCTGCACCGCCCGGGGATGTACACCGATCCGTCCAACCCGAACCACGCGCTGGTCGAGGTGATCGACAATTCGTCCGACGAGGGCCTGGCTGGCTTCGCGAAAAATATCGCTGTGGTGCTGTACGAAGACGGTTCGGCCGAAGTCTCCGACGACGGCCGCGGCATTCCGGTCGACATTCATCCGAAAAAGAAAGTCCCCGCGGTGCAGGTGATTTTCACCACCCTGCATTCGGGCGGCAAGTTCAGGAAAACCGACAAGGATGCCGCCTATCGCATCGCCGGCGGCCTGCACGGCGTGGGCATCTGCGTCACCAACGCTCTCGCCACCCGGCTCGAAGTCGAGGTCAAACGCGACGGCGCCGCCCACCGGCTGGTGTTCGGCGACAACGGCAAGGTGAAGGAGCCGCTGAAAAGAATCGGTAGCGCCGCGCCGCGCGAGTCGGGCACGCGCATCCGCTTCTGGCCCGATCCGAACTATTTCGATTCGCCCAGGATCGTCCCGGCCGAGATCGCCGCGCTGTTGCGCGCGAAAGCGATGCTCCTGCCAGGGGTGCGCTTCACGCTAGGCGTGGAGAAGAACGGCAAGATCGAGCAGAGCGAATGGCACTTCCCGGAAGGCATCAAGGGCTATTTCGCGACGGCCGTGGCCGGGCTGGAACCGGTGGCCGAGACCTTCTTCGGCGAGCGTTACATCGCCGCGCAATCGGAGTCGGACAGTTTCGCCGAAGGCGAGGGCGCATTGTGGGCCATGGCCTGGACCCCGGAGGGCGAGGTGGTGGCCGAGTCCTACGTCAATATGATCCCGACGCGCCACGGCGGCACGCACGTGTCCGGCCTGCGCGAAGGGGTGTACAACGCGATCCGCAATTTCATCGACCTCCACGCCATGGGGCAGCGCGGCATCAAGATCGTGCCCGAAGACGTGTGGTCGCGCGCCTCCTACGTGCTGTCGGTGAAGATGCTCGATCCGCAGTTCAAGGGCCAGGTGAAAAACGAACTGATCTCGCGCGACGGGGTGAAGCTCACGGCGCAGATGGTGCGCGACCCGTTCGAGCTGTGGCTCAACCGGCACGTGGACGAGGGCAAGCGCATCGCCGAACTGGTGATGCGCCAGGCGATGTCGCGCCAGCGCGCGGCGCAGAAAGTCGAGCGGCGCAAGAGCTCGGGCGTGGCGGTGCTGCCGGGCAAGCTCACCGACTGCGCTTCGGACGATCCGGATCGCAATGAATTGTTCATCGTCGAGGGCGATTCGGCCGGCGGTTCGGCGAAGCAGGCGCGCGACAAGGAGTTCCAGGCGGTGCTGCCGCTCAAGGGCAAACCGAAGAACACCTGGCAGGACTCGCCCGACACCCTGTACTCGAACAAGGAAATCGAGGCAATCGCGCTCGCGATCGGCATCGATCACCACCAGCGCGGCGGCGAGGTCGACATGACGCGGCTGCGCTATCGCAAGATCATCATCCTGGCCGACGCCGACGTCGACGGCTCGCACATACAGGTGCTGCTGCTGACGCTCTTCTTCCGCCATTTTTCGCGTCTGATCGAAACCGGCAGCGTGTACGTTGCGCAGCCGCCGCTGTTTCGCGTCGACGTGCCTTCGATGGGCAAGGGCAAGCCCGCGCGCAAGCTCTACGCACTGGACAAGCAGGAACTCGCGGGGATCGAAGAGAAGCTGGTCGACGAAGGCATGGAAGAAGGCAAATGGGCGGTGAGCCGCTTCAAGGGCCTGGGCGAAATGAGCCCGGAGCAGCTGTGGGAGACCACGCTCAACCCGGACACGCGGCGCATGCTGCCGGTACAGGTCGAAGATGTCTCGCTGGAGGCCGACCGCTCCGTGTTCGACATGATGATGGGCAAGGAGAACGCGTCGCAGCGGCGAGAGTGGATGGAGACCTACGGCAACTTGGTCGACGCGGACATCAGCTAGGACATGATGAAGATGGGAAATCAAAACGATCTGTTTGAAGGGCTCGCCATGACCGCGGCGGAAGATGCGCTGAAGCAGGCCACTGCCGCAGGCGAGAGTCCCGCACCGGGCACGGATACCGAAAAGAACGAGGCGGAAAGTAACGACGGTGACAAAGGCGGGCAGCCTCCGGCGGTGACCGGCGGTGGCGCAGGCGGCGGCAAGGAGCCGCCCGACTTCTCGCCGCTCTCGGGTGAGTTCGGCGAGACCCTGCCGCTGGCGAAGTACGCCGCGCTGCAATACCTGCAGTACGCGGTGAGCACGGTCAAGGACCGCGCGCTGCCGCGCGTGGCCGACGGCCAGAAGCCGGTGCAGGCGCGTATTCTCTACGCCATGTGGGAGATGAACGGCCGTGCCGGCACGCCGCGCAAGAAGTCCGCGCGCGTGGTGGGCGACGTGCTCGGCAAATTCCATCCGCACGGCGACGCTTCCGTATACGACGCGATGGTGCGTATCGCACAGAATTTCAGCCTGCGCTATCCGCTGGTGGACGGCGAGGGCAATTTCGGCTCGCGCGACGGCGACGAGCCGGCGGCGATGCGCTACACCGAGGCGCGCCTGACCAAGTTCGCCGAGGTGCTGCTGGCCGAACTAGACAGCGGCACCGTGGATTTCGCGCCCAACTACGACGGCAGCATGGTCGAGCCGCAGGTGCTGCCGGCGCGGATGCCGGTGGTGCTGCTGAACGGGGCTTCAGGCATCGCCGTGGGCATGGCCACCGAGATCCCCAGCCACAACCTGACCGAAGTCGCGAACGCCGCGATCGCGCTGATCCGCGAGCCCGAGCTCACGCTCGCCGGCGTGATGAAATACATCAAGGGTCCGGACTTCCCCGGCGGCGGCCAGATCATCACGCCGCGCGCCGAGATGCGCGAGGCCTACGCCAACGGCCGCGGTTCGGTGCGCGTGCGCGCGCGCTGGAGCATAGAGCGCCTGGCGCGCGGGCAGTGGCAGGTGGTGGTGCACGAGCTGCCGCCGGGCGCCTCGTCGCGCAAGGTGCTGGAAGAAATCGAGGCCATCACCAACCCGCAGCCGCGGGCGGGCAAGAAATCGCTCACGCCCGAGCAGCAGCGCGAAAAGCAGCTGATGCTGTCCATGCTCGATCGCGCGCGCGACGAATCCGACCGCACCCACCCGGTGCGCCTGGTGTTCGAGCCCAAGTCGTCGCGCCAGGACGAGAACGAGTTCATCAATCTGCTGCTGGCGAAAACCAGCATGGAGACCAACACCTCGATCAACCTGGTGATGGTCGGCCTGGACGGGCGGCCCACGGGCAAGAACCTGAGAGACATCCTCGCCGAATGGCTGGAGTTCCGCTACACCACGGTGACGCGGCGCTCGCGCTTCCGCCTGGACAAGGTGCTCGACCGCATCCACGTGCTCGAAGGGCGCCTGTTGGTGCTATTGAACGTGGACAAGGTGATCAAGCTCATCCGCAATTCGGACGATCCCGGTCCGGATCTGATGCGCGTGTTCAAGCTTACCGAACGGCAGGCCGAAGATATTCTGGAAATGCGCCTGCGCCAGTTGGCCAAGCTCGAGCACATCAAGCTGGAAAAGGAACTGGACGGCTTGTCGAAAGAGCAAAAAGGCCTGGAAAGAATTCTCGGCAGCCGCAAGTCGCTGGAAGCGCTGGTGACCGAGGAAATCGAGGCCGACATCAAGGCCTTCGGCGACAAGCGCCGCACGGTGATCGAGGAATCGGAAAAGGCGGTGCTGGAGACCCCGGTGCTGGACGAACCGGTGACGGTGATCTTTTCGAAGAACGGCTGGGTGCGCGCGCGCCAGGGCCACGGCGTCGAAGCCGCGTCGCTCTCGTTCAAGGAGGGAGACGGTCTCGCCGCGCTGATCGCCTGCCGCACGGTCGACCCGGTCATTTTCATCGACTCGGGCGGCCGCGCCTACAGCGTGGAGGCGGGCGGCCTGCCCTCCGCGCGGGGCGACGGCGCGCCGGCCTCGTCGCTGGTCGAAGTGCAGGGCGGGGCGAAGATCATGCATTGCGTCGCCGGCAAGCCGGAGCTCAAGGCGCTGGTCGCCTCCAGCGGCGGCTACGGTTTCCTGTGCACCATAGGCGACATGGTCTCCAACCGCCGCGCCGGGCGCGAATTCATGAGCGTCGAAGCGGGCGAGACCCCGCTTCCGCCCTGCGTCTACGACGAGGCGGCGGGCAATCACGTAATCGCGCTCTCCGGCGAAGGGCGCCTGCTCGCGTTCGACCTCGCCGAGATGCGCGCCATGTCCAAGGGGCGCGGCGTGATCATCATGGGGTTGGAGAAGGGCGAGAAGCTGCTTGCGGCTGCAGTGGCCAAGCTCAGTTCGGTCACGATCAGTGGCGTCGGCCGCGGCGGCAAGGAAAAGACATTAGAAATCAAGGGCGAGAAGCTGCGGCACCACATCGGCCACCGGGCGCGCATGGGGCGTGTGCTGCCGGAGAAGGTCACGCCCACCGGTTTGAGCCTGCCGGCGAAGCCGCAACCTGAGGCCAACGGCCGCTAAGGTCAGAACACCCCCCTTCACCCGGAATCGGGAGAGAGGGGTGGGGTTAGAGGGCGGTCCGAGAGCATTTAGCCTCGAAATTACCCCTGCAATGCGGTAAAATCCTTCCTTTTCAACTGAAGACAAATCGCCGCATCATGTCACTTATCGTTCAAAAATTCGGCGGCACCTCGGTGGGCTCGACCGAGCGCATCAAGAACGTCGCCAAGCGGGTCGCCCGCTGGAAGGCGCAGGGGCACCAGATCGTGGTGGTTCCCTCGGCCATGTCCGGTGAAACCAACCGGCTCATCGCGCTGGCCAAGGAAATATCGCCCATCCCCGACGCGCGCGAGCTCGACGTGGTCGCCTCCACCGGCGAGCAGGTCACCATCGGCCTGCTGTCGATGGCGCTGATGGAACTGGGTCTGAAAGCCAAGAGCTACACCGGCGGGCAGGTCAAGGTGCTGACCGACAGCGCGTTCACCAAGGCGCGCATCGAGCGCATCGACGAAAATCGCATGCGCGCCGATCTGGATGCAGGCTACGTCGTGGTGGTCGCCGGGTTTCAGGGCGTGGATGCCGCAGGCAACATCACCACGCTGGGCCGCGGCGGCTCCGACACCTCGGCGGTGGCGCTGGCCGCGGCGCTCAAGGCCGACGAATGCCAGATCTACACCGACGTCGACGGCGTCTACACCACCGACCCGCGCATCGTGCCCGAGGCGCGGCGCCTGGACACCGTCACGTTCGAGGAAATGCTCGAAATGGCGAGCCTTGGCTCGAAGGTGCTGCAGATCCGCTCAGTCGAATTTGCCGGCAAATACAAAGTGAAACTGCGCGTGCTGTCCTCCTTCGAGGAGAAGGAAGGCCCCGGCACGCTGATTACGTATGAGGATGACCCAAAAATGGAAAAAGCCGTTATCTCCGGAATCGCATTCAGCCGCGATGAAGCCAAGATCACCGTCACGGGCGTGCCCGACCGCCCTGGCATCGCCTACCAGATCCTCGGGCCGATCGGCGAGGCCAATGTCGACGTCGACATGATCATTCAGAACGCCGGCGTCGACAACATGACCGATTTCTCCTTCACGGTGAATCGCAGCGAGTACGCCAAGGCGATGGACGTGCTGGACAAGCAGGTGAAGACCCACATCAAGGCGACGAACATCCGCGGCGACGCGAAGGTATGCAAGGTGTCCCTGGTCGGCGTCGGCATGCGCACCCACGCCGGTGTCGCGGGGAAGATGTTCCGCACCCTGGCCGAAGAGGGCATCAACATCCAGATGATCTCCACCTCGGAAATCAAGATCGCCGTGATCATCGACGAGAAATACATGGAGCTCGCCGTGCGCGCCCTGCACAAGGCTTTCGACCTCGAACAGCCTGCATGATATAGTTTCAGCGAAATCCGGAGAGATGGCCGAGTGGTCGAAGGCGCGCCCCTGCTAAGGGCGTATATGCACAAAATGCGTATCGAGGGTTCGAATCCCTCTCTCTCCGCCAAGTAGCAAGCAAACACGCCCCTTTCGGGGCGTTTTGCTTTTTTGCCACAAGAAGCCGAATTGTCCGTCGGCGGCAGCCGGGTTACATACTAATGACCGCCGACGCATAGGAAAAACAGGCAGGGCGGAATTTTCCTATATCACAGATTACAAACAACTATCTATTTCTGTCAGGCGTGCCCGCATGAAAACAATGTACTTGGAGCGCGTCGGTGACCGCTGTTCGCCTGTGCTGCTCACCGTGAATTACACAGGTAAGGCTATGAAACAAAGTGAGATTTAATGTCTGACGGGCTGCCTGGCACGGCTCATGCTTATAAGGAGACAAGCAAGCAAACAAATAACTAATGGAGAACATCATGAGCACCTACACCAAAAACCTGACGATGAACGCCCCGGAACTCGCGCTCGCCACATTGGAAGCCGCTGTCGAGAAGTTCAATGCCGCCACCGAGCACCTGACCGCTGCCACCAAGACCGTAGTGATGCTCGCCGGTGCTCCGCTGCTCGGCCTCGTGTTCGTCCTCGCGCTCCCGATCATCAGCGTCGCCTTGACCGCCTACTACGGCGCGAAGATGATCGCAGCCAACTGGGCCGGAATTGCCCACCACGTGAAAAACGTAGCACTGTTCTTCGCCTCGCCCTTCATCGGCCTCGCCTACATCGTCGCGCTCCCGCTCGTCGGCCTCGGCACGCTGTGCTACCTCGGCGTGAAAGCCGCGAGGAAATAAAGCAAACAAGCAGTCGGTTTGAACCAGCAGGCGGCCCTCCGGGGCCGCTTGGCGTTTGGGGCCAGGCAAAGCGCTACCGTTGCCTTGGCACTTGGCTAATCGCCGATGCGTGCCTGCTCCACGCCGGCTTGCAACGGCTTGGAGAAACCGACCGCCTGCCACGTTACCCTCGTGTACGAACTCGCAGGCATCGCCGCGGATCGGCCACTCAGGGTCGTACAGGTTGACGCGAGGCGCAGGGCCCAGCACATTCTGCTGTGCGGCGCGAAACGCATCGACTGTGCCGATATCGCGCCAGTAGCCGCATTCTTCGTGCGGTCGTACCCCGGAAACTTTGTTACGGAAAAAGTCGTACGCGAATGCGCGATGCTTATGCGGCAGGGCCGGCAGGATGTGATGCCCGAAGTCCGTATCGCCGCGCCGGTTGGCGTATTCGAGCCCCTCCATCAGGACCGAGGGATTTGCCTGTTCGACGGTCAGGGGGTGCAGCCGGGTGCCGTTGCCACCGGCCAGAACCGTGGCAAGAATCTTCATTGGAGCGCACTCCCTTTGGGCGGATACCTCAGTCGAAACGCTTGCACACCTTCATCTGCTCCGTCGCGGCGATCTGCTCGCTGGATTTGCGACAAACAATATGCGACGTACGTTCGCCCACGCACAGAGTTGACGGAACTCGAAGGGGTAGACTTCCTTTGTGCTCGGCAGTCCTCCGAAAACAGGCGATGAGGCCCCGATCGCTGGCCGAAAAATGCCAGGTATCGGTCCGAGCGCTTTCCTGACACCCTACGAAGATTCCGGTATTCCACTTAGAGGAGAAAATCATGATCAGCAGCCGATTCTTCTATCTTTCACTGGCGATGGCCGGATGCACCGCTGCCGCTTATGCCATCGGCCGCCGCACCCGCCAGATAGAGAAGCAGCAGCACAAGGAGGAATTGCGCACTTGGGAGGATGAGGGGGGCAATCTGGCGCCGTCCGAAGTCCCGACGATAGCGCGTTCGGCGCCAGCCGCGTGAGCCTCGCCTCGATTATCTGATTCTGGACCTACCCGGGCACCGCAATGTTCTCGAGATAGCGAAAGTGGAAGTGCCATAAGATGGTTCTTGCCTATTTCATCCGCGACGATATTTCACGCACCGTGGGAATTCCGGCGCAGAAGAGTTATTGCCTAGAGCGGTTATCATATGGCGATGAATATGCAATTGCGCCCGCTCAAGGAACGACTGGCCGCGCTTCTCGACGCGCTCGAGGATGGGTTGGTCGAGCGCCGCCGTCAGGTGCGCCTGGCGCTGCTCGCGGCACTCGCCGGAGAGCACACCCTGCTCATCGGACCTCCCGGCACGGCCAAGAGCGAACTCGCGCGGCGCCTGCATTTCGCCTTCGAAGATGCGCATTACTTCGAGCGCCTGCTGACGCGCTTCTCGGTGCCGGAGGAGTTGTTCGGTCCGCTGTCCATCAGCGCGCTGGAGCAGGACCGCTACGAGCGTCAGACGGCGGGCTACCTGCCGCAGGCATCGATCGCATTTATCGACGAGGTATTCAAGGCGAACAGTGCGATTCTCAACGCCTTGCTCACGCTGCTGAACGAACGCAAATTCGACAACGGCGCAGGCCGTCAGGACTGCCCGCTGATAAGCGTTATCGGTGCGACCAACGAGGTTCCTGCCGATGAGATCGCCGAAGCTTTTTTCGACCGTTTTCTGATCCGGCTGCCGGTGGGGCCGGTCAGTGCCGAGGGTTTTCGGCAATTGATGGCCTTGGACGGCCGTAGCGGTCCGCTTGCCGGGGACGCGCTTGAAAAGGCCGATCGCGACGCGATTTCGCAAGCGGCCGGCGAAGTCTGCCTCACCGAGGAGACGGCGAGGCTGCTGGCCGAGTTGCGCCAGTACCTCGAAGGCGGCGAGATCTATGTCTCCGACCGGCGTTGGGCGAAGATCGTGTGGCTGCTGAAAGTGGCTGCAGCCACTGACGGACGCTCCGAACTCAGTCTGTGGGACCTTTGGTTGCTGCCTTGGTGTGCGGCGCACGATGCCGCAGGCCAGGCCGCTCTCGGCGACTGGCTGTTGACCCGGCTCGGCATGCACGAAGCGCTGTCGCCGCCGCGGCTCACGCGCGTGGTGGAAGCGTTCGAAGCGCAGGCGGCGCTGGAGCAGGAGGCCGATGACCTCGACTATGACGGCTCCGGCAGGCTCAAGTTCAGCACCGACGTCGATGAGCGCGCAAACGACGCCAAGGGGGCGTCCCAGGTGGCGCGAATGCGCTATACGCGCCGCCGCCGCTACGGCGAGGCTCACATTGGCGCGCGGCTGCGCCAACTCGACGAACTGATAGCGCGCATCGCCGGCTACGCCGACGAACTCGGTGCGCGACGCGCGGAGCTTGCGGCCTATGCCGGGCAAAGCCTTTGGCTCGATCTTGATTTCGCCGGGCGCGTCGATCCCAACCTGGAGGCGACGCAGCATGCGCTCGTGGGGCTCGCGCGGCGCGCCGCAGAGGCACGCGCCGCATTTGCCGCACTGCCGCGCCTGCCGGTCGATCCGGGCACTCAGCCCGAGCCCGTGGCCCACGAACCGCTCGAACCGTGAAACCCGACAGCAGCGACGCGACGCCGTTGCTGTTCGAGCGGCGCGAAGCGCAACTGGCCGCGCTCGATCTCTTGCCGCGCGACCTTTGGCTGGGAAGCCTGATCAATTCGCAGGGTTCGCTCGCACCCAGGCTGCGCGCGCTGCAGAGCCTGCGCGAGGCGCTGCTGGCGGGCGACACGCTGGACGAAGCGAGCACACAGTGGCCGAATGCGCCCTTGGCGGCTGCGCTGCGTGCGGTGTTCCGGCGGCTGGACCTGCCGCTCATGTGCCGCGATCGCGCCGAACTTACCGATCAGATTCTGAGTTCGATGCTGTGGCATCTCGATCTGATCGTGGATTATGTCGACCGCGGAGACAGCGAGGACGCCGCCGTCGCCCGAGCCCTGGCCGCGTTTGCCGCGGACTGGCAGGAACGGCACGATCTGATCGATGAGCTGGAGGCGGTGTTCGGCAGGTCGGAAGACATTCTCAAGAACACCAACTGGGACATGCTGCGCGGCTTGCTCCGCAGCCAAGGCTGGCAGGAAATCGTGCGCATCCGGCATCTGATCGAGGCGCTACCCGAACTCTCGCGCCTCATCCGGCAGCTCGGCCGCGCCAAGGTCAGCGCAGATCCGCAGCAATCGAACCGGCGCGAGTTGCAGCTGATGGAACGCTCGACCGTGCTGCGCCCCAGCATCCGCGTCACGCACGTTCCGGAAATGCCCGGCGACACGCGCAGCGTCTACCGCTCGGGCCGCATGGCGCGCATGCTGCCTTCGGAGGCCATGCTGCTGACGCATCGGCGGCTGCGCCTCGTTTGGCACGCGCGGCACGCCGAGCGCAGCCTGCTGACCTACGAAGAAGACGATCGCATGCGCGAAGTGGTGCACGAGCGCGTGCCCGTCTGGCGGACCAGTCCGCGGCGCGCGCCGGATCTGCGCATGGAAGCGGGTCCGATGTTGATCTGCGTCGACACCTCCGGCTCCATGCAGGGCGGACCCGAAGCGGTGGCGAAGGCAGTCGTGCTGGAAGCCATGCGGACCGCTCATGCGCAGCAGCGCGCATGCCACGTATTCGCGTTCGGCGGCCCGAGCGAAATCGTGGAACTGGAGGTCCGGGTGGACGTGGCGGGCATCGTTCAGTTGGCGCAATTCCTCGGCCAGGGGTTTCGCGGCGGCACGGACGTCTGCGGCCCGATCGAGCGCGTCGTCGAACGCCTTGCAGAGGAGCGCTGGCAGCTGGCCGACCTCCTCATCGCTTCGGATGGCGAGTTTGGCGCAACCCCGGGTACGATTGCCGCACTCGCGCGCACGAAAACGGAACTGGGCCTCAGGGTTTTGGGGGTGCTGATCGGTGATCGGAAAACCCCGGGCATGCTGGAGCTTGCCGACGATCTGTATTGGATGCGCGACTGGCGCCGTTACGGCGGCTCGGATTTGGATGTGCCGGTACGCGCTACGAGCCGAACCGCGATTTATATTCCGGCCGGGCTGCGCTCGGAGACCGGGGAACCCGTTGTCAGCGGCGACAAAGCGGCGCGGGAAGTCATGATGCCCGGACCAGGCACGCGAGCATAGCAATGGACCGAGCAGGATTGCTTATAATGCAGGCGCAAATAGAGGTGCGGACGGGGAGATGCCGACAGGGAGGCGCCGACCGCGTGCTCATGGACGGGGACAGATGCGAGTGACAGTGGAAATGCTTGGTCCGCTTCAGCGCTTTAATCAGGGCGGGCAGTCAAAGGCGGAACTGGATCTGGAAGATCATCTGACCGTGCGCGAACTGTTGATGACGCTGGGCATGGACATGAACGAGCCCTGGAACGCCGCGTTGAACGGCACGCTTGCCAAACCCTCCGATGTGCTGTCCGACGGGTCCTTGCTTCTGGTATTTCCACCGATCGAGGGGGGCTGATCCGTGCGCGTCCATCGTTGTATCGAAGGAGCCTGAGCACCATGGTCAAGGGAATTGCCAACAAGATTTTGCGGGTCGATCTGTCCAGCGGCCGCATCTGGACCGAGGAGCAGAGCGAACTTTTCTACCGGCGCTACCTGGGCGGCGCCGGCATCCTCAGCTACTACCTGCTGAAAGAACTCGAGCCCCGGGCAGACGCCCTTTCCCCCGGGAATCTCCTCGTCTTCGCCCCCGGTCCGGTAACGGGCACGGTGCTGCCGGGTGCCTCCCGCCTTTGCATCGGGGCCAAGTCACCGCTCTCAGGCGGCATCGCGAAATGCGAAGCGGGGGGATTCTTCGGCTACGAACTCAAGCGCGCGGGTTTCGATGCCCTGGTGATCCAGGGCAAAGCCGATCGTCCGGCATACCTGTGGATCAACGATGGCGAGGTCGAAATCAAGGACGCGTCGCATCTGTGGGGGCAGACGGTACTGCAAACCCAGGACGCCATCGAAGCCGAATTGGGCGAGAAGCGCGTGCGGACGGCAGCCATCGGCCCGGCCGGCGAGAACCTGGCCGCGATCTCCTGCATCATGACCGACCTGCGCAACGCGGCCGGCCGCGGCGGCCTCGGGGCGGTGATGGGATCGAAGAACCTCAAGTGCGTCGCGGTCAAGGGCAAGACCGCTCCGCAGGCGGCGGAGCCGGAGAAGATGCGCGATCTCGCACGCTGGATGAACACCAATTACATGAATTTCAGCATTGCCAAGGGCTTTCACGAACTCGGCACCGGCGCCGGCATGGTGAGCGGGAACGCCATCGGCAACCTGCCGATCCGCAACTGGAGCGACGGGCAGTTCGAGGATGCGGGGATGATCCAGGCCGACGTGCTGCGCGACAACTACCGGGTCGGCATGGAGGCCTGCCCCTCGTGCCAGATCCGCTGCAAGAAGGTGGTGGAGCTCGAAAACGAAACCTACAAGGTGGATCCCAGGAACGGCGGTCCCGAGTACGAAACGCTGGCCGCGCTGGGCTCGCTGCTCGGCATCAACGATCTCGCGGCCATCTGCCGCGCGAACGAGCTTTGTTCGGTCTATTCGCTGGACACGATTTCCCTGGGCGGCACCATCGCCTTCGCCATGGAGTGCTTCGAGAAGGGGATACTGACACTGGAAGACACCGGCGGCCTCGATCTGCGCTTCGGCAATGCCGATGCCATGCTGAAAGTGATCGAACTCATCGCGCAGCGGCAGGGCATAGGCGACGTCCTGGCCGACGGCAGCCGCAAGGCCGCCGAGCGCATCGGGCGCGGCGCGGCGGAGCTGGCGATGCAGGTCAAGGGTGTCGAGTTCGGCATGCACGAGCCCCGCTTGAAACAGGGTCTGGGACTGATCTATTCCATCGCCGCGCAGGGCGCCGACCACATGGCCGGCGCGCACGACACTTTTTTCATGCAGGAAGGGCGCGGCATGGACGGTGTGCGCAGCCTGGACAGTCTCGAACCCCTGCCCGCCAATGACCTGAGCACGGCCAAAGTGGACAGAGTGAAGAACCTGCATTTGTTGCGGAATTTTTCCGATTCTCTGGTCACCTGCAATTTCGTTCCCTGGACCCTGCGGCAGCAGGTGGAGATGCTGCGCGCCCTCACCGGGTGGGATTACACCGATTTCGAGGCCATGCGCCAGGGCGAGCGCGTCGCCACCATGGCCCGCGTGTTCAATCTCAGGGAGGGTTTGACGGCGGCTGACGATCAACTGCCCAAGCGCTTCTTCTCTTCCACGCCGCGGGGCGCATTGAAAGGCACCGCCATCGACCCGGAGGCGATGGCCAGGGCGAAACGAACGTTTTATGTCCTCATGGGCTGGGATCCCCTCACCGGGATTCCCATGCAGGAGAAGCTGGACGAGTTGGGCATAGGCTGGGTCGGCACGGAAGCGGTTTCGGCCTAAGTGCGCGACCGGGCGGCGCCTGGTGCCCGGAAAAAATTTCGCAGCCGACGCCCCAGCTTCGAGGCGAGAGCTGATCCCGTGCCGAACTCGCCGCCTTACCCTATAGGTAGAATCGCATATGGCTCAACTGAACGGCAGGCCGCTTGACGGACGCGTAGTACTCGTCACCGGCGCGAACACGGGCATAGGGCGTGTCGCGGCTTTGGAATTGGCGCAGCAGGGCGCGCACGTGTTCGCCGCCTGCCGCTCTGCCGAACGCGCGCAATCTGTTCTCGACGAAATCCGTTCCGTTCCGGGTAGCGGCGTGCTTGAATTTCTGCCGCTCGATCTGGGTGATCTTGAATCCGTGCGGCTATGCGCCGAGACATTCCTCGCGCGCGGCCTGCCGCTGCACTTGTTGATCAACAATGCGGGTTTGGCGGGCGCGCGCGGTTTTACCAAGAGCGGCTTCGAGCTCGCCTTCGGCGTCAATCATGTGGGCCACTTCCTGCTCACCCGATTGCTGGTCGATCGCATGAAGGCTTCGGCGCCGGGGCGGATCGTGACCGTGGCGAGCAAAGCGCACTACCGCGCAGCGGGAATCGACTGGCAGGCCGTACGCGAACGCACGCGCACGGCAACAGCATTGACGGAGTATTGCGTTTCCAAACTGGCCAACGTTCTGTTCAGCGCCGAACTGGGCCGCAGGCTGAACGGCAGCGGCGTCTCGACCTATTCCCTGCACCCGGGGGTGGTGGGAACCGACGTCTGGCGCTCATTGCCCTGGCCCTTGCGCGCTATCATGAAACTCGCGACGATTTCACCGGAAAAAGGTGCCAGGACTACTTTGCACTGCGCCACTGCCCCTAGTTTAGCGACCGAAACCGGGCTGTACTACGACGAGTGCCGTCCAAAAAAACCCAGCAGAGTCGCGCAGGACACCGCTCTCGCCGCGGAGTTGTGGAACCGAAGCGAAGACTGGCTGCGTTGAATCGCGCGCACCTCGCGTAGAATCGCCAAGCCGTGCCACCAAAGGATTGAGATATGCCCGCCGTCACGCAATGCCCGATTGACCATGCAGTGATCAGCGTGCGCGAGCGCATGGACGAGGCTGAAGCCATTTTCAAGCGCATGGGCTTCACCCTGACCGATCGAGGCTTGCATACGGCCGGATCCAGCAATCACCTGATGGTGTTCGAGAGCGATTACCTCGAACTCATCGGTTTTCCGCCGGCCGGGATGAGCATTCGCCCCGATCTGCTGGACGGGCCGATAGGTCTGGATGGCCTGGTGCTCAAAGCCGGCGACGTCCAAGCCATTCAGCGCGAATTGGTGGCGCGCGGATTTCCGGCCGGTGCGCCGCAGCCCCTGTCGCGCAAGCTGACGCTGCCGGGATCGAGCGTCGAAGAGGAGGCGCGCTTCACCACGGTGCGCCTGCCGCGCGGCGCGCTGCAGGGCGGGCGCTTTTACTATTGCAGGCACGAGACGCCGCAGTTCGTCTGGCACGCACCGTTCCTGGCACACCGCAACGGCGCGCTGGGCATCGCGTCTTTCACCATCGCGGTACCCGACCCGGCAGGCGAGATCGCGAAGTATGAACGTATCCTCGATCGGCCGGCGGCAGCCGGTGCGGATGGCGGCGCGCGCATCCGGGCGGGCCAGGGCGAAATCGAGCTTGTGACCCCCGCGGCATTGCGCACGATGCTGGGCACTCTGGCGTGCGACCCGAATGACTTCGACGGCCGCAAGCGCGACGCCTATATGGCGATGGTGACCATCAGGGTGCGCGACTTGGCCGCTGCGCAGCGCGCCTTGCACGACGGCGGATTCTCGACGAGGCAACTGCGCGAGGGCATCGCCATTCCCGCCGCCGAGGCAATGAACTGCACCGTCGCGTTCGTGCAGTAGGCGGCGACCGCGCAAGTCGCAGCGCCGCTTGATGCGCGGGCGAACCCCGCCGCAGTTGTGCAGATCCGGGCGGCGCAGCCTTGCACAGCCGCAGCGACGCCGCGGGGTCGCAATCAGCGCAACAGCACCAACACCACCTGGGCGAGGATGATCTTGAGCACGATGGCGGTCGGATACACCGTGGCATAGCCCAGGTTCGGCAACTCGTTCTTCGACTGCTCCAGCGCAAATCCCAGCACCGCCGGTTGCGTCTGCAGCCCGCCCAGCATTCCACCGAGCAGGCTCAGAGGCATCTTGAGCACCCGGTGTCCGATCCAGAGCGCGAGTACGGCCACGCTGCAGGTGATCAGGGCGCCTGCGAGCAGGATGTAGGCTCCGTCAGCCCGCTGCAGCGTGGAAAAGAAGGCCTCTCCCGAGCGCGTGCCGATTCCGGCGAGAAACAGGACGAGCCCGGTCTGGCGCAAGGTGAGGTTGGCGCTATAGGGAAGCGTCCAGTTCATGGGGCCCATGCGACCGCGCGCACCAAGCACCAAAGCGCCCAGAAGCGGTCCGCCGGCCAATCCGAGACGCAGCGTGATTCCCCCCGGCAAAGGGATAGGCACCAGTCCGAGAAGCAGCCCCAGTCCTAGCCCAATGCTGAAAGCCAGAATGTCGATTTCGCTCAGCGCCCTGTAGGAGTCGCCGAAGAACTCGGTCACTTCGGGCAGGCAGGTCCGTTGCGTGAGGACGCGAATGCGGTCCCCCGGCTCGAGCACGGTGTCGCCGTGCGGCACGAACTCCACATCCCCGCGCCGCAGCCGCGTCACCACCGCGCCGAAACGGTGTGCCAGATCGAGCTCGCGCAGCCGTCGACCGACGACCTGCGGGCTGGAGACAAAGATCCGCCGGTAGTCCAGTTCGTCGCGGTCCAGGTCGATCTGCTCGGGGCTCGTCTCGCCGAGAAATGCGATGACTGCTTCCAGATCTTCCGCTGTGCCCACGACGGTGACGAGGTCACCGAGCAGGAAGGTCGTTTCAGCAGTGACCAATTGCGTATTCCCGCCTCGGCGCAGCCTGCCGAAGGCCACATTCCATCGCTGCGTGTGGTGCAGATCGCTCAGTGCAAGGCCCACCGCCGCGGGCCGTGTTACCCGCAGCGTCATGCTCGAGAGTTGCGGCACCGAGGCGCCCAGTGTACGCAGTTGCTGCGCCTCGGCGGCGTAGTCGACGCGCCAGATCTTCTGGGCCAGCGCGAGCGCCACGATCATCCCGATTACGCCCACCGGATAGGTGACCGAGTAACCGACCACTGAATCGGCCAAAGCGGCCTCCAGTTCGCCCGGCGGCCAAGTCGACTTGATCGCGTCCATCAGCGCGGCCAGGGCCGGCGTGTTGGTCATGCTTCCGGCAAACACACCCGCCGCCAACGCGGGGCGCAGTTGGAGCAGCGTCCCGATTACGACGGATAGCCCGGCGCCGAATATCAGAATGAGCGCGACGAAGAGGTTATCGCGCAGTCCGCGCAGGCGGAAGGACGCGAAGAACCCGGGCCCGTTGCTCAGTCCTACCGTATAGACGAAAAGCACCAGGCCGAGCTGGTAGACGAACTCCGGCAGTTTCATCTGGGGATGCAGCGCGCCGACCGCCAGCCCGGAGAACAGGACCGCGGCCACGCCCAGGCTTATCCCCGCGATCTTGATCCGGCCCAGCGGGTATCCGACCGCGATGACGCTGAACAGAAGAATCAGCGGATTCTCGAGAAGAAGGCCGATTACGGCCTGACTCACGGGCACAAATTCCTCGATGACGGCTGCTGTGCAGATCCGCTCGACAGGGTGCCGCCGCTTGACAGAATTACCATTTCACGCAGGACGAATTCGACGCTTTCCGCGCACCAGAAAGAAAAAGAGCCCGGAACAACTTGTCTCGGGCCCAAGCGCTCAAGAATCAGGGAGGAGGTAAGTGTCTTGAGCGAGCCATGATTATCTGTCGATGTGAGATGCAGGGCTTTGACAATAATCAAGCTGCTCTGCGGTTCAGGTCGAAATGCGTCCGACCCACAAGGCGTCCGACCCAGGTCCAGGTCGGTGCCTTCGAACTGCGATTGCATGATGAATGGCTGAATGCACGCTGGTTCTTGTCCATCGACGATACCGAGTGCAAAATTGAAGCCTAGCGTCGAAGCCTGGCGCAATTGCGATGACAAGGTGCGCCACCATAAACCAGGAGAACTGCGATGAACTCGAACGATGCCTTGAATCATGCCCGTCGCCGGTTTCTTCGGATCGCCGGGATTGCCGCGGGAAGCCTGGTCTTCGCCGGCCTGTCCGCCGCGGCGCGTGCGGCGGACGACAAACCCGGAAAAATGAAGATCGGGATCATCGGCTCGGGAAGGGTGGGTGGAACAATCGGGGCGCTCTGGGTCAAGGCCGGCCATGCCGTCATGTTCTCCTCGCTCGATCTGGCGCACGACAAGGCGCTGGCAGCAAGCCTCGGGCAGAACGCTCTGGCCGGAACGTCGCGCGAAGCGGCCGCATTCGGCGAGGTGCTGCTGATGGCGGTACCTTACGGCGCGCTGCCGCAACTCGGCCGGGATCTGGCCGACCTGATCAAGGGCAAGGTGGTGATCGACGCCTGCAATCCGTTTCCCGGGCGCGATGGGGAGATAGCGACCTGGGCCCGGGAGAAGGGCGCCGGCCTCGCCTCGGCGGAGTTGTTGCCGGGTGCGCGCCTGGTGCGCGCCTTCAACGCGATCGGCGCCGCGCGGCTGCCTGAGATCGCGCGTCAGCAGGGCGAGCGAACCGGGATTCCGATGGCCGGGGACGACGCAGGCGCGGTCGCGACGGCGTCGGGCCTGGTGCGCGAGATCGGATTCGAGCCGGTTCTGATCGGGCCTTTGGCAATGGGAAAGCATTTGATCCCGGGGACACCGCTCGCAGGCGAGCACACGCCCGAGCGGATCCGGCAGATAGCGGCCAACCTGAAGTAAGCGGGTGCGCGGTACGCGCGGATCTTCGCAAGAAATGACTAATCCCGGCGAGAGTACGCAAGAGGTGAAATTGAAGATGCCCTTGTCCGACGAAACGCCAGAGTCGGCAAGCGTGCTTTAAGGAACGGCATCGATGACGACATTCTCCACCCGGCTCACCCGCAGCTTGAACCTGCGTTATCCGATCGTATCCGCGCCGATGGCTTTTGCCGGCGGCGGCGCGTTGGCCGCGGCTGTTTCGCGCGCAGGCGGATTGGGCCTGATAGGCGGCGGATACGGCGATCCGGCCTGGCTGGAGGAGCAGTTCGGTGCCGCCGGCGATCAACGCGTCGGGGTCGGTTTCATCACCTGGTCTGTGCGCAAGTCTCCGTCTATCCTCACCGACGCGCTGAAACACCGGCCGGCGGCGGTGATGCTGTCCTTCGGCGACCCTAGACCTTTCGCCGATGCCATCCGCGGCGCCGGCGCGCTGATGATCTGCCAGTGCCAGGACATGGATCATGTGG
Source organism: uncultured Enterobacteriaceae bacterium (assembly GCA_964400745.1). Lineage (GTDB taxonomy): Bacteria > Pseudomonadota > Gammaproteobacteria > Burkholderiales > SG8-39 > 2-12-FULL-64-23. The sequence continues at coordinate 3,454 of CAYNVY010000027.1, read as the reverse complement.
CCGACGCGGTCGATGTCGGTGCCGAAGTGGTGGTGGCGCAGGGCGCCGAAGCCGGGGGGCACGGCGCGCTGCGCGGCACGTTCAGCTTCGTGCCCGAAGCTGCGGATTTTCTGGCGAAAAGCGCGCCGGGCACGCTGCTGCTTGCGGCGGGAGGCATCGCGGACGGGCGCGGTCTCGCCGCGGCGTTGCTCCTCGGTGCGGATGGCGTTCTGCTAGGCACACGCCTCTGGGCCGCAAAAGAAGCGCTGGTGAACGAACGCCACCATGACGCTATCGTCGAAACGAACGGCGACGGCACGCTGCGTACAAAGGTGGCGGACATCGCCCGGCAGCTTCAGTGGCCCAAAGGGTTTACCGCACGGATTCGTCGCAATGCCTTCACCGATCGCTGGCACGGCCGCGAAGCCGCGCTCGAAGCCGAGATTGCCGTAGAGGGCCCGCGTTACCGCAAGGCGTTCGCCGACGGTGATCCTGAACATACCGGCGTCTGGTTCGGCGAAGCGGCCGGCTTGGTGCACGCTATCGAACCGGCATCGGTTATCATTGAACGCATGGTCGCAGATGCCACTTTTCACCTTGCACGCCACGGCGGCGCGACGTTCTCCTGACGCTTACACCCGGAGCAGACAAAGGTAGAAATACAGGTAGAAATGGCGCCTGCGTCTGCATTTTCATTGAACGGAATCGACTTATGAGCAAGTTTCTGCAGTTCGGCGAACGCATGCCGGAATACGCAGTCCCGGTGTTGAACGAGCGCGAGGCGCGCGCCGGCGCCGGCATCCTGTTTCTGGTCGCCATGGTCGCCTTCCTGAATGCCTGGTTCAACGGCAATTTCGCGCCCACCAAACTCGTCGTGATCGCGTTCTTCGTCGATTTTTCCATTCGGGTATTCATCAATCCGAAGTACGCGCCCAGCCTGGTGCTCGGGCGTCTCGCCGTACGCAGACAGCAACCGGAATATGTAGGCGCGCCGCAAAAGCGCTTCGCCTGGGGAATCGGTTTCGCCTTGGCGGCTTTAATGATGTATCTGTTGGTGTACCAGAACGTGCGCGGCCCGGTCAACCTGATCGTCTGCGCCCTATGCCTGCTGCTGCTGTTTTTCGAAACCGCCTTCGGCATCTGCATCGGTTGCGTCGTCTACAATCTGTTCAACAAAGACAAGGCGCAGCTTTGCCCCGGCGGCGTTTGCGAGATCGCGGAAAGGAGCGAGATTCAAATGGTCGGGTTCGCCCAGATCGCCGTCGTGGCGGCTTTCTTCGGCGTCATCTACTGGGCCAACGGTCTTGTCGCCAATGCGCCGGATGCGCGCCTGGCGCAGCCCCCGGCTTCGATCGCGGCGGACAATCCGGTCTTGAGCAAGGCGGAACAGGAGCGGTGCAAGGTTCCTGATTTCGCCATTGCGATGGGACATGCCGAGAAGTGGAAATTGCATAACAACTGCAAATGAACAGTCCTTTGCGCCAGCCGCAGGGCGCGCGCGATTGGGACTGGTTCCGGCGGGTAGTCGCCAAACCGCTGGCCGTGGGCCTGGCGGCGGCTGCGCTTGCCTGGGGGGCGATGTTCGGCGCGATACGTCTCATGGAAAACACGGCTTTGCCGAAAGTCGCGTTGACGACGCTCGCGGGCGAGCCGGTCGACCTTGCCGTGCTGGCTGCGGGACAGCCCATGGTGATCAATTTATGGGCGACCTGGTGCCCACCCTGCCGCCGCGAAATGCCGCTGCTCGCCGCGGCGCAACAGCGCGAGGCGGGCGTGCGCTCGGGCGTGCGCTTTGTGTTTGCCAATCAGGGTGAAGGCGGAACGACTGCACAGCGCTATTTCGACACCGCCGGACTGAACATCGCCAATGTGCTGCTGGATCCAGCCGGGGGAATCGCGCGCGAGGTCGGTTCGCGAGGTTTGCCGACCACTCTCTTCTACGATGGTGCCGGGCGTTTGGTCGATACCCATCTGGGCGAGATCTCGGCCGACGCGCTGGCGAGCAAATTGAACCGGCTGCGCGCGCATACTCCGGACTGAAACGCAAATCTCCAGTCTTGAGATATCGACGCCGTGAGCAAACGCAATGCCGAGGCATCCGGATTGCCGGGAAAGCGATAGAATTCGCTCGTGACAACGTTCGAGCATTTCCTCGCCCTGCATCCGGCCTACGCCGGCACGAAAGCGCTCGACGAGTTGCGCGCGCGGGAGTACAGCCGCATCGATCTGCACGGGCACGCCTACCTCGACTATACCGGGGCGGCACTCCACGCCGACTCGCAAGTCAGCGAGCACGCCGATCTGCTCGGGAAGCACGTATTCGGCAATCCACACTCGGCGAACCCGAGTTCGACGGCGATGACGCAGGCGGTAGAGCGGGCGCGCGCGGCGGTGCTGGCCTACTTCAACGGCGAGGGCGATTACACGGCGATCTTCACGCTGAACGCCTCTGGCGCGCTGAAGCTCGTTGGCGAGTCCTATCCCTTCGGCCCGGGCGGGCGCTATCTCCTGATGGGGGACAATCACAATTCGGTAAACGGGATCCGGGAATTCGCGCGCGCGAAGGGCGCCCTGGTGGACTACGCCCCCCTGACAGTGCCGGAATTGCGCGCCGACCAGCCGAAGCTGTACGCGCTCCTCGACCTGGCCGATCGTTCCCACGCCAACTTGTTCGCCTTCCCCGCGCAGTCCAACTTCTCCGGCGTGAAGCATCCGCTATCGCTGATCGAGGCGGCGCGCGAGCGCGGCTGGCACGTGCTTCTGGACGCAGCGGCGTTCGTGCCGACGAATCGCCTGGACCTGCGAGCCGTGACACCCGACTTCGTGGCGGTCTCCTTCTACAAGATGTTCGGATATCCCACCGGTGTCGGCTGTCTGCTCGTGCGCAACGCGACGCTGCAAAGCCTGCGGCGCCCGTGGTTTGCGGGCGGCACGGTGAATTTCGCCACCGTGCAGGGCAGGCTGCACGTGCTGGCAGCGGGCGAAGCGGGCTTCGAGGACGGCACGCTGGATTTCCTGAGCATTCCCGCGGTGGAAATCGGCATCCGCCATCTGGAGCGCATCGGCATCGACACCATCCGGACGCGCGTCGGCTGCCTGACCGAATGGCTGATCACCGAACTCCTCGCCTTGCGCCACAGCAACGGACGCCCCATGGTGCGCATCTACGGGCCGGGGAACGCGACCATGCGGGGCGGCACGGTGACGGCAAATTTCTACGACCCGAACGGCCTTCTGCTCGACTACCGGCGCATCGAAGAACTCGCGGGATTGCAGCGGATCTCGCTCAGAACCGGATGCTTCTGCAATCCCGGCGCGGGGGAGGCGGCAGAGGGGCTGACGGAAGATGACATGCGCGCGGGCATCGCACAGCAGGGCAAGGACATCACGCTCCCGCGATTTCTTCAGGTCATGCAGCAGCGCGGCGGCAAGAGCGCCGGCGCGATCCGCGTGTCGCTCGGCCTGGTCAGCAATT
>CAYNVY010000026.1:0-29885 GCA_964400745.1 uncultured Enterobacteriaceae bacterium | reverse complement strand
AAAACTGTAAAGGATGTGTCCGGTATAAACTGTAAAGGATGTGCCACTACGCACAAAGCCGCCTGCGGCCAGATGTGCAGATCGATGCCGCAGGCAACGCATGGCATATCAACGCGGTTCCGGCTCGGACTGCCGCACCACCCTGCCCCACAGCACCAGCGAGACCAGCAGCATGCAACTGGCGAGAACGAAGAAGGCGCGCAGCCCCAGGTAAGGCGCCATCACGCCGGCCAGCAGGGGCGCGCTGGCGTTGCCCATCTGCTGCACCGCCGTGCCATAGGAGAGCGTGCGCGCATCCATGCCTCTGGGCGCGCGCTCGCGCACCATGCGGATCAATGTCGGTGCGAGGCCGGCGACAAAGACCGCGAACAGCACCCGGGCCAGGGTCAGTTGCAGCGGATCCTGCACCAGGGGCAGCAGCAGGCTGGTGGCGAAACTTCCGGCGAGCTGCCACTTGAGTATGCGTGCCGGCTCGTGCCGGTTTAGCACCCGGCCCCAGAAGGGCAGGATCGCCACGCTGACGATCGTGAAGCCAACGGCGGGCGCGGCGATCCAGGTCGCCACGCCGTAGCCGCCGTAGTCCGGCATGGTTTCGAGCAGGCGTATCGCGAACAGCGACACCACGGTATGGGCGCCGATTACGGTAAAGGCAAAGGTGAGGTTCAGGTAATAGAGCAGCTTCAGTTGCGGCACCTGCCATAGACGTTTCAGATCGGCGCGCATATTGAAGCGCAGCGAATGCGCCGGCCGCACATGGCTCTCGCGCAACATGAAGAGGGCCAGCAGGCCCGCGGCCATCGTGGTTGCGCCCGCCAGGATGAAGAGATCGCCGGGCTGCGACAGAAAACCGATCAGGGCCGCGCCCGCCATGGGGCCCAGCATATTGCCGATCCAGGCAAAGGCCTGGGTAAAGGCGAGCGCGCCGCCGACCCTGTCGCGCGGCGTGTTCGTCGCCACCAGGATCTGGCCCGCAGGCACGTAGCCATTGGCCAGGCCAACCAGTGTCATCGCCAGCAGCAGATGCAGCGGATTGTCCACAAACGAGGTGAGCGTGAAGCCCACCCCCATGCCCAGGCCGGCGCGCAGCACCATGCTCTTGCGCCCGTAGTGATCGGCCAGCACGCCCCACACCGGCGTGAACAAGCAGCTTGTGCAGAAGTACGCGAAGGAAATCACCCCCACCCACAACTCCAGGCTGCCGCCGGTCGTCATGTCCTGCACTACCAGGGGCAGAAAAGCGAAAGCCGCGGACCAACCCAGATTGGTGAGTAGATTGCCGGCGGCTATGGTGTTGGCATTGCGGCGCCAATGGCGAAAGCGGGGCTCGACCGTCGACTGGCTCTGCGGCTGTTTCATATTCGCTTCAATTTATTCGCTTCATTCGCGCCGGCCGTTCGTCGCGAAAGTCCCGGCCGAATGCCGGCGCCATGCCTCCCGCGCTGCATTGCGGCTGGCTGGGCGCACAAGCTTATCAGGATGGTGCCGGGTAGGTGCGAGCAGGTTTTGGTGTCCTTGCAGCGCAAGGCGATGCCGCGACGGGCAGGCTATCCGGACACGCTCAAGGCCGGCGCCGGCGCGCATGCTCGACCTGCGCCACCTGGTTCACGCCCGAGGCGGCGCTGCCAATCTAGTCGAGAAGCGCCTGCCGGTAAGCCGCCTTATACCAGGCGAGGCGCCAGGTATAGTTGAGGGCAAAATAAAGGCGCCAGGCACGATAGAGTCTATAAAGCATGAAGCCTCCGCAAGCCTTCGCAAAAACCCGTCCGCAGACGGGACGATTACGCCGCTTTCCGCTTCCTCGCCGTCAGCATGAAACCGAGCAATCCGAGACCGGCCAGGAACATCGCGTAGCCTGAAGGTTCGGGGACGGCCGTCACAAGTCCCTCGGCATCGTGGGAAAACGGGGCGAACTGGTTGATGTCGATATCCAAGGGTGAGCACACCTTGTTCTTGCACTTGGTTATCAGGGCCTGGTTATAGAGGTCGAAGTGGATGCCCAAGCCCGGCGCCAGACCCGAAATGTCGAAATTCAATTGCTTGTAGTACATTCCCGTGCCGACCTGCGGTCCCCACCCGGCATGATCCTGCGTGTTGTATTGCGCGGATTGAACGCCGGAATCAAAAAAGAAACCGGTCTCGGCAAAGTATGTCGGAAAAACGCCGTGCGTGGCGAGGTCGCCCGGATCGATCACACCGGTCGATTCGAGCGGAGGCCCGCCGGCGGTCATGTCGGAAGTGACATTGACCGTGGTTCCATTAACCGTGAAAGAACCGTAGCCTCCGCCGGTCGTCGTGGCCGGCACCAGCGCCATGGAAACGAAAAACTTGTCAGTCAGCGAGATCGCCTGCGGTCCTGCGCCGAGGCCGTAGGCATAGAGCGAAAAGGTGTTGCCGGTCGACACGATCGTCTGCGTCGCCGTATCGTAGGTTCCGCCCGCGATGTCCAGCTGCAAAGTGGGTATCGCGTTGGCGGAGGGCGCCGCCAACGCAAGCGCCAGCGCGGCAAAAAATTTATTCAGGTGTTTCATGTTTAATATCGCTCAAGTTGGATTGCTTGGAACCACTAGGCGCTGCACTTACGGCCACTGCCATGTGGATGCCGCTTGCAGATCGATGGCTGGCATTCCACGAGTATCTTCCGTGTCGAGTATGTAAGCACGAATCGTGCCGAATAAATTTTATTCCTATATTTCAAACACATAAATCTGGTCTTCAATGCCCGGATCGCCGAAAAAGCAGCAACTGTAAGATCTCTCGACACTGTCTCGCGGATTCGGGAATCTAGGCCGGCCGGGGAGCGGAGGCCATATTGTCGCGTGCACCGAAATTGCGGCAGGAGTCGCGGCCGGACGCTCTACGCAGCCACTTCCACCCGGTCGCGCCCGTTGCTCTTGGCGCGATAGAGCGCCTCATCGGCGCGTATCAGAGCGGCGTCGGCGCTGCCATCGTTGGTCCGCATCACCGCGATGCCTATGCTCACGCTGACCAGAACGGCCGATTCGCCGAGGGTGAGCGGGCTTGCCCCGACTTTTTGCCTGACGCGCTCGGCTAGAATCCTGGCCTCGTCCACGTCGGCGCCGGGCAGGATGATCGCGAACTCCTCGCCGCCGACCCGGGCCACGGTGTCTATTCTGCGCAATTCGCCGCGCATGAGCGACGCCACGTGCTTGAGCAGCGCATCACCCGTGGCGTGGCCGTGGGTGTCGTTGACATGCTTGAAATAATCCAGGTCGAGCATCAATACCGCGGCTTGCAGTTGATCCAGGCGTTGCAGGCGCGCCAGCTCGTCGCTCATCCGCTCGATGAAATGCCGCCGGTTGGCCAGCCCCGTCAGGAAATCGGTGGTGGCCATCGAACGCAACTCGGCCTCCGCGCGTTTGCGCTCGGTGATATCCCGGATGAACGCGCTGAACTCGGGTTGTCCCCCGGTGATCATGACGGCGATCGCGAGTTCCACCGGAAATTCACGGCCGTCCCGGTGCAGCGCCTGGGCCTCGATCATCCTGTTCATGTACGGCCCTTCGCCTGAAGCGAGGAAATGCTTCAGACCATCGGCGTGCGCACCGCGGTGGCGCAGAGGAATGATGGTCGCGTGGATAGTCCGGCCCATGATTTCCGAGCGGGTCCAGCCGAAGATGCGCTCCGCCTGCCGATTCCAGCCGGTGATCCTTCCCTCCGAATCCATCATCACCACCGCGTCCAGCGCGGTATCGACCAGGGTCTGGAGCTTTTTCTTGCTCTCGCGCAAATCCAGCATCAAATTGACGTGCTCTTCGGCCGCGGCCCAGCATTCCTGCGGGTTGGTCCTGAATCCGGAGCGCTCGGCAATGTGATATGCGGCCACCTCTATCATGTCGTAGCGCTCTTCGGCGCTGGGAATCCATGCGGCAAAGGAGTCTCCGGCATCGGCGGCGGCATTCGTGGTGGCGTTGGCGGCGGTTTTTTCGGAATCGTTCATTGCGCTTGTTTCCGGCTTGGCGATCGTTCCAACGCATGGCGCCGTTCAGAAATCGCTGCGGGAGGGCGGTCCCGAGGCGGCGGGCAGCAACTTCTCGAAAGCGTCCGGCGGCAGCGGCTGTCCGAACAAATGGCCCTGGTAGACATCGCAGCCGTTGCTCGCGAGAAAAGTTCGCTGCCCCTCGGTTTCCACGCCTTCGGCGACGACCGACAGGCCCAGGCTTTGTCCCAGCGCGACGATGGTGCGGGCGATGGTGGCGTCGTTCTGATCGGTGAGCGCGTCGCGCACGAACGACTGGTCGATCTTCAATTCATCGAACGGCAGCCGCTTGAGGTAGGACAGGGACGCGTGCCCGGTGCCGAAGTCGTCCAGCGAAAAGCGCACGCCCAGCGCCTTGAGCTCGGTCATTTTCGCCATCGTGTCCTTCATGTCGTTGGTCAGCAGTCGTTCGGTCAGCTCCAGCTTGAGCTTATGCGGGTCGGCACCGCTGCGCGCCAGCGTCGAGCGCACCAGCTGCACGAAACCGGGGTGGCGGAACTGGCGCACGCTGATGTTGACCGCCAGCGTCAGGTGCTTCAGCTCCGGCTGCCGCGCCCATGCCACCAGCCTGGCACAGGCGACATCGAGCACCCACTCGCCCAGGGGCAGGATCAGGCCGGACTCTTCGGCCAGCGTCATGAATTCCGACGGCACCAGCAGGCCCCGCAGCGGATGCTGCCAGCGCGCCAGCGCTTCCACGCCTACGGTGCGATTCTCGCCGTCGACCTGCGGCTGGTAGTGCAGAACGAACTGGCCCTCGCGCAAGGCCTCGCGCAGCGCCGCTTCCAGAGCCACGCGGGCGGTGACCGTGGCCTGCATCTGCGGATCGAAAAAGCGCAAGGTGTTGCGGCCTGCCGTCTTCGCCTGGTACAGCGCGAGGTCGGCGCGCTTGAGCAGGTCTTCGACGGTTTCGCGCTGGCCGCTGAACAGCGTCACGCCTATGCTCGACGTGCTGTGGTACTCGTGCCCGGCAAGCGCATAGGGCTGGGCGAGAGCGCTGAGTATCTTTTCGCCCACGATCTCCGTCTGCGCCGCGGCATCGGCGGACAGGGGGTTCAGATCTTCCAGCATGACCACGAACTCGTCGCCCCCCAGGCGGGCCACGGTGTCGCCCTCGCGCACGCAGGTGGCGAGGCGCTGCGCGATCTGCTGCAGCAGCAGATCGCCCTTGTCATGGCCCAGGGTGTCGTTGAGCGTCTTGAAATTATCCAGGTCGAGGAACAGCAAAGCGCCCAGCCGCTTGCTGCGGGCGCTGATCGCCAGCGCCTGGTGCAGGCGGTCGAGCAGCAGCCTGCGGTTGGGCAACAAGGTCAGCGGGTCGTAGAACGCGAGGTGCCTGATCTCGTCCTCCGCCGCCTTGCGCGCCGTGATGTCGGTGAGCGTGCCGACGTAGCGGCTGACTTCGCCGCCGTTCTTCACTGCCGTGACGGTCAGCCACTCGGGGTGCACTTCGCCGTTTTTGCGCCTGTGCCAGATTTCCCCCTGCCAGGTTCCGTTGCGCGCGATCTCCTCGCGCATGGCGATATGAAACGCCGCGTCATGACGGCCGGAGTCGAGCAGGGCCGGGGTCTTTCCCGCTGCTTCGGCCGCCGCATAGCCGGTGATCTCGGCGAATGCGCGATTGACCCTGAGGATCACGTTGTTCGCGTCGGTGACGAACATGCCCTCCTGCGATTCGAAGGCGGTGGCCGCGATCTGCAATTCCAGTTCGGTGCGCTTGCGTTCGGTAATGTCCTGCAGGATGGCGACAAAATGGCGTATCGTTCCGCCCCCGTCGATCACCGGGGCGATGACCAGCGACTCGTCATACAGATTGCCTGCCCGGTGGCGGTTGACGATGTCTCCGCGCCACACCCGACCTGAAAGTATGGTTTCCCACAACTCCTGGTAAAACGACCGATCGTGCACGCCCGATTTGATCAGTTCGCCCGGACTGCGCCCCAGCGCTTGCTCCAGCGAATACCCCGTCAGCTCGGTGAACGCCGGGTTGGCCCACTCGATGCGGGCGTCGATGTCGGTGATCAGGATGCCGTTCGCGGCCGAATCGAGCGCCACTTCGAACAGACGCAATCTCGATTCGAGCTGCTCGCGCACCAGCGCGTGGCGCACCGCGCGGCCGAGCGCGTCGTGCTCGAAACGGCCCTTGACCAGGTAGTCCTGCGCGCCTGCGTGCAAGGCGTCGAGCGCGAGTTGCTTGTCGTCGTGTCCGGTGAGCACCACCAGGGGCACGTCGGGCAGGGCGGCGCGGATGGAATGCACCGTATCCAGACCCGAGGAATCCGGCAGGGACAGATCGAGCAGCACGACATCGGGCTTGTCGCGTCTTGCGAGGGCCACGCCTTCGGCCAGGGTCTTGGCCCAGAGCACCGCCCCTTTCATCGCTCCTTTGTCTTCGCCGCGAGCCAGCCCGGCCTGGTGCACGTGGGCGCGCACCAGGCCGAAGTCGCCGGGGTCGTCTTCGACCACCAGAATCGAAACCGCTTGCTCGTAGTCGATGCTCACGGGGTTCTCGCTGCCGTCTGCGCCAGCCGCACGAACGCATCGCACAAGTCTTCCACCGCATCGGCCTTGAATATCAATTCCATGACCCCGGCTTCGGCGGCCTGGGCGCGCAGTTCGTCGTCGATGAAACCCGAGGCCATGACCACCGGAAGGTCGGGCCGGATCGCGCGCGCCGCGCGTGCCACGTCCAGCCCCGACATGCCCGGCATGTTGTAGTCGGTGACCACCAGGCAGAATCGTTGCGGGTCGGCGCGCAGCGCTTCCAGGGCTTCGCTCTGCTTGATGTGGCCGCTAACGCGAAAGCCGCGCCTCCCGAGCAGGCGCTGCATCAGAAATACCAGCGGTTCGTCGTCGTCGATGTAGAGGATGTGCCGCTCGCCGCCGGCGCATGCCGCCGGGGCGACCGGCGCGGCGCCCGAGGGGGCCTCGAGCTGCGCCTCGGCCGCGGGCAGGTAGAGGGTGAAGGTCGTGCCCTTGCCGGGCGCGCTGTCCACGGTAATGGCACCCTCGTGCGCGAGCACGATGCCGCGCACCACGGGCAGACCCAGGCCCGTGGCCTGGTCACCCAGCCGCGTGGTGAAGAACGGTTCGAAAATCCGCGCGAGCGTGATCGCGTCCATCCCCGGCCCGTCGTCGCTCACCGCAAGCCGCGCGGTGCGCCCCGGGTGCTTCGCGTGCATGGCATGCAGCGCGGGATGCGTCTCGGCGTAGGCCGCGTCGAGCAGCACCGCGTCGAGGCGGATGACGATGCGACCGGGGCCCTCGGCGCGCGCCTGCATCGCATTGGTGGCGAGGTTGACCAGCACGCGCGTGATCTGGGCGGTGTCGGCCAGCACCTGTGGCACGTCGGTGTCGCAGCTCACCTCCAGACTCAGGCGTGCCGGCAGCGTGGCGCGCAGCAGTTGTACGGTGGCTTCGACCGTCGCGGCCAGCGCCGTCGGCTTGCGTTCGGTGGGTTGCTTGCTGCTGAAGGCGAGGATCTGCTGCACCAGATCGCGCGCGCGCGCACCGGCCTTGCGGATTTCCTCCAGGCTCTCCAGCGCGAGGGGCGAGGCGTTCATGTCCTGGCGCGCCAGCTCGACGTTGCCGAGGATGGTGGCTATCGCATTGTTGAAATCGCGCGCGATGCCGCCGGCGAGCATGCCGATGGCCTCCATCTTCTGCGACTCGCGCAGTTGCGCTTCCAGGCGCGCGCGCACCAGCGCGTGGCGCACGGCGCGGCCCAGCGCGTCGTGTTCGAACTGGCCCTTGACCAGATAATCCTGGGCGCCCGCCTGCAACGCGGAGAGGGCGAGCTCGTTGTCGTCCTGCCCGGTGAGCACCACCAGGGGCACCTCGGGCATGGCGGCGCGCATGGCGCGCACCGTGGCCAGGCCCGACGAATCCGGCAGGGTGAGATCGAGCAGGACGACATCGGGGATGTCGCTCCTGGCCAGGGCGACGCCCTCGGCCAGCGTCTTCGCCCAGATCACCGCGTCCTTGTCGACTGCGTGCCTGTCGTCCAGGCGTTTGTGTCCTGCCCGGCGCAGATGCGCGCGCACCAGGCCGAAGTCGCCGGGGTCGTCTTCGACCACCAGAATCGAAACCGATTGCTGGAACGGGTCTCTCATGTGATATCCCCGATGTGACTGTGACTGTGGCTGTGGCTGTGGCTGGGACTGTCGCTGTGTTTGTCGTTTTGTCTGTCGCCGTGTTTGTCGTCTTGTCTGTCGTCTAGTCTTTGGTCGGCCGCCGCTGCGCCCGCCCTGGCATCCGCCATGGGCAGGCTGAAGACGAAGGTGCAGCCCTGATTTTCGCCCGCAGACTGCACGCTGATGCGGCCGTTGTGATGTTCGGCGATCTTGCGGCACAGCGCCAGACCGATGCCCGTGCCCGGAAAGCGGCTGCGCGGTTGCAGGCGTTCGAACACTTTGAACAAGCGCGCCGCCTGCCCGGGCAGCAGGCCGATCCCGTTGTCGCTCACGGCGACTCGCCATTCGCCCGCGTCCACCTGCGCCGATACCACGATCTGCGGTGCCCGGCCTTCCACGCGGTATTTCAAGGCGTTGTCGATCAGGTTCTGCAACAGCCGCCGCATTTCGTCGCGATTCGCCAAGAGGCGCGGCCATTCGCCTTCGACGCGCACTTCCGCCCCGGCTTGCGCGATCGCCGGGCCGAGGTAGCCGAGCGCTTCATCCACGGCCTCGCGGCTGTCCGTTTCGACCATCGCCTCGCCCTTGCGGCCGATGCGGGAATAGTCGCGCAGCGCGCCCAGTATCTGGTCCATGCGCTGCGCACCCTCGGTGGCGAAGCTCAGATTCGCCCGCGTTTCGCTGGTGAGCACCGGCGCCAGCTCTGCCTCCAGCAATTGCAGGTAGCTCGAGATCATGCGCAAGGGCTGGCGCATGTCGTGCGAGGCGGCGTAGGCGAACTGCTCCAGGTCGGCGTTGGAGCGCTGCAGCTCCGCCACGCTCGCCGCAAGCGCTTGGGTTCTCTCCTCCACGCGCCGCTCCAGGGTTTCGTTCAGCCGGCGATTGGCCTGGAACTGCGCCGCCAGCGTCTGCGCCATCTGTCTGAAGGTGGCTATCAGCTGGTCGAGTTCAAGCTGCGCGCTTTGGGGCCAGGCGGGCTGCCCGCCGGAAGCCAGCGTGGCCGGCAGGTTGTAGGTGAGCGTGCTCAACTGCTCGGTGGTCGCGACGACCTTGCGGCTCAGGAATTCGGCCAGCGCCAGCGCGCCGAGCAGGATCAAAAACATCAGTCCCAGCGCGTCGGAATAGCGCGCGTAAAGCGCCTTCTGGAACGGCGCCACCGGCTGCTCCAGGATCAGCGTCCACTCATCGACCCGGGATTCGGTGACATAGAACGACGATTTCCAGCGCTCGATGACGGCAATATTCGACTGCAGCGCCGGCACCCACTGCGAGACCGACTCGTCCAGGCGGTTCAAGTTTCCTTCGCCGCGCACGAGCGGGGTCATCACCTTCTGCTCTTTGCGATTGGACAGGATGATATTGCCTTTGCGGTCGAGCAGGGTATAGAGCATGGTATCGTGCTCTGCGCTCTTTTCGAGATGGTTTCGTATCTGGTCCAGATTCAGCACGCTGTTGACATAGCCCGTGTATTCACCGCCCTTTACCACCGGTGCGAGCAGGACGACCGCCGGTTTGGCCGGCCCGATTCTCCCCATGACGACTTCGGCCAGCATGGGCTTGAGCGCGCGTTTGAGCTCGGCGATGTAGGGGCGTTCGGGAAATCTCTTGCCGACATTGGACTGGCCCGAATCGTCGATCGGCGGCGCGTAGGCCGTGACCACCGACTCCGCGTCGCGCATGCCGATGCGCAGGAAATTGGCGTCTGCGGCGCGAGCCTGTTCCAGACGCGCCTGCATCTGAGCCGGAGTGAGTGTCGCGGCGAGTTCCGTCAGATGCACCACGACCCTGGTTCTGTTCTGTATCCAGACTACGAGGCGCTCGGTGATCAGCAGGCTCTTCTGGTGCAACTCGGTGCGCATGTTGCGGTCGGTCTCGGCAAAATCGATTCTGCTGCTGACAGCCAGCAGAATCAACGCCGGACAGAGAGCGAAAAATGCCAGCAGATTGTAGATGATGTCCCGGTAGGCGATCAGCGCGGTGCGCGAGCGTAGCGCAAAGCCGGTAAAGATCAGCCGCGCCAGCAGCGCACTGCTGATGCCGTTCACCGCCTGCTTGGTCATCACGATCGCGGTATTGCTCTCAGGAATATTCATTACGCCGTGATAGAACAGATAAACCAGCGGCATGCCGAGGCAGAGCCAGAAGAGCGCGTCGGCCAGCACCAGTCCCAGCTTGCGCCGGCCGACGAGCCATCCGACCAGCGCCACCTCGGCTGTCATGATGACGATGGCGTAGGGATGATTCCACAGCACATAGGTGTAGGCGCTGATGCAGGCGGCGGCGAGAACGCCGCGGCCCAAGCCGAACAGCTGCAGTGCCAGCAGCGCAAAAATGCTGCCGAACAGAAAATCGACATTGAGGAAGATCGGATACTTGAAATAGTTTCCGGCGAGCCCTGCGACTATCAGGGCGAGGTACAGCGCGACACCGCGCCAGGCCGGCGCGTCCGCGCCGGCGGGGGGCGCGGCGCTCACGCCGGCGATTGCGCCGGGCCGGCTGGGCATTGTTGTGGTGCGCGGTTTCATGCCGGATTCAATCGCGGTTCAGCGGCAGCCGCGCGAGGCGGAACCAGTACTGTCCCAGAATGTTGACCGCGGCCATGAATTCGCTCAGGTCGGCGGACTTGGGCACGTAACCCGCGGCGCCCGCGCGGTAGGCGGCGAATACGTCCGCGTTGAGCAGGGAGGTGGTGACGATCACCACCGGAATCGCGCGCAGGCGCTCGTCCTGCTTGGCCGCGACGAGGAAGTCGAGGCCGCTCTGGCCGGGCATTTTGAGGTCGAGCAGGATCAGGTCCGGACGCGGCGCGGCGCGAAAGCGCTCGCCTTCGCGGCGCAGCATCTGCAGCGCCTCCACGCCGTCGCCGACGGCGTTCATCTCGATCGCAAATCCGCACTTGCGCAGCGCCAGTTGCATCAAGCGCGCGTCCCCCGGTTCGTCTTCCACGATCAGGACACGCAGCTCTTGTCGCTCGCTCATGGCAGGTCTCGCTTCTTCTGTGGCAGGCGCACCAGGTTGAACCAGTAGACGCCCAGGTCGCGAATCGCGGCGATGAATTGAGCCATATCCACCGGTTTGGTGATAAAACCGGCCGCGCCCAGGGTGTAGGACGCGAGCACGTCGCGCTCGACCGCGGAGGTGGTCAGCACGACTACAGGAATATCGGCCAGATCCGGGTCCCGCTTGAGGGCCAGCAGGCATTCCCTGCCGTCCATGCGCGGCATGTTCAGGTCGAGCAGGATCAGGTCCGGGCGCGGGGCGTCGGCAAAGCGCGGGCCCTGGTGGCGCAGGTATTCGAGCGCCTCGCGCCCGTCGAGCACGTGGCGCAGGTCGGTCAGGATGTGATTTTCGGACAAGGCGGTCCTGACGAGATGGGCATCCGCCGGTTCGTCTTCGGCCAGCAGAATGGTGAAGGGCTGGTTTGGGGAATTCAACTCGGTTCTCCTATGCGCAGTTTAAGCCGTTGGCAGTTCAAGCTATGGGCAATTCGAACAAGACGCGGCAGCCGCCGCCAGGCGCGGCTTCGATCCAGGCGCGCCCGCCGCAACTCTCCGCGATGCGCCGCAGGAGCGCAAGCCCGATGCCGGTGCCGCCGGCCGCGCCGCCCGGGTGCAGATGCTCGAACACGCGAAATACGCGCTCGCGATATGCCTCTTCGATGCCCGGGCCGTTGTCGCTCACGCTGTAGCGCACTTTGTCGCCGGCGCGTTCGCCCTCTATGGCGATGCACGGCGGCTGGCCGCCGATGCCGTGGGCAAGGGTATTTTCTAGGACTGCCGAGAACGCGTCGTCCAGGCGCGGCAGGTCGATGCGCGCCGGCGGCAGAGTGCCCACGGTGATTTGGGCGCCGGCAGCGTCGATCCGATGTTTCAGCCGCGCCAGTATGTCGGCGACGGCGCTTCCTGCATCGACGCTCTGGGTGACGCCGCGCGGCTGGTCGGCTGCGAGGTAGCGCTCGACGTCGCGCAGCAGGTTTTGCAGGCGGTGCGCCTGTTGTCCGATGAATTCGAGCGAGAGCCGTGCTTCGGCGTCGTCCGGTCGTTCGCCAGATTGGTCGCCCAGTCGTTCGCGCAGTTGCACGCTCAGGCGCTCGGCGTAGGTGGCCATGCGCCGCGCCGGCTCCTGCAGGTGGTGCGCCGTGACTTCGGCAAAGCGCTGCAGATCGGCATTGGTGCGGATCAGAACCAGGCTTTGCCGTTCCAGTTCGGCGTTGGCGCGCTGGAGTTCTTCCTCGGCTTGTTTGCGCTCGCTGATGTCGTACAGGACGACCAGATGATGTCCGGCGAAATGCGCCTCCACCGCAGCGGCGCCGGCCAGCACGGTGCGCACCGCGCCGTCCGCGCAGCGGATGTCGACTTCCATGGGGAGAAATGGCTTGCCGGACTGCTTTGCCTGCTCCAGGCGCGCGCGCCAGTTGTCCTCCACCCATTGCCGGTATTGCGGGTCGGGGTAAGCGCGCGGCCACCAGTCCGAAAGGGTGCGGAGGTCGCCGCTCGCGTAGCCGAAGGTCTGGACAAATGCGCGGTTCAGATAGGTGAAGTTGCCGAGCTCGTCGTTCATCGCCAGGGCCACCGGAGAGACTTCGAGGATGGCGCGCGCCCGGCTTTCGCTTTCCCGCAGCGCCTGTTCGCGCTGCCCCAGGGAGTCCAGCAGCCGGTTGAAGCCGCCGATCAAATCGCCGATTTCGTCCTGGCTGGTGACCGGCAAGGGCTGCGGATGCCGGTCTGCCTTGGACAGGTCGCCCAGCGCGTTCGCGGCGGAGAGCATCGGTGCGAGCTGCTGGCGCAACATCCACCAGGTCAGAGCGCCTGCCAGCAGAGTGAGGAAGAACGTGGTGATCTGCATGCGGCTATGCATGGCGCGAATCGGAGCAAAGGCATCGCTGCTCGGCAGCGATGCATGCACGATCCATCCTGCCACAGGAACCGACTTGGACGAAGCCAGCACTTCCACGCCGAATTGATTGACGTAAATGGAAGCGCCCTCGTAGCCCTGGGCAATGCGGTCGAATTCCGGGACGACGCCGGGCTCGGGCAAGGCAGACATCACCCTGCGCTTGTCGGACGCGGTGACGACCAGGCGGTGCTGGGGGGCGACGAGAAAGTACTCGCCGGTCTTGCCGTATCGGTTCGTCGTCAATTTGTCCAGAAAATTGGGCAGGCCGAGGTTGGTCACGCCCGCGAGCGTGCCTATGACCTTGTTGTCAGAGTCGCGAATCGGCACCGCCATGACGAATACCGGAGCGCGCAGCGCCCGCCCGATGAGCGGCCGGCCGACTGTGGCCTTTCCCTCGCTTAGCGCCGCGATCATGTAATCGCGGTCCAGGTAATTCATGCCTACGCGTGCTAGCGTGCGCGGAATGGAGGCGATGGCGGTGCCGTCCGCCCCAGCGGCGAAGTTGCCGCCGTTGAACGGGCCCTGCAATATCAGGCGTTCCTCCAGGAATGCCTGCAGTTCGGCGCCATCGGCCAGGCGCGCGGGGGTGATTCTCGCGGCGACTTTTTCCAGAACCGCGAAGCGGTCGCTCAGTTCCTCGTTGATATCCATCGCGATGAGCGATACGGTCGAGAACTGCTGTTCACCCAACTGGCGCTGCATATCCTCGCGCAGCATCCGGCTGGCGTAGTAGGATAGGGACCAGATGCCGGCCACAAAAATGGCCAGAGTGAACAGTGTGACCCGGGTCTTGAGCGAGCGCCAGCGAACGAAGCTCATGGCGCCTCCCGCGTCAGCGGCAGCGGCAACTCAACGCAAAACCGGCTGCCCCG
The DNA here is from genome assembly GCA_964400745.1 of uncultured Enterobacteriaceae bacterium. Taxonomy (GTDB): domain Bacteria; phylum Pseudomonadota; class Gammaproteobacteria; order Burkholderiales; family SG8-39; genus 2-12-FULL-64-23. The sequence continues at coordinate 15,987 of CAYNVY010000026.1, read as the reverse complement.
TCCATCGCCCTCGGACTCGGCGCGGATGCGCCCGCCGTGGTGTTCGGCGATCTTGCGGCACAGCGCGAGGCCGATGCCCGTGCCCTCGTAGACGGCGCGGCTGTGCAGGCGCTGGAACACCTGGAACAGACGCCCGATCTGCTCCGGCGCGATGCCGGCGCCGTTGTCGGCGACACACATGCGCCATTCTTGATCCTTGATCTCGCTCGTCACTTCGATCTGCGGCGCGCGCCCGGCGAGGCGGAACTTGAGCGCGTTGCCGATCAGGTTCTGTGCGAGGCGCAGCATCTCGTCCGGGCTGGCGAAAATGCGCGGCCACTCGCCGCTGATGCTCACCCTGGCTCCGGCTTCGGCGATTGCCGGCTGCAGAAACAGCAGCGCTTCATCGAGTATCGCGCGGCTCTCCAGCCACGCCGGCGGCTCGCCCTTACGCCCGACGCGCGAGTATTCGAGCAACCCCACCAGCATCTGGTCCAGGCGCTTGGCGCCGTCTGCTGCGAAATGCAGGTATTCGCGCTTGTCCGCGTCCAGCGTGCCGGCGAGGTCCCGCTCGAGCAGCTGCAGGTAGCTCGTGATCATGCGCAGGGGCTGGCGCATGTCGTGCGAGATCGAGTAGCTGAACTGCTCCAGTTCCGCGTTCGAGCGCAGGATCTCCGCCTCCGCCTGCTTGCGCTCGGTGATGTCGCGCACGAAGGCGCAGTTCAATTCCGTGCCGCCCTGCTGGACATGATTGGCGACGATTTCCACCGGGATCAGACGGCCATCCTTGGTGCGTTGCGTGGACTCGAAAGTCATCGAACCGCGCTGCCGCAGTTCCGCGAAATGCTGCGGCCACACTCTTGCGTCGTAATCGGGATCCACGTCCGCAACGCGCAGCCGGAGCAACTCCTCCCGCGCGTAACCGAGGGAGCGGCACGCCGCCCGATTGACATCCACGATGCGCGCGTCCGGCGTGATCCAGAAAATGGCATCGGACGCGACATCCACGCTGAAGCGGGTCAGGCGCAGCGCTTCCTCCATGCGGCTGCGCTCGGCTTCCTGCGCGGCTGCGAGTGCTTCGAAGGCGCGCTGCCGCCGCTGATAGAAATACAGTCCCAGCATGGTCGCGAGGACCAGCATGCCGAACAGGCTGCCGCGAACGTAGGCATCCTCGCGCCAAACGCTGAACACGGCCGACAGGTCGCGCGCGACGGCGACCGCCAGCGCCTTGTCCATGGGCAGGTCCGCCGGCTTGACGATGCGCTGCGCCATCATGCGTTCCTCACCCGTGGCGCGCACGACGCCGGTAATCACCGTCGCCGTCTGGCCGGTGGCAAGGTGGCGGTTGCGGAAACTGCCCGGTTTGTCCAGGTCGGTGCCCTCGACCCCGGGGCGCGCGGGCACCATCAGGAACAGCTTGCCGTCGCCGTGGGCGAGCGAGGTCCACATGTCCGGCGCGTAGCGCACCGAATCGAGCAGGATGCTGAAGTACTCCGGATCCAGGGTCGCCACGATGGCGCCGGCAAACTCTCCGCGGTCATCGAGGAGTACTTTCACAAGGTTCAGTGCGAACACCCCGAGGACGGTCCTGTAGGGCGGGGTGACCAGGAGCATGTCCGGGTCGCGGTTGCGCCGCGCGATCTGGAAATACTCCCGGTCGCGGAAGTTGCGCCCCGTGAGTTCCCCCCGGTTGCTCGCACCCGCCTTGCCTTCCGCATCGAGAATGAGCAGCGTGCGCATGCCCGGCATCGCTTCGGTCATGGATTGCAGCCGGTGGATGACCTGGGCGTTGCCGTCCCGTGCCGCCATCAGCCCGGGCAGATCGCTGCGTATCGAATCGAGCACCTTGTCGGTCGCGTGCAGCTGTCGTGCGAGGTTTTCGTCGACGACCCGCGCCTGGGTCGCCAGCTGCCCGCGCTCGCGCTTGTCGATTTCCTTGTATTCGTAGTAGAGATCGAGGCCGATGACTGCGCCGATGGAGAGCAAGACCGCCGAGAGCGACAGCCATTGGGCGAAAATCGAGGCCGTTCCGGCGCCGGTCGCGTAGGGGCGCCTCACGCCGCCTCCTGCGCGAGAGGCAGCATGACGCAAAAGCGGCTGCCCAGCCCTTCGCCGGCCGACTCGGCCCAGATGCGGCCGCCGTGGTGTTCGGCGATCTTGCGGCACAGTGCGAGGCCGATGCCGGTGCCCTCGTAGCGGGTACGCGATTGCATACGCTGGAACATCTGAAACAGTCTCCCGATCTGCGCAGGCGCCAGGCCGGCGCCGTTGTCGGCAACGCTCACGCGCCACTCGCCGGCCAATGTTTCGCTCGCCACGGCGATCTCCGGCGTGCGCCCGGGGAGGCGGAATTTGATCGCGTTGCCGATCAGGTTTTGCAGCAGGCGCAGCAATTCATCCGGGCTGACCCGGACGCGTGGCCAGTCGCCTTCGATCCGCAGCCTGGCCTCCGCCTCGGCGACGGCCGGCTGCAGGTAGAGCAGCGCTTCGTCGAGTATCGCGCGGCTATCCACCCAGGTCATCGGCTCGCCCTTGCGGCCCACCCGTGAGTACTCGAGCAGGCTCACCAGCATCATATCCAGGCGCTTGGCGCCGTCGACGGCGAACTTGAGGTATTCGCGTTGCTCGGCATCGAGCTTCTCGGCGAGGTTGGTGTCCAGCAGTTCCAGATAGCTCGAGATCATGCGCAGGGGCTGGCGCATGTCGTGCGAGATGGCGTAGCTGAACTGCTCCAGCTCGGCGTTGGAGCGCAGGATCTCCGTTTCGCGGCGGGCAAGGGTATCGAGCATGCCGTTGAACTGGCGCGCGAGTTGCGCCGCCTCGTCGTCCCCGGGCACGAGCGCGCGCGACCCAGACGCTCCGGATCGCACTGCGTCGGCCGCCTTCTGGATCGCATACAGCCGGCGCGTGAGGTAGTGGCCTGCCAACAGGGAGAAGATCGCGCTGAGCGCAATTGCGATCAGCGCGTACAGGATTCCCGCGCGCGTCACCTGGGCCAGCTTGGCATTGACCGAACCGCTGGCCAAACCGATGCGCACCCAGCCGATCTGCTTGCCGCCGAGCGTGACGGGGCTGGCGACATCGACCATGCTGGCCCCGCGCTGCAGAATCGCCAGCTCCGCGTTTCGCGGCAGGTCGGTCAGATACAGTCCGCGCAGAGTGGGGTCGCTGTGGGCCAGCACTTCGCCCCGGAGGTCGAGTACGATGGCGTGGCGAAGATCGGGATAGTGCAGCAGGCTGCGGACGATCTCCTGCAGGCCGCTGTAGTCCCGCGAGGCGACCCATACCGCCGCCGAGGCCGACACGCTGCGCGCCAGGGCGACCGCCTGGTCGGTCTGCTGCTCCAGCACGACGGATTGCTGCCTGCGCGTCATGTCCCAGACGAACAGCGACATCATCGAGGCCACGGCCAGTGTCATGCCGCAAATAAGCTGCCGGCGCAGGGTGCCGGCCAGCAACTGTTTCAGCCGGGCCAGCATCACTCGTCCTCCACCGCGCGCACCGTCTTTTCGAAGCGCTGGACGTATTCGCGCACGATGTCGTAGCTGGCATCCTCGGCGGGATGAAAGCGCGCGGTCTGCATGCCGGCGAGTATGGTCTTGCCTTCGCCTGATTGCGCCAGTTCGATCAGCGCCTTCCTCACTTCCCGGCGGAGGGCATCCGGCACGTCCTCGCGCACCATCACCGAATTGTTGATTAGCGGCGGGGTTTCCCAGATCAGATAGAGCTGCGCTGCCTCGGCCGGATGATCTTTCTGGAACAGGCGCCAGGGCGGCGGCCAGGTCGCGCCCGCGGCGGACTTGCCGAGATAGACGTTCATGATCGACGATTCCTGCGAGCCGACGTAGACGTTTTGAATGTCGCGCTTGACGTCGATGCCCCTGGTGTGCAGGAAATACTGCGGCATCACTGCGGCCGCCAGCGCGGTGCGCGACGGGTAGCTCACCACCTTGCCCTTGAGGTCGGCGGGCGTGCTGATGCCGCTGTCCCTGCGCACGATGAAGATGCCCTTGAAGTCTTCCGCGTCGCCGGCCATCGCGATCACCTGATAGCCGGACTTCATCGCCTCCAGCGTCTGCCACGGGTTGGGCAGCAGGAATGCCGGTTCGCGCCGGCGGAACTTCTGTTCGTAGGCCTGGTAGTCGCGGGAGGCTTCGAGCTCGATGCGCGCGCCCTGCAATTGTCGGTTGAGGTGGTCGACCAGGGGCTGGTAGGCCGCGCCCAGCTTTTCCGGGTTGTGCAGCGGGTGGACGGCGAAGCGGTATATCGGCGTGTCGCCGCGGGGCGGTGCGCTGCTGTATTGAAGCGGCTTTTCCCCGGGGTCCCGGCCGCAGGCCGCCAGGAGCAGGGCCAGCATCAGTCCGGCGAGGCGATTCATGTCGCCTGCTCCATTTTCCGCGCCTGCCGCATGAAGGCTTCGAACGCCTCGGCCGGCATGGGCCTCGCGTGGTAGTAGCCCTGCACTTCGTCGCAGCCGCACGCGCGCAGGAAATCGAGCTGGCCCTCGGTCTCCACGCCCTCGGCGATGGTCTTCAGGCCCAGGCTGCGCGCGAGGCTGATGATGGAGTTGACGATGGCGCGGTCTTCCGCGTCTTCGCCCAGGTTGCGCACGAAGGACCGGTCGATCTTCATCTTGCACACCTTGAAACGCTTGAGGTAATTCAGGGACGAATAGCCGGTGCCGAAATCGTCGATCGACATGCGCACGCCGCGCGCGTCTAGCGCGTTCATCACCGCGATGGCGCCCAGCGGGTCGCCCATGGCGACGCTTTCGGTCAGTTCCAGCTCCAGCTGCTGCGGCGCGAGCTCGGCCTCTTGCAGGATCTGCATCACCCGCTCGGTCAAGCGCGGATGGCGGAACTGCACCGCGGACAGGTTGACCGCGACCACGGGCGGGGCGATCTGCATTGCGCTCCAGGCCTTCATCTGCGCCGCCGCCGTCGCCAGTACCCATTCGCCGATCGGCAGGATCTGGCCGCTCGCCTCGGCCACGGGGATGAATTCGGCGGGCGAGATCGCGCCGAGCTCCGGATGCCGCCAGCGCAGCAGCGCTTCGGCGCCGATGACCCGGTCGCCCTGGATCGACAGTTGCGGCTGATAGTGCAGCTGCAGCTGTTTGCGCTCCAGCGCATGGCGCAGCGCCCCCTCCAGCTGCAGCGTGCGTGTCAGGCGCGTCTGCATTTCCGCCGCGAAGAAGCGGTAGCCGTTGCGCCCGTCCTGCTTGGCGCGGTACATGGCGATATCCGCGTTCTTCGACAGCGATTCAAAATCTTCGCCGTCGCCGGGGTACATGGCGACGCCGATCGAGGGCGTGACCACCAGTTCGTGCGCGTCGATCTGATAGCTGGCGGCGACGCTATGCAGCAATCTTTCCGCCACGTGGGCGGCGCCGCTGGGGTCCGACGTGGGCAGGAGCAGGGTGAATTCGTCCCCGCCCTGGCGCGAAACCGTGTCTTCGTCTTGCACCACGGACTGGATGCGCCGCGCGATCTCGATCAGCAGCGCGTCGCCGACGTGGCGCCCGAGCGCGTCGTTGATGTTCTTGAAATGGTCCAGGTCGAGCGACATCAGCGCCATCGGCCGGCGGTCGAGCTGGGCCATGCGCAGGGCGTGATTGAAGCGGTCGTTGAGCAGCGTGTGGTTGGCCAGCCCGGTGAGCGTATCGAACTGCGACAGCCACTGGATGCGCTCCTGCGCCTTCAGGCGCTCCGCCTCGCGCGCGAAATTGCCCAGCGCGAAGCTGATGTCGTTGGACATTTGGCTGAGCAGTCTGCGCGCGGCTTCGTCGAACACATTGGGTTCGCCCGAGTACATGGTAAAGGCGCCGACGACGCCGCCGCCGCGCGACAGCGGCAGCGAGGCCGACGCGCCCCAGCCGAAGCGCTTGCCGCGTTCGCGCCAGGGTGCGGTGGCCGGGTCGTGCAGATAGTCCTGGCACCATACCGGCCGGACTTCGCGCACCGAGATGCCGGTGGGCCCGCGACCGAAGGGGCTGCTTGCATCGATCGAGATCTCCAGATCCCGGAGGTACTCGGCGCCGGCGCCGTGACTCGCCATGGGACGCATCTGCAGCGTGTCCGGATCGATCAGGCCGATCCACGCCATTTGCATGCCGCCGAACTCCACCGCTGCGCGGCAGACCGCAGGGAACAGTTCCGCCTCGCTGCCGCTGCGCGCGATGGCCTGATTGCACAGGCTGAGCGTGGCGTACAACTGGTTGGAGCGCGCCAGTTTCTGCTCCAGCCTCTTCCTCACCAGCGCGTAGCGCACGGCGCGGCCCAGCATATCGTGCTGGAACTGGCCCTTGACCAGATAGTCCTGGGCGCCGGTCTGCACCGCCTGCAATGCGAGCGCGTTGTCGTCGTTTCCGGTCAGCACCACGATGGGCACGCCGGGCAGGGCGGCGCGCAGCGCCTCCACCGTGGCGATGCCGCTGGAGTCGGGCAGCGACAGATCGAGCAGCACCACGTCGGGCTTGCTTTCCCGGGCGAGGGTCAGCCCTTCGGACAGGGTCTTCGCCCATCTGAGCGGCGCGCCCTCGCTCGTGTGACCGAGGCCGGCCGAACGCACATACAGCCGGATCAAGCCGAAGTCGCCCGGGTCGTCTTCGATCACCAGGATGGCGACGGGGAGCCCGAACGAGTCGCTCATGGGTATTCGCTGGCCTCAGGCGGGCACGGCGGCGCGAGTTCGCGCCGGAAGTCCTCGGGGTATCAGGCTGCCGCGAGCTGCTGCCAGGCGAGGCCGGGCCGGTACTTGCCCGGGCCCTTGCTCTTGCCGGTGCCGGCGCGCGCTGCGCATGGCGCGACCCGGGCGGGAGCAAGCGCCGCGGCGCTCGAAGCGGGGTCGATCACGCACTTCAAGCCTTCGGCATCGACGATGTCTATGCTTCGTTGCTGTACCTGGATCACGCCCGAGTTGTTCAGCGCCGAGAGCGCGCGGCTTACGGTTTCCAGCTTCAGGCCGAGGTAGCTGCCTATCTCCTGCCGGGTCATGCGCAGATTGAACGAGCTGTGCGAGTAGCCGAGCGCGCCCAGCCTGGCCGAAAGCGAGAGCAGGAATGCGGCCACGCGCCCTTCCGCGCCCAGCGTGCCCAGGGTCCAGGCCATGTTCTGCGCGCGCACCAGTTCGCGGCTCAGCACGCGGTACACCAGCGCCTCGAGCTTGGGGCATTCGTCCGCCAGCCGCGCCAGGCTGGCGAAGGGAACGATCACCACTTCGCTGGTGTCGAGCGAAGTCGCGGTGGAACCGTAGTGGCCGCTGTCGATGCCGTCGGCACCCATGAGGTCGCCGCACATCGGAAACCCGAGCACCTGCTCGCTCCCCGACAAGTCGGTGTAGACGGTCTTGAAGCAGCCGGAGCGCACCACGTAGAGGGAGTGGAACTTGTCGCCGGCACGCACCAGCGATTCGCCTTCGCGCACCCGGCGCAGGGGAAACACGGTGCGCGAGAGCCAGGCCTCGTCGGGGAAGTCGAGATGCAGCAGTCGGGTCAGGTCGCGTACCGACACATTCGCGCCTTCGTGTTCCTGGGCGGGGGGCGCGCTCGTATCTATGCTGCCGAAATCCCTTGCGTCATAGTACGACATCGAGGCGGTCATGATGGACTCCATGGTTGTTGGGTTTGCATCTAGTGACGGGCGGGGGCGCCGCCAGGACGGCCGGCCCAGCCCTGAACGATTTCCCGGATGCGCGGGAAATCGGAGGATTTGTCGAGAAAGAATTCCGCGCCCGCGCTCATGCAGGCGCGCCGGTGCTGATCGGTCGCGTAGTTGGTGAGCACCGCGACGTGCAGCCCGGGCGAGCGCGGATGCACCGCCTTCAGCACGTCCAGGCCGCTGCCGTCTTCCAGTTGCAGGTCGAGGATCACCGCCCCCGGGTGCGAGGAGCGGATGCCCTCTATCGCCGCCCCGACCGTGCCCGCCTCGCCCACGAGTCGCGTGCCGTCTATGCTGCGTATGGTCTCCGCCAGGCGCGCGCGGATGTCGAGGGAGTCTTCAACCAGAAACACCGTCAGGGGTGCAGCTTGCTGCGTCGAATCCATGTGCGTCGATTCCGAAGGATGGCTTCTGTTTCTGCCGCGCGGCCATCACCGGCCCCCGCCGCGCGGCAATCGTGCGTCTCTGGTGCTTGTTCTTGTTGGACGAAGTATGGCCAGGACGGCCGCCGCTCACCATAGGCACAGGCTGAAACCGGGCATAGGACGAGGCTGAAACCGTGTAGGGGAATGCCTACACGCAATGGGTGTGAATCGCGGGTGTGCCCAGCTTCGGTCTGCGTAACGTCTTTGTGCGTAACGCCGGCGTGCGCAGCGGACGGCAGGGCGCCCCCCGGCTGCGCGTTCTAGGCGTCGCGCGCGTCGAACAGCTGATGCGCCACGGCGTAGCGCACCAGGTCGGCGACGCTGTCCATGGCCATTTTCTCGAGGATGCGCGCCTTGTGCGTGCTCACGGTCTTGCCGCTCAGGTGCAGGCGCTCGGCGATGTCGGAAACGGTGGCGCCGGTCACGAGCAGCCCGAACACCTCGTATTCGCGGTCGGACAGGGTCTGATGCGGCAGCTCCGCCGCCTGCGGCCGCAGGGTGAGCGCGAGCTGCTCGGCCACGCCGGGGCTGATGTACAGCCCGCCGTCGGCGACTTTGCGGATCGCGGCGACGAGCAGTGCCGAGGCGCTTTCCTTGGTCACGTAACCCGAAGCGCCGGCGCGAATGGCGCGCACCGCGTATTGCTCTTCCTGGTGCATCGAGAGCACCAGCACCGCCAGGTCCGGCCGCGCGGCCTTGACCCACTTGATCAGCTCGATGCCGCTTTTCCCGGGCATCGACATGTCGAGCAGCAGCAGATCGAAGCCGCCTTCGCGCACGCGCGCCATGACCTCGTCGCCGTCGATTGCCTCGCCCGCCACCTCGAATCCGGGCGCGCCCAGAAGGATGCGGCGCAGGCCGTCGCGCACGATAGCGTGATCGTCGGCGATGAGTATGCGCGTCATGCCACTTTCTCCCCGGTCTCCTTGGTCTGTGCTGCGGCGAGCGGGATGCGCGCGCGCACTTCGGTGCCCCGGCCGGGCCGGCCGTCCTCGCCCGGACGGCTTTCGATTGTAACTTCACCCGCGAGCAGCATCACCCGCTCGCGGATGCCGAGCAGGCCGAAGGTGCCGTGTTTGCTCTGGTCTCCCGCGGCGAGGCCGCGCCCGTTGTCGCGCACCGTGAGCTGCACCCATTCGCCGTCCTGTTCGAGCCGCACTTCGGTCGAAGTCGCCTGCGCGTATTTCGTCACGTTGGTGAGCGATTCCTGGGTGATGCGGTACAGGGCGGAGGCGATCGGTTCGGGCACCTGCGCCACCGCCTCGTCGATCACCAGATCGGTGGCGATGCCGGTCTGATTGGAAAAATTGTGCGTGAGCCAGTCCAGCGCCGCGGCGAGGCCGAGATCGTCCAGCATCAGCGGGCGCAGATCCGCGGCGATGCGGCGCGTGGCCGCGATGGTGCTGTCGAGCATGGTGTGCATGGTCTGCGCGCGCCGGCTCAGGTCCGGCGCGTCGTGCGGCAGGGCCGAGCGCAGCGATTCCAGATCCATCTTGAGCGCGGTCAGCAGCTGGCCGAGTTCGTCGTGCAGTTCGCGCGCCGTGCGCCGGCGCTCGGCCTCCAGCGCTTCGTTGGCCGCCTTGGACAGGCCGCGCAGTTCCTGTTGCGAGCGGCGCAGCTCCTGCTCGGTGCGCCTGCGTTCGGTGATGTCGCGATGGAACGCCAGAATGAAAAGATTGCCCTCGATGTTGACGCCCGTCGCCGCCACGTCCATGGGCACGACATGGCCGTCCTTGTGAAAGTGCTCGACTTCGAACCCGATCGACTCCCCGGCCATCACCCGCGCGATTCTGTCCGGGGCCAGTGCCAGGGTCTCGGGCGTGTCGAGCTCGCGCAGATTCATGGTGAGCAGTTCGTCCACGCTGTAGCCGTGCATGTGCGCGAAGGCGCTGTTGACGCTGACCACGTCGCCTTTGCCGCTGAGCAGCACGATCCCGTCCATGGCCTGGCTGAACAGGGCGCGGTAGCGCTGCTCGTTTTCGCGCAGCGCCGCTTCGACCTGCCTGCGCTCCGTGATGTCGCGCAGGATCACGACGAACATGTCCTCGCCGCGCAGCCGCGCCTGGGAGACCGAGGCGTCGATCGGAAATTCCGCGCCTCCGGCGCGCACGCCGGTGAGCGCGAGATGCTGCCCGATCTTGCGCATCGGCGCGCCGGACTGCGCTCCCGGGGGCGGCGCTCCGGGCGCTTCCTGCCCCGCCTGCGGCGGAATCAGTCTGCCGCGGATGAAACGGTCGATGCCGGAGCCGATCGCCTGGACACCGCTGCAGCAGAAGATCTCTTCGGCGGCGGCGTTGAACAGCACCACGCGCTGCTGATCGTCCAGGGTGATGATCGCATCCATCGCCGATTGAATGATCGCCTGCAGCCGCTCCTCCGATTCGATGACGCTGGATTTCAGCGCCTCGTCCACGCGCAACTGGTGCGCGAGCCACAGCGTGAACAGTCCGAGCAGGACCGCGGTGAGCGCGGCGATGCCCCCGAACAGGCGGGCGCTGCGCACCCAGGATTGCAGGACGAAGTCCATGGACGTGGTCACGACCACGACCAGCGGATATTCCTCCAGCGGGTGGATCGCGCTGATGCGCTCGCCCGGAATGACTGGGCTCGTGTGGTGAATCAGCGTGCGGCCCAGGTTCACGCCTTTGGTGAAATACGCCGTTTCGCGGTAGTTGCTCATGCCGCCGACAATGGATCCGGGGTAGCCGGTGAGCAGTGTGCCGTCGCGCCGCAGCAGCCGCACCGCGCCGCTGGGCCCGAGTTCCTGCAGATTCTGCGACCACAGGAAGAAGGAGGGATCGACGTCGACGGCGACGATGCCGAGGAAGTCGCCGAAGGCATCGTCCACCCTGCGGCTGATCGGAATGCTCAGTTTGCCGCCGAGCCAGCCGGCGAGCGGGGGCGAGACGATCAGTTCGCGCGCCTCGCTCGCGCGATGCGCGTGGAAATAATCGAGGCCGCTGAAATCGACCGGCGGCGTCGGAAACTGCCCGGTATGAATGACCAGCTTGCCTGTCGCGTCGGTCAGGATGAGCGCGCGCACATAGGGCGTGTTTGCGATGGTGTCGGCCAGATGGCGGTGCACGGTTTCCGATCCGGTGACCCGGCCGTGTTCGGCCGAACGCTGCGCGTCCTCGGCTGCGGCGTTGAGTATGGTGTCGATGGCGTGCGTCGAGCGCAGGGTTTGCACGCCCAGGATCTGGGCCAGGCCGAGCAGGTGCTTCTCGGCGCGCTGGACCACTTCCGTACGCATGATCCACAGGCTGAGCGCAGTGCCGCAGAGGACGGCAGCCACCGCCAGTGCGCCCAGTCCGAGCACCAGATGGCGCGGCTTCAGCGCCAGCGCAGGCGACTTCGGGGCAGGGATTGGGTGCGTGATCGGGTGCGTATCGGGCGGGTCGCGCAGGTCAGAATGTGGCTGCAAATCGCAGTCTCCTCGTTGCTGCGCCAGTATAAAAGAGATTGCCTCGCGCCACTGCGGAATCTGGGCAGGCACGCGGCATTGTGTGCATCCGGCCAATGCGCCGCCCGATTGACCATTGTCAACAGGGCGGCTGCGATTGTGGCTAGGATGAACTTTCCCCGGCATCCGTGGGAGTGGGAGAGAGGCACGGCGGGAGCGGTTTGCAAGCGTCCCGCTTGCGACTGAGTCAGTGTAAGGCCGGCTCCGCGCCGAAAGCGTCGCGGCCTGGCCAATATTGACAGGGGCTGTAGCAATGCAAAGTTCGTTGGAAATCGTCTTGCGCGGAATCCCGCCCTCGGAGGTGCTGGAGCGTCGCATCAGGGACGAAGCGCGCAAGCTGGACCGGATCTGCGACCGGATCCTGAGCTACCGCGTGGTGGTCCAGTCGCTGCAGCGGCCCACGCAGCAAAGCGCCACGCTCGCCGTGGGCCTGGCCATAACCTTGCCGGGGACGGAGGTCGTGGTCAACCGTGAACACGGCGACGACGTGCTCCAGGCGGTGCGCGACGCGTTCGAGGCGGCCGGCCTGCAGCTCGCGGACCACATGCGGCGACAGGGCGACGGCGCTTCTTCGTTTCGCGCTCCGTCGGTGCGCAGAAGCAGGGAGCGTTGAGCGCAGGCGCGCGCGCCGCCGCAGAATTCCATGCCCGCTTCCGGGTCTTTGAAACGGTTTTTTCAGTGCGAAAAAGCGTGAAGAATCAGCTTTTCACCCTGCTGCTCCGAGAGTAGAATCACGCCCTCGCTGCGCGGCCCCGGGTTCTCTCCAATGTTGGCGGACCGGCAGGCGCGAGAGAAGGAGCAGACGGATTGAAGCCGACAGATATTGGCGCACCGGATTACTTTCATAAAGTCGTAGATTGCCAATGGGCCTGCCCCGCCCACACCCCGGTTCCAGAATACATCCGCTTGATCGCCGCAGGTCGCTATGACGACGCCTACATGGTCAACTGGCAGTCCAATGTATTTCCCGGCATTCTCGGGCGCACCTGCGATCGTCCGTGCGAGCCGGCCTGCCGCCGCAGCCGGGTCGAGGACGATGCCGGGGATGCGGGCTCGCCCGCGGGCACCAGGGAACCGGTCGCGATCTGCCGCCTGAAGCGCGTCGCCGCGGACAACAAGCAGGACATCCGCGCGCGCCTGCCCGTGGCGCCGAAGAAGAAGAACGGCAAGCGCATCGCCTGCGTCGGCGCCGGCCCGGCCTCGCTCACGGTGGCGCGCGACCTCGCGCCGCACGGCTATCACGTCGTCGTGTTCGACGGCGAGAAGAAGGCGGGCGGCATGATCCGCAGCCAGATTCCGCGCTTTCGCCTGCCCGAGGAAGTGATCGACGAGGAAGTCGGCTACATCCTCGGCCTCGGCGTGGAGTTTCGCGCGGGCAAGCGCGTGGACAGCATGAAGGCGCTGATGAAGCAGGGCTTCGACGCGATTTTCGTCGGCTCGGGCGCGCCGCGCGGCCGCGACCTCGACATTCCGGGACGCAAGGAGGCGGCCAAGCACATCCATATCGGCATCGACTGGCTGTCCAACGTGTCATTCGGCCATATCGACAAGATCGCCAAGCGCGTGATCGTGCTCGGCGGCGGCAACACCGCCATGGACTGCTGCCGCACCAGCAAGCGCCTGGGCGGCGAGGACGTGAAGGTGATCGTGCGCTCCGGCTTCGAGGAGATGAAGGCCTCGCCCTGGGAGAAGGAGGACGCGATCCACGAGGGCATACCGATCCTGAATTACCTCGTGCCGAAAGCGTTCACCCACGAAAAGGGCAAGCTCACCGGCATCACCTTCGAAAAGGTCGCGGCCAAGTTCGATGAAAAGGGCAGGCGGAGTTTGAAGCCGACGGGCGAACCCGACGAGCACTTCGCCTGCGACACCGTGCTCGTCGCGGTCGGCCAGGAAAACGCGTTTCCCTGGATCGAACAGGACTGCGGCATCGCCTTCGACGAATGGGGCATGCCGGTGGTGGACAAGGTCACTTTTCAATCTTCGGTGCCGAACGTGCTGTTCGGCGGCGACGCCGCCTTCGGTCCCAAGAACATCATCTGGGCCGTCGCCCACGGCCACGAGGCCGCGGTTTCCATCGACAAGCTGTGCCAGGGCGAGGACGTGGCGCAGCGCCCGCCGCCGATGGTGCACCTGATGTCGCAGAAAATGGGCATACACGAGTGGAGCTACGACAACGAGATCGCGCTCGATCGCCGCCACAAGGTACCCTGGCGCGATGCGAAGCAGACGCTGAAGGACATCAAGGTCGAAGTCGAGATCGGTTTCGACCGCGCCACCGCGTTGAAGGAGGCGGAGCGCTGCCTCAACTGCGACGTGCAGACGGTGTTCTCCAACGCGAAGTGCATCGAGTGCGACGCCTGCGTCGACATCTGCCCGATGGACTGCATCACCTTCACCGTCAACGGCCAGGATCTGCGCACGCGGCTGAACGCGCCGGCGACCAACCTCGCGCAGGACCTGTACATCTCCAGCACGCTCAAGACCGGGCGCATCATGGCCAAGGACGAGGACGTGTGCCTGCACTGCGGACTGTGCGCCGAGCGCTGCCCCACCGGCGCCTGGGACATGCAGAAATTCCTGCTCGAAACGACCAAGGCCGGCTCAGGATGCCGCGTCAAGGCGGATAAGAAAGTACCGGCGGCAGCATGAGCCAGAAATCAATCTCCGCAGTCAACGACTTCGTCATCAAGTTCGCCAACGTCAACGGCTCGGGCTCGGCCTCGGCCAACGAGATGTTCGCCCGCTCCATCCTGAGGATGGGCGTGCCGGTGAGCCCGCGCAATATTTTCCCGTCGAACATCCAGGGCCTGCCGACGTGGTACGAGGTGCGCGTGACCGAGAAGGGCTGGCTCGGCCGCCGCGGCGGCGTGGACCTGATGGTGGCGATGAACCCGCAGACCTGGGACCAGGACGTGGCCGAGATTTCCCCCGGCGGCTACCTGTTCTACGACAGCACCCGGCCGCTGCTCGCGTCCAAACTGCGCCAGGACATCACCGTCCTCGGCATGCCGCTCACCGACATCTGCAACGCGACCTACGACGACTCGCGCCAGCGGCAGCTGTTCAAGAACATCATCTACATCGGCGCGCTCGCCGCGCTGCTCGACATGGACCCGGGCGCCATCGCCGAACTGATCGGCGAGCAGTACAAGGGCAAGGAGAAATTGCTCAAGCCCAACCTGAACGCGATGCAGATGGGCTACGACTACGCGCTCGCGCAGTTGAGGTGCCCGATCGGCCTGCGCGTGAAGAGGGCGAACGCCGTCGGCAACAAGATCTTCATGGAAGGCAACAGCGCCGCGGCGCTGGGCGCCGTCTACGGCGGCGCCACGGTGTGCGCCTGGTACCCGATCACCCCGTCCTCTTCCGTGGCCGAGGCGTTCGAGCGCTACTGCAGGCGCCTGCGCGTGGACCCGGCGAGCGGCAGAAACAAGTTCGCCATCGTGCAGGCCGAAGACGAGATCGCCTCCATCGGCATGGTCACCGGCGCCGGCTGGAACGGCGCGCGCGCCTTCACCGCCACCTCGGGCCCGGGCGTCTCGCTCATGACCGAATTCATCGGCCTTGCCTACTTCGCCGAAATTCCGGTGACCATCGTCAACGTGCAGCGCGGCGGACCTTCCACCGGCATGCCCACGCGCACGCAGCAGGCGGACATCCTCTCCTGCGCCTACGCCTCGCACGGCGACACCAAGCACGTGCTGCTGTTCCCCGAGGACCCGAAGGAGTGCTTCGAGCACACGGCGCAGGCGCTCGATCTCGCCGACCGGCTGCAGACGCCGGTGTTCGTCATGACCGACCTCGACATCGGCATGAACACGCGCCTGTGCGAGCCGCTCGAGTGGGACGATTCCAGGGACTACGACCGGGGCAAAGTGATGAGCGCCGAGGAGCTGGAGGCGGGCAGGGATTTCGGGCGCTATCTGGACGGCGACGGCGACGGCATCGCCTACCGCACCTATCCCGGCACCCACCCCGCGCGCGGCGCCTACTTCACCCGCGGCACGACCAAGGACCGCTACGCGCGCTACTCCGAGGCGGGGCCGGATTACGTCGACAACGTGCAGCGGCTGCTGAAAAAACTCGAGACCGCGAAGATGCTGGTGCCCAAGCCGGTGCTCACCGCCGCGCGGCGGGCATCGGATTTCGGCGTGATCTATTTCGGCTCGACCAGCCCGGCGATGGCCGAGGCGCTGGACACGCTGGCCGCTCAGGGTATCCACGTCGACGCGCTGCGCGTGCGCGCGTTTCCGTTCCAGGACGAAGTCGCCGACTTCGCCGCCGCCCACGCGAAGGTGTTCGTGGTGGAGCAGAACCGCGACGCGCAGCTGAAATCCCTGCTGGTGAACGAAGCGCACATCAATCCGGCCGGATTGATTTCGGTGCTGCACTACGACGGCACGCCGATCACCGCGCGCTTCATCGTGGGCGAGATCGCCGAGACGATCGCCGCGCTGAA
>CAYNVY010000025.1:0-30004 GCA_964400745.1 uncultured Enterobacteriaceae bacterium | reverse complement strand
TTGGGCAGTTTCTTTATCCAGGGCTCGAGCACGGGCTCGAAATGGTAGCAATGCGGGCAACCGAACCAGAAAAACTCCAGGACCTCGATCTTGTCGGCGGCATCCGTTGTCTGCACCGTCGCAAGTTCGCGATACTCCACACCCGCAGTGGGCTGTTGTGCCTGCGCCGCGCCGGCGAGCAGGAATACGCCCAATCCAACCAGAAACCTTCTCAGCACTTGATTCTCCCGAAAAACGCCCCGGGCTCAGTTCGAGCCGGAGTCCTTGACTTTGACCAGCGAAGCCTCGATTCCGTTCTGCGCCAAGGTCTGGCGCAGACGATTTATTTCGTCCACCTTGCTGTAGGGCCCGATGCGCACCCGGTACCAAGTGCCTTTCTCGGCCAGGTTGACCGGCTCCACGCCCGCCTCCACCCCGAGTAACGCAAGCCGGGCTTTCAGGTTGTCCGCGTCGGCGGGATTTTGAAACGAGCCGGCCTGCAGCAGGAAATTCTCCACGGGCGCGCCCGGCTTGGCGGCCTGTTTGATCTGTTGTTCGCTTACCGCCTCTTCTGCGCCGGGCAGGATCTTATAGAAATCGAAGCGCGGCTTCTCCACTTGCTGCGTGGTCTTTTCGTCCGGTTTGGCCAGCGCCTTGCTGATGTCGGGTCCCGCCTTCTCCGGCGGTTTGGGCTTGTTGAGAAAAGGGATGGGGGTCTTGTTCATGTACCAGGCGACGCCTACCGCAATCATCAGGCCGAGTATGAGTCCGATAAAGATTCCGAGGAGCGTGCCGCCGCCGCTTTTCTTTCTTGTCGCCGCCCGCGGTTTATAGTCTTTGGCCATTTAGCGTTCGTTTCTTGAAATGAGGGAATCCGGGCGGGAATGGAAGAACCCCACACCGTCCTCGGCCCACATACTCCCCTGAGTCAGAGGCGGATTCGAGGACTTCCGAAACCGCCTGCTACATCTTTTCCGGAGCGCTTACACCCAGCAGTGCCAGGCCGTTTCGCAACACCTGGCGAATTGCCAGTATCAAGGCAAGCCGCGCCAGCTTGATCTCCTCGTCGGCGACGAGGACGCGCTCGGCATTATAGTAGCTGTGGAACTCGCCTGCCAGTTCGCGCAGGTAGAAGGCCACCATATGCGGCGCGAACTCGCGCCCGGCCTCGTCCAGCATTTCCGGGAATTCTGCCAGTCGCTGCGCCAGGCCCAGTTCGCGCGGCAGCGCCAGCGGTTCCAGACTGATACCGGCGAGTGACTGCGGATCCCCGCCCCATTGTGCCAGCATGGAGCAGATGCGCGCGTGCGCGTACTGCACGTAGTACACCGGATTGTCCTCGGTCTGCGACTTCGCCAGGTCGATGTCGAACACGAATTCTGTATCGGCTTTGCGCGACACGAGGAAGAAACGAACCGCATCGCGCCCGACCTCGTCGATCAGGTCGCGCACCGTGACGTAGCTGCCGGCGCGTTTGGAGAGCTTGACCTCTTCACCGCCCCGCATCACGGTGACCATCTTGTGCAGGACGTACTGCGGATAGTTCTTCGGGATGCCGGCGCCGGTCACCGAACTCAGGGCTTGCAGGCCGGCGCGCACCCGCGCCACCGTGCCGTGATGGTCCGAGCCCTGCACATTGAGCGCGTGTGTGAAACCGCGCTGCCACTTGGTCACGTGATAGGCGACGTCGGGCACGAAATAGGTGTAGCTGCCGTCGGACTTGCGCATCACCCTGTCTTTGTCGTCGCCGTAGTCGGTAGTCTTGAGCCACAGCGCGCCGTCCAGTTCGTAGGTCTTGCCCGAAGCGGCCAAGGCGCTCACCGTCGCCTCGACCTTGCCGTCCGTATAGAGCGAGGATTCCAGATAGTAATTGTCGAATTTCACGCCGAACGCCTTGAGATCTTCATCCTGTTCCCGGCGCAAAGCGGCGACGGCGAACCTGCGCACCGCTCCGAGCTCATCGGGGTCGGCGCCCGATGAAAGAAAACCGGCCGCGATCTCGCGTATGTATTCGCCGTGATAGCCCGATTCCGGAAACGTCGTCGCCTCGCCGCGCTGTTCGCGCGCGCGCGCCTGCACCGACAGCGCCAGATTGTCGATCTGCACGCCGGCGTCGTTGTAATAGAACTCGCGCGTGACTTTCCAGTTCTGCGCTTCCAGCAGGGCCGAGACCGCGTCCCCCAGCGCTGCCTGCCGGCCGTGGCCCACATGCAGAGGGCCGGTGGGATTGGCGGAAACGAATTCGACCACGATGCGCCGGCCGCGGCCGGCATCGGCGCGCCCGTAGCGCGCTCCCTCGGCAAGCACTTTTTGCACCGCGTCCAGTTTCGCCGCGGGCTTAAGGCGCAGATTGATGAAGCCGGGGCCGGCGAGCTCGGCCGCGGCGAGCCAGGGTGAAGCGGGCAAGCTCTCGATCAGTGCCTGGGCCAATTCGCGCGGATTGCGCTTGAGTTCGCGCGCGAGCTGCATTGCGACATTGCACGCCCAGTCGCCGTGCGCGGCCTGCTTCGGGCGCTCCAGGCAGATGATGGACGCCGGATACTGCGGCGCCACGCGCGCCAGCGCCTGCGTGAGCAATTCGATCAGATGGGACTTGGCGGCAGCGGACAAGGGGAAGGCAGGCGCGGCGAAAAAGGGTGCGTATTATACCCTGGCGATCTTTTGGATTCGCATATCAAAACTCTATCGGGTCGACGTCCAGATGCCAGCGCACGTCTCGCTGGGGCAAGGCGTAGAGTTTGGCGCTCCAGAGGGCGAGGTATTCCTGCAGCGCCTTGCGCGAATACGACTGCAACAGCAGTTGCGCGCGCTCGCGTTCGGCCAGTCGCGCCACCGTCATCGGCACCGGATCGTAGAGCGTGATGCCCTCGGGCGCCGGTCCTGCCAGCGCCGCCGCCTGGCGCAGGAATCCGAGCGCGGCTTCCAGTTCCGGGGCGTCGGCGCGCAGCACGGCTTCGAACACGAACGGCGGAAAGCCCGCCTGCTCGCGCTCGGCGAGCAGCGACTGCGCGAAGCCGGCGTAATCATGCCGGGCCAGCGCCAGATAAAGGGGATGCTGCGGATATTGCGTCTGAATCAATACCTCGCCGGGGAGGCCGGCGCGCCCGGCGCGCCCGGCGACCTGCACCAGCTGCGCGAACAGGCGCTCGGGTGCGCGGTAGTCGGCCGAGAATAAAGCACCGTCGGCGTTGAGCACTGCGACCAGGGTCAGCCTGGGAAAGTCGTGTCCCTTCGCCAGTATCTGAGTGCCGACG
Source organism: uncultured Enterobacteriaceae bacterium (assembly GCA_964400745.1). Classification (GTDB taxonomy): domain Bacteria; phylum Pseudomonadota; class Gammaproteobacteria; order Burkholderiales; family SG8-39; genus 2-12-FULL-64-23. The sequence continues at coordinate 26,771 of CAYNVY010000025.1, read as the reverse complement.
AGAATGTCGGCGCGACCCCCCTTTATGTCGTCCAGCATGCGCGCGAAGCTGCCCTTGCTGCGCGTGCTGTCGCGGTCTATGCGCAGGATGCGCGCCTGAGGGAAGCGCTCGGCCAGCGTTTCCTCCAGCCGCTGCGTGCCGCGGCCGAAGGGATGGATGTCGGCGTTGCCGCAACTCGGGCAATGCCTTGGGACCGGCGCGTACGCGCCGCAATGGCGGCAGCGAAGCGGCCGTTCGGCCGGATGCGGAACCAGGCGGGCGGAGCAGCGCCTGCAGCCGCCCACCCAGTCGCAGGCCGGGCACATGAGCACCGGCGCGTAGCCGCGGCGGTTCAGAAACACCAGGCTTTGTTCGCCGCGCGCCAGACGTTCCTGCAGCGCCGCCAGCACCGGCGGTGCGAGCCCGTCCTCCAGCTTGTGTTTGCGCAAGTCGACGCTGTGCACCCGCGGCAGCTCGGCTTGCGGCACGGCGCGCTGTGCGAGGCGCAGCAGGCGATAGCGGCCGGACAAGGCGTTCGCATAGGTTTCCAGCGCCGGCGTGGCCGAGCCCAGGACAACCGGCACGCCGGACTGCCGCGCGCGGAATATCGCGACATCGCGCGCCGAGTAGCGCAGCCCGTCCTGCTGCTTGAAGGACGCGTCCTGCTCCTCGTCGACCACGATCAATCCCAGGCTGGGCAAGGGCGCGAATACCGCGAGCCGGGTGCCGAGCACAATGCCCGCCGCGCCGCTTTGCGCCTGCAGCCAATGCTGCGCGCGCTCGCCGTCGGCGAGGCCGCTGTGCAGGCTGACCAGGGGCGTATCGGGAAAGCGCTCGCGGAATTCCTGCGTCAGGCGGGGAGTCAGATTGATCTCGGGTACCAATACCAGCGCCTGCCTGCCCGCCGCCAGGGTGCGCGCAATCAGACGCAGGTAGATCTCAGTCTTGCCGCTGCCGGTGATGCCGTGCAGCAGAAACACGGCGTAGCCGGGTCCGGCGCGCTCGATTTGCTCCAACACCGCCTGCTGCTCCGCATTGAGACGGGGCTCGGCGATAAAGCGGCCGCTCCAGGCTTCGGGCGCAAGTTGGAAGCGCTCTATCCATCCGGCCTGGTCGAGTTCGGCGAGCGCGGTTCTTGCGCTCCTGCTCTGAGCCAGCAATACCTGCTCGGCACAATCGGAGCGCGTCAGCGTCAGCAGCAATGCGTGCTTGACCTTGGACCGCGCCGGCAGCTCTGCCATTGCTGCACGCCCGCCGGCTGTGAGCCGGTAAGCGGCTTCCTGTCTCAGGCTGAATGTGGCACCGGGCCGGCGCAAGCGCACCGGCAGGCCGCCGAAAATGACTTCGCCCAGAGGCCGGTGGTAATAGCTGCTGCAAAAGCGCGCCAGCTCCAGCCAGTCGGGGCCCAGCGCCGGCGTCTCGCGCAGGATGCGCAGCGCGGATTTCAACTTCCCGCTTTCTATTTCGGTGGTGTCGCCGATGTCGACGATCAGGCCTACCGACTGTTTGTTGCCGAAAGGCACCAGCACGCGCATGCCGATGTCGGCTGCAGTGGCATCTTCGCAACTGTAATCAAACAGGCGCGGCAGCGGCAGGTCGAACGCGACGCGCAGAATGCTCATTCACCACCAGAGAAATTGATTGACTAAAAAGTTAGGTGAGCAAAATGAAGCGAATTATCCTAAAACAGCTGCATCATCCTCTTGTCAAAGGGGAACTTGGGTTGTGCACAATTTTTGTGGGTAACTATGTGGATAAGTCTGCAATCCCGCTGTAACCGACTTTGGCAAAAGGGATTTTTCGCTTTGCCCAATTTTGCGGCTAGTCATTTACTTCTTTATAAACATATGGTTGTAGCGCGTTCATAGGAGAGCAGTAGATTTGACCAGCAAAATCGGGCGAGAGCACGATGCTGTGCATAAGTCAAGGTTTGCCGCACCTAGGGAAAACCCTAGGTGCGCGGCGTCGGGGCATCGCTGCTGTCGCCGCTGCTGTGATAGCGGCGGCTCGACTGGTGCACGCAATCGACCAGAATCTTGACCGCGTCCGGCGGCGTAAATTGGGAGATGCCGTGACCCAGATTGAACACGTGGCCGCTGCCGCTGCCGAAGGAGGCGAGGATTTTTTCCGTCTCGCGTTGCACGACTTCGGCGGGGGCGAACAGCACGTTCGGGTCGAGGTTGCCCTGCAGCGCGACCCGGTCGCCGATGCGCGCGCGCGCCTGTCCGATGTCCACGCTCCAGTCGAGACCGACGGCGTCGCTGCCGATCGCGGCGATGTCTTCCAGCCAGTTGCCGCAGCCTTTGGTGAACACGATGGCCGGAATGCGCACGCCCGCATGCTCGCGCTTGAGTCCGGCGATGACGCGCTGCAGGTAGGCGAGCGAGAATTCGCGATAGGCTGCATGCGACAGGTTGCCGCCCCAGGTGTCGAAGACCATGACGGCCTGCGCACCGGCCTCGATCTGGGCGTTGAGGTACTGGATGACGGCTTGCGCGGTGACTTCGAGGATGTGATGCAGCAAATCGGGCCGCGAGTACAGCATGGTCTTGATGGTGCGGAAATCGTCGCTGGCACCGCCTTCGACCATGTAGCAGGCGAGGGTGTAGGGGCTGCCGGCAAAGCCGATCAGCGGCACGCTGCCGGCGAGCGCGCGCCGGATCTCGGCTACCGCGTCGATGACGTAGCGCAGTTCGGCGCCCGGATCGGGCACTGTCAGATCGCGTATCGCCCACTCGTCGCGCAGCGGCCGTTCGAACCTCGGACCCTCGCCCTCGGCGAAGTAAAGTCCCAGTCCCATCGCATCGGGAATGGTGAGGATGTCCGAGAACAGTATCGCCGCGTCGAGTTCGAATCGCGCCAGCGGCTGCAGCGTGACCTCGGTGGCGTAGGACGGGTTCTTGCACAGGCCGAGAAAGCTGCCCGCGCGGCTGCGCGTCTGGTTGTATTCCGGCAGGTAGCGGCCGGCCTGGCGCATCAGCCATACCGGCGTGTATTCGGTCGGCTGGCGCAGCAGCGCCCGGATCAGCGTGTCGTTCTTCAGTTTGGTCATGTCTTCTTCTTGAGTAGTTTGGTTGTAATGAAATGCCATTCGCCCGGATCGACTGGCGTGATGGACAATCGGTTGCCCCGTGCAAGCAGGCGCATACCGGCGAGCGGTTCGTGCCGGCGCAGTTCGGCCAGACCGATCAGCCGCGTTTTCTCGACGAACCTGACTTCCACATTCACCCAGCGCGGCTCATCCCGCGCCGACTTGGCATCGTAATACTTGCTCTTGCGATCGAACTGCGTCTCGTCCGGATAGGCGTTGGCGCAGACCTCGGCCAGGCCGGCTATGCCCGGCTGCGGGCAACTCGAATGATAAAACAGTACCGGGTCGCCGGCCCGCATCTGGTCGCGCATGAAGTTGCGCGCCTGGTAGTTGCGCACGCCGAACCACGCGACGCTTTTTCCCGGCGCGCGCTCAAGATCGTCGATGCTGAACTCGTCGGGCTCGGACTTCATCAGCCAGTAGCGCATTGCGGGTCACCAAAAGAAAATCGCAGACCCGTTTGTCCGCGATACGGTCTGCGATGCGGCCTGCGATACGGCCTGAGATTAGTTGTGCGATTGACGCGTTATTGGATTCCCCGCAAATGCCGTCAGACCCGCATCCTCTGAACCTGCAGTCCAGAGTGGTCGCATTCCGGCCGCCGTAGGTACATCCGCATTCGCACGAGGCGACGGGACGCGCACAAAAGCGGCGCTATGGTTTGCAACCCCAGCACATATATTGGTTCAAGGAATATATGGTCTAAACGAGCATCGCAGGGAAACTTTTTGCGGTCTGGCCCGCACGGGCGCCAATTAGGAATTAGAACAGCGAATCCTGTTGCGACAACGCCTGATCGAGCTTCGACTGCACTGAATTCATTCTACGCTTTAATTCCGCGATGTCAAAGCCGCTGCCGAGCTTCACCGAAAGCAGTTCGTTGGCGATATTCAGCGCGGTCATGACGGCGATGCGCTCGGTGCCCGCTACCTTGCTCCCCGCCTTGATTTCAGTCATTTTCTTGTCTACATAGGCGACCGCGGCGAGCAGCGCTTCACGCTCGTCGTCGGCGCAGGTGACGCGATAATTGCGGCCCATGATGTTGACATCCAGGCCTTTGGCTTTTTCACTCATTCCGGAATCTGCACCAGGAGCGCTTCAAGGCGGGTCTTGGCGACATCGACTTTGTCTTCAAGGCGCTTGACGGAATTCTGCGCAGAAGCCAGTTGCAGCCGCAATTCCCTGTTTTCCGTCTTCAGGCGCTGGCACAGTTGGAGGAACTGGTCGATTTTGCCATCGAGCGTGTCGAATTCCGCATTCATCGCAACACTATAGTTTCAAAAATCGTGACAAGTCAAGTAATAAGAGGCAATAGTCAATGCTCTTTCCATGATGAACAAGCGGGCCTATTACATTGACTCAGAGCGGGAATTGACAGCCTTCGACCCCGGCATCAAGGACCCTCGCCGGCGTGCGCGATCCGTTCCGGTTCCGCACTTTTTTGAACTCCCGCGTCTGAATATTTTCTGTTCCGCCGCACTCCTGTGTAAAATTGGCTTACTCGTTCTAGGTGTCCGCCGGCGATTCCTGCCGGCGGGTGAAACGGGAAACAGGTACCGCGTGCACCCACGCCCAAGCCTGTGCTGCCCCCGCAACGGTATGTGAGCGCGGGTCTGTCACGATGCCACTGCAAGTTCGCGCTTGCGGGAAGGCGGCAGACTCAATCCCACGAGCCCGGAGACCGGCCTTGCGCGACAGGTGGAAACACTGCGGGGACGCGGTGCACCGGTTGCCGTTCCGTACCTTCCCCGCAGCGTTTCCTTTGTTGTATCAGTTGTGCAGCCTGCGGGGACGCTGGCTGCGGGGGGAAAGCATGCAATCCAAATCACCAATAGCCATTTGTGCCATCACGCTCGCGCTGGCGACGCAGGCATTTGCCCAGGGAGACGCCGTGGTGGTCACAGCCACGCGCTTTCCGGAAAAGAAGCTGGAGCATCCGATCGGGGTCACGCTGGTCACGCGCGAGCAGATCGCGAACAGCAGCGCGGCGAACCTGCCTGAGCTGCTGTCGCGCTACGCGGGCATCAACACGCGCAACAATACAGGCAGTCCGGACGTGGCGATCGACATGCGCGGTTTCGGCGCGACCGGGGATCAGAACACGCTGGTGCTACTCGACGGCCAGCGGCTGAACGACATAGAACTGACGACGGTGCGCTGGTCGGCGATTCCGCTGGAGGCGATAGAACGCATCGAAATCCAGCGCGGCGGCGGTGCGGTGATGTATGGCGGCGGCGCGACCGGTGGCACAGTGAATATCATTACCCGCTCGTCACTTGCAGGCGACAAGAGCGCGACCGTGGCTGTCGGCGCCGGTAGCTACGGTTCGAACGAGCTTCGCGCCAGCGTCAACATCGCCGGGACCGATACGGGCTTTGCGCTGACGGCCAGTCAACACAACTCGGACAACTATCGGGACAACAATCGCCAGGAGCAGGGCAACCTGATGGGCGATCTGCGCTGGTCCGGGAATCGCGCCGGTCTGGTATTCAAGTTCGGACTGGACAATCAGAGCCTGCGCCTGCCCGGCGCGCGCACCGCGGTGCAACTGGGCACCGATCCGCGCGGCACCGCCACGCCCGCCGACTACAGCGCGCGCGACGGCAAGCAGGCCACGCTTTCGGGCCGCTATGCGTTCGAGGCCGCGGAAGTCGCCGTCGACCTGAGCTATCGGGACACCCGGCGCATCGGTTTTTTCGATGACTACTCCGGCTTCGGCTTCAGCACCTTCACCGATACCCATGCCACTGTCTGGGCGCTCACGCCGCGCTTGAAGACGCCGTATCGTTTTCTGGGGCGCGACAACGTGCTGATACTCGGCATGGATGCGGACATCTGGGATTACCAGGCGCTGCGCGCGGCACGCGCCGAGCGGCTGGGCGCGCCGCAGGTCGATCTCGCTGCAACGCAAAGGGACCGCGCCTACTATGCGCAGAATCACACTGCGCTCGGACCGGCGACCAAGCTCACGCTGGGCGCGCGCATGCAGCGCGTGGACATATCTGCCAACGATAGAGTCAATCCGGCGAACTACGCCAGCGCTTCCACCGGACGCAGTCCGCGCGCCTGGGAGATCGCGCTGCGCCACAATTTCACGCCGGCGCTCGCCCTGTTCGGCAAGCTCGGCGCGAGTTTTCGCGTGGCGAGCGTGGACGAGATCTACAATCAGTTCGGCGGTCCGGCCTTCGATTCCATCGTGATGCCGCTGGAGCCGCAGACCTCGCGCGACCGGGAAATCGGTGCGGAATACAAGTCAGGCGCCGGGCGAGTGCAGGCGAGAATCTATCGCATGGATCTGCGCAATGAAATCCACTTCAATGCGATCAACTTCACCAACATGAATCTGTCGCCCACGCAGCGCGAGGGATTCGAATTCGAGGGAAACCGAAAATTCGGCGAGCGCATCGACCTGTTCGGCAGCTTTACCGAGGCGCGCGCAGTATTCCGCGAGGGGATCTACAACGGATTCGACGCCACGTTTGCGCCCGTCAGCGTCGATCTGGGCGGCAAGCAGGTGCCGCTGGTGCCGCGCCGCTCGGCCAAGCTCGGCTTGCACTGGCAGTTTGCGGCCAAGACGCGCGTCTCCGCGGCGTTCGGCTATGTCGGCAAGCAGTATTTCGACAACGACCAGGCCAACACCTTTCCCGGGCAGATGGCATCCTTCGTCACCGCCGACGCGAAGTTGAGCCACGCCGCCGGTCCCTGGACCCTTACCCTGGCGGGCAACAATCTGACCGACAGAAAATATTACACCTACGCCATACGCAACGCCGCGGGCAGCTCGTTCAATGCCTATCCCATGGCAGGCCGCAATTTGCTGTTCACCGCGGCCTACCGCTTCAACTGAGCAGCTACTTTGCGCCGCACGCTGCTCATCTGGCTTGCCCTCGGCGGGGCGGCGTTCGTCGCCTTTGCCTTTGCGCTCGCCACGGGCAGCACCGGCCTCCCCTTGCAGGATGTGCTGCAGGCGCTACTATCTCCTGGCGGCAGCGTCGCCGGCGAGATCGTCACGCAGCTGCGCCTGCCGCGCGCGCTTGCGGCGTTCGCGGTCGGCGGCCTGCTTTCCCTGGCGGGCGCGCTGATGCAGATACTGCTGCGCAATCCGCTTGCCGATCCCTATGTGCTGGGCTTGTCGGGCGGCGCCGCAGTCGGCGCGCTGGGCGCCATGCTCGCCGGCTTGGGCGCGTTCGCCGCGAACATGGGCGCGATCGCAGGCGCGCTGCTCGCGATCAGTTTGGTGTTCGTGTTTGCGCGGCGCGACTTCGCGCGCCAGCAAACCCTGGGCGTGCTGGACGCTTCGCCGCGCCTGTTGCTCACCGGGGTGATCATGGCCGCAGGCTGGGGCGCCCTGATCACCTTGATCCTGACCCTGGCGCCCGAGGCCAGGCTGCGCAGCATGCTGTTCTGGCTGGTGGGGGACCTGAACGGCGCCGATTCCTGGGCGCCGGCCCTGGGTGCGCTCGCGGCGGCGCTGATTTTGACCTACCCGGTCGCGCGCGATCTCAACGTGCTGCTGCGCGGCGAGGCGCTGGCGCATGCCCTGGGCGTCAACGTCGTGTTTCTGCGCCGCCTGATCTATGTACTGGCCTCGGTGGCGACGGCCCTCGCCGTCACCACTGCCGGCGCCGTCGGTTTCGTCGGCCTGGTGGTGCCGCACGCGCTGCGCCTGGCGCTGGGCAACGACCAGCGCATGTTGCTGCCGGCGAGCGCGCTGGCCGGAGGAACCTTGCTGTTGCTGGCCGATACCGCCGCGCGCAGCCTGCTCGCACCGCAACAGCTGCCGGTCGGCGTGATCACCGCGCTCGTCGGGGTTCCCGCGTTCATGCTGTTGCTGCTGAAGGGACCGAAAAGAGCATGAGCGCGCCATTGCTCGAAACGGAAGATCTGGTTCTAGGCGTGAACGGGCGAACGCTGGTGCGCGATTTCAGCTTTCGCCTGTGTGCCGGAGAGGTGTGGTGCATGCTCGGCCCCAACGGCGTGGGCAAGAGCACCTTCTTGCATACTGCCGTCGGCTTGCGCGAATCGCAGGGCGGGGTGCTGCGTCTGTGCGGCAGGCCTCTGGACGATTGGCCGGTGGAAGAGGCGGCGCGGCAGCGCGGATTCCTGCCGCAGGCTTTTCATGACGCGTTCAGCGCCAGCGTATTGGACAGCGTGATGCTGGGGCGCCATCCCTACCTCTCTCGCTGGCATTGGGAGGGCAGGGAAGAACGCGAGATCGCGCGGAGCGCGTTGCATGCGGTGGACCTGGACGGTTTCGAGCGGCGCGATGTGCTCACCCTCTCCGGTGGCGAGCGCCAGAGGGTGGCGCTGGCTGCGTTGCTGGCGCAGGACGCGCCGCTCATGCTGCTCGACGAACCGGTGTCGCACCTGGACCTGCATCACCAGATCATGGTGCTGGCGCATTTCGGCGAACTGGCGCGCAACGGTGGCAAGGGCGTGCTGTTCACGGTGCACGATCTCAATCTGGCGGCGCGTTTTGCCACCCACGCACTGCTCCTGACGCCCGAAGGCGCGGTGCGGCAGGGGCCGATAGACGAGGTGCTGGACGAGGCTGCGCTGTGGTGTGCGTTCGGTCATCGCGTGACGCGCGTCGAAGCCGCCGGCCGCACCCTGTTCGTGCCGGAATGAACGCCATGGGCCCGGGCGCGAATGCCGCAAGCGTCGATCGAGCCGCCGGCACGCTGCTGCGCTGGCTGCTTGCCGCGGCGCTGGCGGTCGCCAGCGCCGGCGGCAGCGCCGCGATCAGCGTCACCGACGACAGCGGCCGCAAGCTGACCCTGGCGCGGCCGGCGCAACGCATCATCAGCCTGACGCCGCACATGACGGAGCTGCTGTTCGCGGCAGGTGCGGGAGAGCGCGTCGTCGGTACCGTCGAGTACAGCAATTACCCCGCTGCAGCCGAGCGCATCCAGCGCATCGGCGACAGCGCGCAGCTCGATCTGGAGCGCATCGTCGCGCTCAAACCCGATCTGATCGTGGTGTGGAAGAACGGCAACGCACAGCGCCAGCTGGACAAGTTGTTGCGCCTCGGCGTTCCGGTGTTCTACAACGAGCCGCGCCGGCTCGCCGATATCGCGCGCGCGATCGAGCAGCTCGGCCGGCTGGCGGGCACGGAGAGCATCGCGACGCCCGCGGCGAGCGCGTTCATCAGGCGCGCGGCCGAATTGGAGCGGCGCTATGCCGGCCGAACGCCGGTGACGGTTTTCTTCCAGATCTGGGACAAGCCGCTGCTGACGGTCAACGCAGACCATCTCATCAGCGATGTGATCCGGCTCTGCGGCGGGCAGAACGTCTTTGCAGGGGTGACGCACCTGACGCCGGAGATATCGACGGAGGCGGTGCTCGCGCTCAACCCGGAGGCAATCGTCGGCGTCACCGGAGAGGCCGGCCAGGCCGAAGCGCTGGAGCAATGGAAGAAGTGGCCGCGCGTGACCGCGGTGGCGCGCCGCAATCTGTTTTTCATCGATTCCGATCTCATCAGCCGCAATGCGCCGCGCGTTCTGGACGGCGCCGGGCAGTTGTGCGCGCATCTCGAGGCCGCGCGCGCCAGACGCCCATGAGTTGCCGGACGGCCTCCTTTGCAGGAGCGATTGACGATACGAGGGGAAACATCCCCTCGTGCTCCCCCGGGTAAGTCGCCTCACGGTAATGCTGTCAGGCGTTCGTCTCCCGTTCACCGTCCTGAATTTCTCTGCTATCGTGCGTGCATGCTGAAGGACCCAGTCGACCTGCAGGGCGTGCGCCGCGTGCTGGTCACCAAGTTGCGCCATCACGGCGACGTGCTGCTCGCTTCGCCCGTATTCTCGGTGTTGAAGCAGCACGCGCCGCATGTCGAGATCGACGCGCTGGTCTACGCCGATACCACGGCCATGCTGAGCGGCCATCCGGCGATCTCGCAGCTGTTCGGCATCGATCGCGGCTGGAAGAGTCTGGGTCTGATCGGACAAGCGAGCGCGGAATGGGGCCTGCTGCGGCAGCTGCGGCGGCGCGACTACGATCTGCTGCTGCACCTGTCGGAGCATCCGCGCGGCGCCTGGCTCGCGCGCCTGCTCAGGGCGCGCTACGGCGTTGCAGCCGACTATCCGCGGGCGCGCGGCTGGTGGAAGAAAAGCTTCAGCCACCTGTCGCCGCTGCCCAAGAACGGCCGCCGGCATATGGTCGAATTGAACCTGGATCTGCTGCGCCGCATCGGCGTGCAGCCGGGAGAGTCGGAGCGCAAACTTTGCTTCGTGCCGGGAGACGCAGCGGAGCGCGACGTGGCTCGCCTGCTGGCGGAACTCGGGCTCACGCCGGGCGGTTACATTCATCTGCACCCGGCCTCACGCTGGCAATTCAAGTGCTGGCCGGCGGCGAAGACCGCCGACCTGATCGACAAGCTGCAGGCGCTGGGACAGCGCGTGCTCGTGACCGCGGCGCCGGATGCGCAGGAGCTCGATCTGATTGCGCGCATCCGGGCGCTGGCGACGACGCCGTTCGCCGATCTGTGCGGCAGGCTCAGCTTGAAGCAAATGGGGGCGGTGTCGCGCAATGCGCGGCTTTTCGTCGGTGTGGATTCCGCGCCCATGCATATCGCCAGCGCGATGCGCACGCCGGTGGTGGCTTTGTTCGGGCCCAGCGGCGAGTTCAACTGGGGGCCATGGCAGGTGCCGCACCGCGTGGTTTCGTCCGGCCATGCCTGCCGGCCTTGCGGCAACGACGGTTGCGGCGGCGGCAAGCTGAGCGAATGCCTCAGCACCCTGCCCGTATCCGAGGTGCTGCAGGCGGTGCAAGCGCTGCTGCAGCCGCGCTGTTGAAAATCGCCCTGGTACGCCAGCGCTACAATCCCTACGGCGGCGCCGAGCGCTTCGTCGAACGCGCGATCCAGGCGCTGGCGGCGCAACAGGTCGAAATGACTTTGCTCGCGCGAGGCTGGACGGGAGAGGCGGAGCCGGGGGGCGACGTGCGCGTGATTACCTGCGACCCGTTCTATATCGGACGCGTCTGGCGCGATTGGGGCTTTGCCCGCTCGGTCTGCACCACCCTGAAATCCCACCAGTTCGATCTGGTGCAGTCGCACGAGCGTATCGCCTGCTGCGACGTCTATCGCGCCGGAGACGGCGTGCATCGCCAGTGGCTTGCTCATCGAAAGCGCGCGGCCGGCGCATGGGAGCGTCTCGCGCTCGCACTCAATCCATACCACTGGTACACCCTGGCGGCGGAGCGGCGCCTGTTCGAAAGCCCGCGCTTGCGCGCGGTGATCTGCAATTCGAACATGGTGAAACAGGAACTGCGCCGGCATTTCGGCTTGGACGAATCGAAGCTGCGCGTGATCTACAGCGGGGTCGATCTGGCGGCTTACCACCCGGACCTGCGCCAGGTCTGGCGCAGGCGCAAGCGCGAAGAACTCGGCATCGCCGACACGGACATGGTGTTCGCCTTCGTCGGCTCCGGCTTCAGGCGCAAGGGCCTGCCGCATTTGTTGCGCGCGCTGAGCGCGGTGCGCGATGCGCGCCTGGTGGTGGTGGGCGCGGACAAGGAGCTGCCCCAATTGCGCCGGGCGGCGCAGGCCTTGAATCTGGCCGGCCGGGTGCATTTCGCCGGCGGCCAGGAAGACGTCAAACCCTGGTATGGGATGGCCGATTGTTTCGTTCTGCCCACGCTCTACGATCCTTTTCCCAACGCCGCGCTGGAGGCGATGGCATGTGGCCTGCCGCTGATCACCAGCGCGCAGTGCGGCGCGGCCGAACTGATCGAAAGCGGGGTCGAAGGCTATGTCTGCCGCGATCCGCTGGACGAGGTCGAACTGGCGCGCTGCCTCAATCTGGCGGCCGTGCCGGGGCAGGCGCAACGCATGGGCGCCGCCGCGCGGAGCAAGGTGGAGCCTTTCGGGCTGGAGCGCATGGCGCAACAATTGACGCGCCTGTACGCTGAACTGACGCACGCCGGCTGAAGCTTTGGACGCGGCCCGGCAGGCGTTCGACCCGGTTTTCCGGGGCCGAGCTTATGGCTCTGATATAATTACAATTTTTACCATCCGGGCGCAGTCCATAAAATGAGCCTAGCTGAAACAAAGAGCCGGGTCCTCTATCTGCGGCTGTTGCGCTACGTCCTGCCCTATTGGCGCATGTTCGCCCTGGCTATCCTGACCATGGTGCTGATGGCGGCGACCGAGCCCTTGTTTCCGGCGCTGATGAAGCCGCTGCTGGACGGCAGTTTCGTCAACAAGGATCCGACCACCATACGCTACATCCCGTTCGCGCTGGTCGGCTTGTTCCTGGTGCGCGGGTTGTTCGGCTTCGCCAGCGACTATGCCTTGAGCTGGGTATCGAACCGCGTGGTGTTCGACCTGCGCGCCGAGATGTTCGGACGGCTGGTCAACCTGCCGGCGCGCTATTACGACGACGCGTCCTCGGGTGCGCTGATCTCCAAGCTCGCCTACGACGTGAGCGGCGTAACCGCCGCAGCGACCACGGTGCTGACGGTGATGGTGCGCGACAGCCTGACCGTCGTCGGCCTGCTCGCCTGGATGTTCTATCTCGACTGGAAGCTGTCGCTGATCACGCTGGTGATCGGTCCGGTCATCGCCCTGGTGATCCGCGCATTCAGCAGCCGCCTGCGCGAGGTGAGCCGCAACGCGCAACTGGCGATGGGGGACATCACCCATGTGCTGGACGAAGCGATCGAATGCCACAAGGTGGTGAAAGTGTTCGGCGGGCAGGAGTACGAGCAGCGCCACTTCGGCGCGGCGATCCGGCGCATGCGCGATTTCGCCATGCGCCAGACCATTGCCGCCGGCGCGTCGGTGCCTCTGGTGCAGGTCTGCGCCGCGATCGCGGTCGCGGTCATCGTCTACTATTCGACGCAGCAGAGCGGCGTGACGGTGGGCAGTTTCGTTTCCTTCATGACCGCCACGCTGATGCTGCTTACGCCGCTGAAGCACCTGACCGGCGTCAATTCTTCGTTGCAGCGCGGCCTGGCGGCGGCCGAGAGCGTGTTTTCCATCATCGACGAACCGGCGGAGGAAGACAGCGGCACGCAAAGCATAGGCCGCGCGCAAGGGCGGATCGAATTCGACCATTTGAGCTTTTCCTATCCCAAGGCCACCCGGGCGGCACTCATCGACGTGAGCCTGAAGGTGGAACCCGGCGAAACGATCGCTCTGGTGGGCGGTTCCGGAGGCGGGAAGACGACCCTGGCCAATCTGATACCGCGCTTCTACCAACCCAGCGCCGGCCGCATCCTGCTCGACGGCATGGATACGCAGACGCTGACCCTCGCCAGCCTGCGCGCCAACCTCGCGCTGGTCAGCCAGGACGTGGTGCTGTTCAACGACACGGTCGCGGCGAATATCGCCTACGGCCCCCTGGCGAACGCAAGCGAAGCGGCGATCGTCGCCGCCGCCGAGGCCGCGCATGCGATGGAATTCATCCGCGAGATGCCGGAGGGACTGCAGACCATGATAGGCGAGAACGGCGTGCGCCTCTCGGGCGGGCAGCGCCAGCGTCTGGCGATCGCGCGCGCGCTGCTGAAGAATGCGCCGGTCCTGATCCTGGACGAGGCGACCTCGGCGCTGGATACCGAGTCGGAGCGGGTAGTGCAGTCGGCGCTGGAGACACTGATGCAGGGCCGCACCACGCTGATCATCGCGCATCGTCTGTCCACCATCGAGAAGGCGGACCGCATCGTGGTCCTGCAAAAGGGCACGATCGCCGAGATCGGCTCGCATGCGGAACTGCTGGCGCGGGATGGGATCTATGCGTACTTGTACCGGATTCAGTTCGCCGCGGACGACAGCGCCGCGGACGACAGTGCAGCAGACGACAGTGCCGCGGACGACAGCGCAGCAGACGCCAGCGCAACCGAAGACACCAGGCCCGGGCAGGACCGCGCCGGGTTTCGCGGCGGGTCTTCCAGCTAAGGGCGGCCGCCGGACGATGCACATCGTGCACAGCGAATCCTCATGCGGCTGGGGCGGGCAGGAAATCCGCGTGCTGGAGGAAGCGGCCGGCATGCTGGAGCGCGGCCACCGCGTCACGCTGCTGTGTCCGCGCGAGGCGCGCATCCATGCGGAAGCCGCAAGGCGCGGCGTGCCCGCGACCGCCTTGCCCATCGCGCGCAAGAGTCTGGCCGGACTGCGCGCCATGCGCGCCTGGCTTTCGCATCAGGAGTGCGAGGTGCTGAACAGCCACAGTTCCACCGACAGCTGGCTTGCCGCGCTCGCGCTCATCGGCATGCATCCGCGGCCGGCGCTGGTGCGCACGCGCCACATCTCGGCGCCGATCCCGGACAATGTCGCCACGCGCTGGCTGTATCAATCTGCCACGCGGCACATCGTCACCACCGGCGAGCGCTTGCGCGAGCAACTGATCCGCGACAATCGCTTTCGCGCCGACACCATCGTTTCGGTGCCGACCGGGATCGATCTCGCGCGCTATGCGCCGGCGGACAAGGCGCAGGCGAAGGCGCGCCTGGGCCTGGATCCAGCCCTGTCCTGCATCGGCATTGTCGCCACCCTGCGCAGCTGGAAAGGCCATCGCTACCTGGTGGAGGCGTTCGCCCGCCTGAGACGCAGGGATGTGCGCCTGCTCATCGTCGGCGACGGACCCGGCCGGGACAATCTGCGGCAGCAGGTGGCGCAGCTCGGCCTGGAGGCTGGCGTGCTCATGCCGGGAAATCAGGCGGACGTCGCGCCCTGGCTGCAGGCGCTGGACGTGTTTGCGCTGCCCTCGTACGCCAACGAGGGCGTGCCCCAGGCGCTGATGCAGGCCATGGCCGCAGGGGTGCCGGTGATTTCCACGCCCGTAGGGAGCATAGACGAGCTGGTGCGGCATGAGGAAACCGGCCTGATGGTGCCGCCTCGGGATGTGGCGGCGCTCGCCGCCGCGATAGCGCGCATCCTGGACGAGCCGGCGCTGGGGGAGCGCCTGGCTTCGGCCGCTCGCGCATGGGTGAGCAAGCGCTACTCGCGCGAGCGCATGCTCGACAGCATGGAAGCGGTATTTCGCGGCGCAACTGCGTGATCCGGCCGGATGCGCAGGTGCTGGTGATCATCGTCGCGCGCATCGGCGACACGCTGCTAGTCACGCCGGCGCTGCGCGCCCTCAAGGCGGCCCTGCCGCAGGGACGCCTGACGGTGCTGGCCCATCCAAAGCGGCTGGAGGTGCTGCAGCATCTGCCCTTTATCGACGCGCTCGAGAGTATCACCAAGACCTCGGCGCAAACCCGCGGCTGGCTGGGGAAAAGCCGCTTCGATGTTGCGCTGGTCTATGGCCAGGATGCGGCGCTGGTGCGTTACGCCTTGCGTGCAAGCGATAAGGTCATCGCCTTTGCGCAGAAGGACGCGGCCTTGAACCGCAGGCTGGCGCATTCGGTGGCGGAGCCCGTCGTGCCGCAGCACGCGGTGTTGCACCGTCTGTCCCTGCTCTCGCCGCTGGGACTGGCCGCCGAAGACTTGCGGCTCGCCTACCGCGTGACCGCGGAAGAGCGCGGCGAGGCGCAGCGCTGGCTCGCCGCGCACATTCCCTCGGGCAGGCCGCTGATCGGCCTGCAGATCGCGAGTTTTCCGACCAAGGCGCATCGCGACTGGCCGGTACCCAGCTTCGAGGAACTGATCGCGTGCATCCTCGCCAGGCACGCCGGGGCGCAGTTTCTGCTGCTGGGCGACAAGGCGGCGGCGGAAAAAGCCGCGCCCCTGCTTCGCGCTTATCCGGACCGGGTCGCGCTTGCGGCGGGGAGGTTGAGCCTGCGCAGGAGCGCGGCGCTCATGTCCCTGCTCGACCTGTACATCGGCGTGGACACCGGGCCGACGCATATCGCCGGCGCGCTGGGCGCACCCATGGTGGCGCTGTATCACTCGGCCTACCCGGGGCGCAATCTGGTTCCGCTGCAGCATCCGGCGTGCCGCATGATTGAGCATCCACTGACCGGAAAAAGCGCGGAGACCGCGGCGTCGATGGCCGATATACCTGCGGCGCAGGTCTGCCGGGCGGTGATCGACCTGATAGCCGGGAAGACGACAGGGGCGAGTCAATGAAATCGCGGATGCGCTTGCTGCCTTTCGCCGTGTTCTTGTTCATCCTGCCGTTTCCGGGAACGGTGGCGCTGCGCCTGCTCGCGCTGGCCGCGGGTCTGGCGCTGTGCGCCTGGTACTGGCACCGGGACGGATTTCCGTCTGTCGCGGCGAAGTACGCGCTGCTGTTCTGGGCCGGCTGTGCCTTGTTTTCGCTCGCCGGCGCGATCGATCCGGCCTACTCGCTGGGCGAAATCAAGAACGAAATCGGCTATGCGATGGCCGCCTATCTCGGCTTTACGACCTTGACGCGAACACGGGAAGACGCGCGGTTTCTTGTAAAGGCGCTGATCCTGGGCAGTCTGGCGATCGCCGCGATCGCCTTGTGGGAGCATTTTTCTTCGGACTCGTCCTACTGGAACGAGTTCGGGCGCGCCGGCGGCTCGGGCAGCTACAGCACCTACCTGCTCGCCCTGCTGCCCATCTTGCTCTGGGCGGGGAGCGTGTTGCGCCATAGGCACCGGTGGAGCCTGGTGACGGGCTTGATCGCTCTGCAGCTTGTGATCGCGATGCTGGCCGGCCAGCGCGCATTCTGGCTGGTGTTCGGCCTGCAGACCCTGCTCGCCCTGTATCTGTTGCGCGCGCGCGGTTTTATCGCGCTTTCCGCTGCGCGCGCCCGCGCCATCGGTGTGACCGTGGTCGTCCTGTGCGCCCTGGCGCTCGCCGGCGTGGCGGCCAAGCGCGACACTCTGGCCTGGACGCAGGATCCGCGATTCGTCACCTGGACTGCGGTGGCCGAGCGCATTCTCGAGCACCCGCTGACCGGCCAGGGTTTCGGACGCGAGATCATGAAGAAGGCCTACCCGGACCTGCTGTCGCAGCAATACCCGGCCCTCTGGCACGCGCACAATCTGTTCCTGAATTACGGCATGTCGCTGGGAATTCCGGGGATGGTCGCGATTGTTTTGGTATTCTTTGCGCTGTTGCGAAAATTCTGGGAACTCAGCCGCTCCGCCGACCGGGTCATCGCGATGGCCGGCATTTGCGGCGTATTGCTGGTCGCCGGGGTGGTCGCGCGCAATCTGACCAACGACTTTTTCCAACGCGACCTGGCGCTGCTGTTTTGGGCTGTCGCGGGAATGCTGCTCGGCTATGCAAACCACGCAAAGGGCGGCCAGGCAAAGGGTGGCCAAGCAAAGGGTGGCCAAGCAAAGGGCGGCCAGGCAAAGGGCGGCGGAAAACCGCTGCAATCTGGAGAAGACCGAACATGCTTCTGAATAAACAGGATCTGAAATTCCTGCTGCGCTCGAATTCCTGGAGTTTCATGCGCGCGGCACGCTTCGGCAATACCGGGTCGCTGGCGACCTGCAACTGGAAGGGGCACACGCTGCACTACCGGCCCGGCACCAGCGACCCCCATCTGATCTACAAGATACTGCTGCGCACGGGTGTCAAAGCCGAGTACACGTTTCCGCCCGAGTTGGAAGCGCGCGTGATTTTCGACATCGGCGCCAATATCGGCGCCGCGTCGCTGTTGCTGGCCGAGCGCTTTCCGCAGGCGCGCATTTTCAGTTTCGAACCCGTGCCCGATAATTTCGCGTTGCTCGAGCGCAATCTCGCCAATGCGGCCAATGTGACCCCGGTGCAGCTGGCGCTGTCGGGCGACGCCGCCGGCCGGGAACTCATTTTTTCGCCCGACAAGTTCAACCAGGGTGGCTTCTCGTTCTATCAGGATGGGGCGCCGAAAGACGTCGCGCGCATCCGCGTCGCGACCGCGTCCCCGGCCGAGTTCATGCGCGCGCGCGGCCTGGACAGCGTGGATTTGATCAAGATCGATACCGAAGGCGCCGAGTACGAGATACTGACCGCCTTCGACAGCGAGGTGCTGAGCCGGGTCAAATGGATCATCGGCGAGCTGCACGGCCAGCGGGACTTCGAGCTGCTTGCTTATCTTTCGCAGTGGTTCGACATCTCGGTGAAGAAATCCTTTCGCAAGCCGCTGTTCGTTTTCGCCGCATGCAACAAGAATGCGCTGGGCGAGATTCTTGGGTAGCGCACGCAAAAATTCGCGCTGTTTGTGGCTGCCTTCGATCGCATGAAGATCTGCTTCTATAACGTCACTGCGAGTTTCATTCAGGGCGGACTGGAGACTTATTGTTGGGAAGCCGGGAGGGCGCTGGCGCGGCGCGGGCACGCGGTGAGCATCGTTGCCGGGCTGGGCGGGGAGCCGCGGCACAAGGAACTGGAGTTCCTGCGCTTTCCGTTCCAGCGCGAGCAGGCGTGGCCGGATTTCGGCACGCGCTTTCGCCGTCTGATGGAGCGCCTGTCCTTCGCGCGCCATTCGCTCGATCACCTGGTGAGCGCCGGCTACGACGCGGTGGTGGTGAACAAGCCTTTCGATTTTCCCATCCTGTGGCAGGCGCGGCGCAGGGGCATGGCGGCGCAGACGGTATTTCGCTCGGGCGGCACCGAGTTCTACCTCGCGGACCGCTACTTTGCCGGCAGCATCGATCATTGGCTGTCCACCAGCCGCTACAACGCGGCCCAGGTCCAGGCGCGCTATGGGCACGCGGTGCAGGTGGTGCACAACGGTGTCGACGTGGATCAGTTCAAACCGCAGCAACGCGAAGCGCAGCTGCGCCTGAGCCTGGGATTGCCGGACGGGGCTCGCGTGATCGCCAGCGTGGGCCGCCTGGTCGGGTGGAAGGGCTTGCGCGTGATCGTCTCGCTTTTGCCCCAGCTGCCGCCCGACGTGCACTATCTGGTGATCGGAGAAGGCCCGGAAGAGGAAAAGCTGCGCGCGCAGTCACAGGAGCTGGGCGTGGCGGGGCGGGTGCATTTCGGCGGACGTATCGCGCACGACCGTTTGCCGCAGGCTCTGGCGCAGGCGGATATCCTGGTGCAGCCCTCGCTCGGCGAAGAGTCCTTCGGCATCACCCTGGTCGAGGCCATGGCCTGCGCACTGCCGGTGCTGGCCTCGCGCCAGGGCGGCATGACCGAAATCGTGCTGCCGGGTGTGACCGGCGAATTGCTGCAGCCGGGCGATATCGAAATCTGGCGCGAAACCATCACGCAGCTGCTGCAGCAGCCGGACAGGATGCGCGCGATGGGCGCGGCCGGAAGGGAGCGCGCGGTGGCCGAATTTACCTGGGCAGCCAATGCGGCCAAGCTCGAGCGATTGTTGCAGGAGGGGCGCAAGTAATGTGCGGCATCCTGGGTTTCGTCGAACGGGCAGGCAGCGCGTTCCGGCCCGATCTGGCAGCGGCGGTGGAGCGGCAACGCCACCGCGGCCCCGACGACAGCGGCGTATGGCGCGACGACTGGACCGCGCTCGGCTTCAACCGGCTTTCCATTATCGATCTGTCGCAGCTCGGGCATCAGCCGATGCAAAGCCCGGACGGGCGCTACGTCATCGTGTTCAACGGCGAGATCTACAACTTTCCCGAATTGCGCGCCGCACTGGAAGCGCAGGGCGAAACCTTCGCCGGTCACTCGGACACCGAAGTGCTGCTGCGGGTGTTCCTGCGCGAAGGTTTCGACGCCTGCCTCGCGCGCCTGCGTGGCATGTTCGCGTTTGCCGTGTGGGACCGGGAGACGCGCACCCTGTCGCTCGCGCGCGACCGCCTGGGCGTGAAGCCGTTGGTCTACGCTGAAACCGATGCCGGCTTTGCCTTCGCCTCCGAGATCGCCACGCTGTTCCGGATCAAACCCGATCTGTCGCGCGCGCCCGACTACGCCGCCATGGATCACTACCTCACGTTTCAATACATCCCGGCACCGCTTTCCGGATTCCGTGCCATCAGAAAGCTGCCGCCGGCGCACGCCATGATCGTGCGCGCGGGCAGTGTGGAGAAAGTGTGGCGCTACTGGGACATCGATCATTCCGCGCGCTCGCGCCTGTCCTTCGGCGAAGCCTGCGAAGCGCTGCGCGAGCAAGTGCTGGAAGCGACGCGCATCCGCCTGGTGAGCGACGTGCCGCTGGGCGCGTTTTTGTCGGGCGGCGTCGATTCGAGCATCACCGTGGCCGCGATGGCGCGCCTCGCGGCGGAGCCGGTCAAGACCTACGCCATCGGCTTCGAGGACGAGCGTTTCAACGAGCTGCCCTATGCGCGCGAAGTCGCGCGCCACCTCGGCACGGAGCATCATGAAATGACGGTGCAGCCGGCGGCGGTGGATCTTTTGCCGCAGTTGATCGAGCACCTGGGCGAGCCCATGGCCGACAATTCGCTGATGCCGACCTACTACGTGTCCGAGTTCGCGAAGAAGAGCGTGACCGTGGCTCTGACCGGGGACGGCGGGGACGAGGTGTTCGCCGGCTATCGCCGCTTCTACCATATGCGCCGCGCCGAGACCCTGGCCAAATGGCGTCTTACGCCGCTGTGGCGCGGTTCGCGCCGGCTCACCGTGGCGGTGGAGAATCTGACGCATCCGGGCAAACCCCGCCGAAGCTTTCCGGCGAGCCGCGCCGATGAAATGCTCGAACTCGGCGGCGCCGGGCGCTACCAGCACCTGCTCGCGTTTTATACGGACAGCGAGAAGCGCGGCCTCGTCACCCCGGAATTCGCGCGCAACAGCGCTGGCTCGGGCACCAACGACTATCTGGCGCAGGCGCTGGCGCGCGCGGGCGGCGCCGACGCGGTCAACCGCTGGCTGTACGTGGACCAGTCCACCTATCTGCCGGAGGACATCCTGTTCAAGGTGGATATCGCCAGCATGGCGAACTCGCTCGAGTGCCGTTCGCCGTTTCTCGATCACCGCTTGATCGAATTCGCCTGCTCGCTGCCGGGCTCGTACAAGCTGACCCGCGGCGGCAGGCACAAGCACATCCTGAAGGAAGCGTTCAAGGACTGGTTGCCGCCGGGGTTCATGCAGCGCAAGAAGCAGGGCTTCTCCGTGCCCCTGGCCAACTGGGTCAGGAACGATTTCGGGCCCATCCTGCGTGAACGCCTGCTCGGACAACAAGCACTGGCGCCCTGGTTCCGGCAGGAAGCGGTGGAGCGCATGGTCGAAGAGCATCTTTCCGGCCGCGCCTCGCACAGCAACCGGCTGTGGTCGCTGCTGGTGCTGTCGCAATGGGTGGAGAGTTTCAAGGTGACGCTGTGAAATTCAGCCGTTTAGCTCGCGAGGCGGGAAATTGAGTGCCGCATCCGCGTCCTGCGTGTACCAGATCAACCTGCAGCAGCAGTTCGGCGGCGGCGAGGTCTATACCCGCTTTTTTACCCTGGCACTGATCGAGCTCGGCTACAAGGTCGTGCTGTTCGTCAGCCGCGAGGCCGGTTACTGGAACGCGCTGCTGCCCGCAGGCGTCGACATCGTCCGTGTGGATGGCACCGCTGAATTGCTGCGCTTGCTGCCGCAGGAGCGGTCGCTGGTGGTGACACAGACGGCGCTGGATGCGGACGCGGCGCAGTGGGTGGCTGAGCGCCACCTGCTGTGCGGATTCGTTCACATGCCGCTGTACGAACGTAACCCGGCCGGATTCAAGCACTATCGTTGCCTGTTGCCGGTGTCGCAGCATGTGCTGGACAGCGTCAAGGCGCGCGGCTACGGCAATGTGCATGCGGAACCGATGTATGGGGTCGCCGATCCCGCGCGCAACGCGCCGAACGATGCCATCGTCAGGCGCTCCGAATTCGACTGGGACCAGCGCAAGCTGCGCGACCGCCTGCTCGGGCTTACCGAACCCGTCTGGCGCATGGGTCAGCCGGCGATCGAGTTCAGCAAGCGGCCGGGTCTGACGCTGGGCATCGTTTCGCGCCTGACGCCGATCAAGCAGTTCCCGCTGATGTTCGACACGCTCGCGCCCGTGATCGCGAAACATCCACAGGTCAATCTGGAGATCTTCGGTAGCGGCGGCTATGCCTCGGTGCGCGATCTGCGCGCCAGCCTGGCGCCCATGCGGGCGCAGGTGCGCTTCTGGGGGCATCAGGCGAATGTCGCTGCGGTCTACCCGCAGCTCGACTATGTGCTCGGTGGCCTGCCGGAGAAGGAGGCGCTGGGGCTCAACCTGATCGAGGCGCAGTACTGCGGCACGCCGGTGCTCGCGGTGCGCGCCCCGCCTTTTACCGAAACCGTCGTCGACGGCGACAGCGGATATTTTTTTACCGATCCGCGCGAGGACAAAGGCGCTTCCTTCGCGCAAATGCTGCAGCGGCTGCAGGGCGGCGCTGTGCGCCCGGACCCGCGGCGGGCGATCGCCCATCTCGAACGCTTTTCCCTTGCCGCGTTTCGCGCTAGGGTGGCGCACGTTCTAGATGCGCTTGCCGCGGAGTCCGCAACCAAGGTGCCGACGTGAAGATCGGCATCGTCGCCCCCGGCATCTGGAATTCGATCCACTTGGATATGGCCGAGGCGCTGGGCGCGCTGGGCCACGAGGTCGCCGTCTATACCGAAGACGGCCGTGCGCCCAGCGGCGCGCGCTTTCTGCGTTTTCGGGAAGGGCGGGTGGAGTTTTTCGTGATCCACCATCTGCGGCGCAACCCCTGGACCTGGCTCGTCGACCGGCTGGCGAAACCCTGGCTGGGTCGGCGCTTCTTCACCACCCTCGTCGCCATGGCGCGCTACTTCCGCGCCACGCGCGATTGCGACGTGTATTTCGTCGAAGGCGACTGGATCGGTTTCTTCGTCGCCATCCTCGCCCGCTTCATCCGCTTTCGCTGGGTGCTGTGCATCCACGACAGCGACTATCTGCGCATTCCGCTCAGTTTTCCCGGCAGGCCGGCGAGCCGCTGGAAAGAGGCGGTCAAGCTGTGGGTGCTGGAGAGCGCCGATCTCGTTCGCGCGAATTCATACGTCACGCGCGACGCGCTGGTCGCCGGCGGCTGCGCGCCGCAGCGCATACGCGTGGTTCCGCTGCATGTCACCGCGTGGATGCGCGTGGACGGGATCGCGGACATGGCGGCGTTCAAGGCGCAGGCGCGGACCGAAGTGCATGCCCGGTGGAACATCCCGCCAGAAGGGCGGCTGCTGGTGACCATGTGCCGCCTGGTTCCGGTCAAAGGCCTGGACCTCGCGCTGCGCGGGTTTGCGCTCGCCGCGAGGCGCAACAAGGACCTGTATCTGATGATCTGCGGCGGCGACCGGGTCGTGCCCGGCATCGGCAGCTATCAGGCGCTGCTTGCCGGCATCGCGGCCGAAGCAGGCGCGGCGGCGCAGGTACTATTCACCGGCAACATCGATATCCGCGAGGTCAAGCGCTACTTCGCCGCCGCCGACCTGCAGCTTGCGCCCTCGGTCATCGACACCTTCAACTACGGCGTGATCGAAGCGGCCATGGTCGAGACTTATTCCATCGTCGGCGACATGGTGGGGGCGGGACCCTGGGTGCAGGAAGTGGGCGCCGCGGCCATCGTGCCGGGCCGCGATCCCGCCGCCTGGGCACAAGCCATCGAAGCTTTCGTCGCCGACGGCGTGCCGCCTTTTGCGGGCGGTGCGATCACGGCGCAACTCGAACCGCAGCGCATCGCCGGGATGCTGCTTGAGCTGGCTGGCGAAGTGGCGGGACACTAGCGATGCGGATCCTGTTCCTGCATCCCCTGGGCTGGGGCGGCGAATATCCGATCCTGGTCGAATTCCGGCGCCGCGGCTACGAAGTGTGCGCGCTGGAAGAGCGTCGCGAAGGCATGAACGGCGCGCGCCTGCTGACCGATCATTTCCGCGAACCGGGGGACGGCATACGCACCCTTTGGTACCACCCCGGTCGCGGCGCAGAGCGGGTGCTCACATTCGCCATCGACCGCTATTTCCGCAAGACGTTCGATGGCCGCAACCTCGGCCACCGGATGTGGGTGATCCGCGAGGCGGTGCGCAGCTTCGCGCCGGACCTGGTGTATTGCACCGACGGTTTCTCCTATGCCGTGCCGGCCGGACTGCTCAAACATTTCGGCCTGCTGCACGTGCCTTTGGTCGCGAGCTACATCGGCGGCGACATCCTGGATTGCTCCCACATGGGCTACGGCCGCCGGCGCACGCCGCAGCTAGATTGGCTGATGCGAACCTCGATCCGCCGCATCGACCGGTTGCGCGCGCTGTGCGATTCGCTGGAACGCGCCCTGCTCAAGGACGGCGCCGATCCGGCGCGCATCAGCAAGATACCGATCCAGATCGGCGCGGCGCGCGAACTGTACGAGGGTGTGTACGCGCAGCGCGCGCAGGCACGGGAACAGGTACGCGCGCAACTGGGCATCCCGCCCGGCGCGCCGGTGCTGGTGACCTTATCCGACAACTATCTGTCCAAGGGCATACAGGATTTCGCCCGCACCTGGCCCGGCGTGCTTGCCGCTTATCCGGACGCCTGGTGGATACTGGCGGGACCGGAGAATTCCTGGATGGAACAGGGCATTTTCCCCCTGCTCGATGCGAGCGTGGGGCGGGGACGCGTGCGGCTCACAGGGC
Organism: uncultured Enterobacteriaceae bacterium; assembly: GCA_964400745.1. Lineage (GTDB taxonomy): Bacteria > Pseudomonadota > Gammaproteobacteria > Burkholderiales > SG8-39 > 2-12-FULL-64-23. The sequence goes on along the minus strand of CAYNVY010000025.1, from coordinate 2,319 downwards.
GCCTGCGCGGGCGCGACACCTATGCCCATCTTGCAGCGGCGGACCTGAACGTGAACCCGACGCTGTGCGAAGGCCTCAACATGGTGACCGTGGACGCGGCGGCGGTGGGCACGCCTACCGTATGCAGCGACGCCGCCGGGGTGTCGGACTGGATCCGGCGCTACGAATGCGGTGCGGTCTACGCCGCAGGGGACGCGGCCGCGCTGGAACAAACCGTGATTGACGCGCTGGCTCGGCCAGAACGCCTAGCCGACTGGAATGCGCGCAGTCGGGAAATGATCGCCGATTTCACCGCAGAAGCGGTGTTTCTGCGGCTGGCCGACCTGTTCGCCCGCGCCCTGCACTCTGCTAGACTCCCCGCATCGAAAGACGCCAACGGATAAGCCTATGAACAACGCATTTGCCCGCATCGCGGTCCTGGGGACTGCCGCATGAGCCTAGGAGCAGGGGCCCCGCCCAGCGGGGATGCGACCCGGGCGAATGCGGCCGCACGCCGACAGCTCGCTCTAAGCATTGTGGTATTCAAACGGAGGCGGGGCAAATGAGCCTAGGAGCAGGGGCCCCGCCCAGCGGGGATGCGACCCGGGCGAATGCGGCCGCACGCCGACAGCTCGCTCTAAGCATTGTGGTATTCAAACGGAGGCGGGGCAAATGAGCGCGCAGGAGGACTGGGCGGAACTCAAGGTGATGGCCACCGAGAGCCATTACCCAGCGGTGCTGGATCTGTTCCGCGGAGCGCCCAAGGGTCGCATCCTCGACGTGCCGGCGGGGCAGGGTGCGTTCGCGCAGGAACTCATCAAGGCCGGCTACGACAACATCGATTGTCTGGACATCAACGAAGAAGCCTTCCTGCTGCGTAATCCGGAAGTGCGCTTCACCAAACACGACGTGATCCATCCCCTGCCGTTTCCGGACGGACATTTCGATTACGTGTTCAGCATCGAGGGCATAGAGCATTTCGACAATCCCTGGACCTTCACCAAGGAGCTGTGCCGCGTGCTGAAGCCGGGCGGCAAGCTCTATATCAGCACGCCCAATACGTTCTCGGTGGATGCGCGCCTGAAATATTTGGTTTCGGGCTATTTCCCGCGTTTCCGCCCGCTGATGCAGGAGCCGGACAAGGTGCTGGTGCATCCGATCGATGACGCGCACATCGCGCCGATTTACTTCTGGCAGCTGAATTACTTTCTCATGGGCGGCGGCGTCAGCATCGCCCGGGTCGCGGCCAACGAACTATTGCGCAAACCCCAGTGGGTGAAGCGGGTGTTCGAGAACTGGATCGCGCGCATCATCCGCAACAACATCAAGAAGCGCGGCTTTCCCGATCAGGGCGTGACCTCGGACGCGGTGCTGTTCGGCGACTGCATCATCGTAGAAGGCATCAAGTCGGCGTAGAGCCGGGCTCATGCGGCTGCTCTACGCCTTTCCCGAACCGCTGCCGCTCGCGCGTGCGCGCGGCGTGCAGGTCGCGCATACCGTCGCGGAACTGGCGCGGCTGGGCATGGAAGTCGAGTTGGCTTACGTGCCGAATCCGCCCTTGCATCCGCTCGGGTACTACGGCGTCGAAGTCCCGGCCGGCCTGAGCCTGACGCCGCTGTTACGCTCGCTTCCCTGGCCGCTGGCGCGCATTCATTCGAATCGCATCTTCCTGTGGCAGCTGCAGCAACGCATAGACGCTGCGCCGGATGCGCTGCTATTCGTGCGCCATCTGAAACTCGCGGCGATGCTGCGGCGAAGCCGGCCCGAACGCAGACTGGTGTACGAGGCGCACGAGGTGTTCAGCGATACGGCGCCGCCGGCAAAGCGCGCGCTGCAATTCGACATGGAAAGCCGGGTGCTGCGCACGGCCACACTGGTCATCGCCAACTCTCTGCCCACAGCCGAGCGGCTGCGCGAACTCTACGGCGAGCGCGAGATCGAGGTGCTGCCCAACGGCGTGGACTGGCCCGAGCAGTTGCCGCAAAAGGACTGGGCGCATGCCGCATCGCACATCGCTTACGCCGGGAGTTTTTTCGGATGGAAGGGCGTGGCCGATCTGGTGCAGGCGTCCTCCGACTTGCCCGGTTGCACGATCACCCTGTACGGCGGCGACGCGGCGCAGCTTGCGCGCGAGCGCGGCCGCGCGCCGGCGGCAGGCGCGCAGCTGGAATTCCGCGGCCATGTGCCGCAGCAGGAGGTGATGCGCGGATTGCAGGACGCCTGCATCGCCGTGCTGCCCAATCGCGACGACCCGGACAGCCGCTTTACGTCCCCGATCAAGCTTTTCGAGTACATGGCCGCGGGTTGCGCCATCGTCGCGAGCGACCTGCCGCCGCTGCG
>CAYNVY010000024.1:0-30526 GCA_964400745.1 uncultured Enterobacteriaceae bacterium | reverse complement strand
ACGGGTGTTCGGCGTTTCCGGCGCGTCGCTGGGCCTGCTCGCCGCGATGTATTTCAATATCTATTTCGTGATGCAGGTTCCCTCGGGCATCCTCGCCGACACGCTCGGCCCGCGAAAGCTATTCACCGCCGGGGCGGTGGTCGCGGGCGCAGGCTCGCTCGTGTTCGGCCTGGCGCCGAATCTTGGCATTGCGCTGTGCGGACGCTTTTTGGTTGGCCTCGGCGTGTCGGTGGCGTTCATTTCGGTGCTCAAGCTCAATGCGGCCTGGTTTCCGGAGCGCCAGTTCGCGACCATGACCGGCCTCTTGATGTTTATCGGCAACATGGGCGGACTGTTGTCGGCTGCGCCGCTGGCCTGGCTGGTGGAGCAGATCTCCTGGCGCTACGTCTTCGTCGCCACCGGCGCGATATCGATCCTGCTCGCCGGGCTGACCTGGCGCTTCCTGCGCGACAGCCCGCGCGAAATCGGCCTGCCCTCGATGCAGCAACTCGAAGGCAAGCCGGAATACCCGAGGGTGAACCAGGACTGGCTGCAGGCGCTGAAGACGGTGCTCGCGAACCGGCGTACCTGGCCTTCGTTCCTGGCCTTCTTCGGACAGGTCGGCAGCTATCTTTCCTTTACCGGTTTGTGGGCCATTCCCTATTTGCACGAGGTGCACGGCAAGTCGCAGCAGGTCGCCGCCTGGCACACCAGTCTGACCATCGTCTGCTTCGCCGTGGCCGCGCTGGCCGTGGGCGCCCTGTCCGACCGCATCGGCCGGCGCACGCCCCTGATGCGCGGCCTCGGCTTCGTGTCGGTATTGTGCTGGCTGCCGCTCTTGTTCGGCCTGACGCTGCCGCTCGCGGCCTCGCTGGCGCTGTTCGCGTTGATGGGCGCCTCCATCGGTGGCACGTCGCTGGTCTGGGCCTGCGGCAAGGAGGTCAACCCGCCGGCTTTCTCCGGCACCTCCACCAGCGTGGTCAACACCGGCGGCTTTTTCGGTCCCGCGCTGCTGCAGCCCCTGGTGGGACTGGTGCTGGATCGCGCCAGCGGCGGCGCCGCGCACAGCCTGGCTGACTGGCGACTGGCACTTGCGGTACTCTTCGCTTTTTCGCTGTTCGGCTGGCTGTGCACGTTCTTCGTCACCGAAACGCACTGCCGCAACATCTACAGGCAGGGAGGCGTCGATTAGGCAGTGGCGGCGATCGGAGTCTCTTCCGAGCCGGGAGATACCTGGACGATACCCGAGGGGGGCGGAGCATTGAACAAGACCAACTTTCCCACGCCGCAGGACGCGGAGGCGGCGTTCTACGAGGCGCTGGAGAGCGCCGATCTGGAGGCCATGATGCAAGTCTGGTCCGAGGACGAGGACATCAGCTGCGTGCATCCGGGCGGCCCGCGCCTCACCGGCCAGGCGCAGGTGCGCGACACCTGGGCGCAGATTTTCAAATCCGGCCAGCGCCTGCAGGTTCATCTGAGCGATCAGCTCATCCTCGCCGGCACGCTGTTCGCGGTGCACAGCCTGCACGAGAACATCCTGGTGCGCAGCGGGGAGGGCGAGGGCACGCAAACGGTGGTGGTCGCGACCAATGTGTACCAGCGCGCGGGGCAGGGCTGGCGCATGGTGCTGCACCACGGCTCGCACTCGCCGGCGCCGGTGGTCCGGCGCGAGGTTCCGCTGGAAGCGCCAAAAGTATTGCATTGAGGTGCTGCACTGAGGTACTGCACTGAGCGCTGGCGCGCTCCACACTGAGGTGCTGCACTGAGCGCAAGCGCTCTCCATTTCCCGCAAGCGCTCTCCATTTCCCGCAAGCGCTCTCCATTTGCCGCGAGCGAACCCGATCTGCCGCAGGCGGCGGCACCCCGCGCTTTTTCGGGGAACATGTTCCGGCGCTGCGGTAAAATGTCCGCCTACCCACTCTGAAGAAGACTGCAGCCATCATGAGCTCCGTTCCCGCCGAGATCTTCAAGGCCTATGACATCCGCGGCATCGTCGGCCGCACACTCACAGCGGATATCGTCACCAGGATCGGCCAGGCGATAGGCTCGGAAGCGCGCGCGCGCGCGCAAACCAGCGTCGCCATCGGCCGCGACGGCAGGCTGTCGGGGCCGGAACTCAGCGCCGCGCTGGCAAAGGGACTGCAAGCCGCCGGCGTCGACGTCATCGACATCGGCATGGCCGCCACGCCCATGGGTTATTTCGCCGCGCACGAGCTCGGCTGCATGAGCGTGGTCATGGTCACGGGCAGCCACAATCCGCCCGATTACAACGGTCTCAAGATGGTGCTCGGCGGGGTCACGCTCTCGGGCGACGACATCCAGCATCTGCGCACGCGCATCGAGAGCGGCGACCTGACGCAGGGCGCGGGCAGGTATTCCACCGCCGACATCCGCGCCAGGTACCTTGATCGCATCGTCGGTGACGCCAAACTATCGCGGCCGATGAAAATCGTGGTCGACTGCGGCAACGGCGTGGCCGGCGCGACCGCGGTCGAACTGTTCACCCGCCTCGGTTGCGAGGTGACGCCGCTCTATTGCGAGGTGGACGGCACCTTCCCCAACCACCATCCCGATCCGTCCAAGCCGGAGAACCTGCAGGAGGTGATCGCGGCCCTGCGCAACTCGGACGCGGAACTCGGCCTCGCCTTCGACGGCGACGGCGACCGGCTGGGCGTGGTCACCAAGGGCGGCAACATCATCTACCCCGACCGCCAGCTGATGCTCTACGCCGAGGACGTGCTCAAGCGCAACCCGGGCGCGCAGATCATCTACGACGTGAAATGCACGCGCCAGCTCGCGCCCTGGATCAGCGCGCGCGGCGGCAAGCCGGTGATGTGGAAGACCGGACACTCCCTGGTCAAGGCGAAAATGAAAGAACTGCATTCCGCCCTAGCCGGCGAGATGAGCGGGCACATATTCTTCGGCGAGCGCTGGTACGGCTTCGACGACGCGCAGTACGTGGGCGCACGCCTGCTCGAAATCCTGAGCCGCTACACCGACCCGAACGCGGTGCTCGACGCGCTGCCCAATTCGATCAATACCCCCGAACTCAACTGGAAGCTGGCCGAAGGCGAACCGCACCGGTTGATTGCGAAGATGCAGGAGACGGCGCGCTTTCCGGGTGCGCAGGAAATCATCAAGCTCGACGGCCTGCGCGTGGAATACTCAGACGGCTTCGGCCTCGCGCGCGCCTCCAACACCACGCCGGTGATCGTGCTGCGCTTCGAAGGCGATACGCAGGCGGCGATCGAGCGCATACAGGCGGAGTTCCGCGCCGTGCTCGCCGCCGCCAAGCCCGGCGCCGAGCTGCCGTTCTGAAGGCCGGTCCATGCCGCGCCTACCCTACGTCGAAGAAAAGGACCATCCCGAGATCGCGCCGCTCGTCGCGCGCATCGTGGCCGAGCGCGGCAAGGTGCTCGACCTGTACAAAGTGCTGCTGCACAGCCCGGCGGTGATGGAAGGCTGGCTTGCGCTTTTCACCGCGATCCGGCAGAAGACGAAACTCAACGGCCGCATCCGCGAATTCGCGATCATGCGCGTGGCCGTCCTGAACGGAGCCGAATACGAGTACACGGCGCACCTGCCGTTTGCGCTGAAGGAGGGGGCGAGCGCGGAGCAGATCGCGGCGCTCAAGGCGTGGCCGCTGTCGCCGCTATACGACGCCGCCGAGCGCGCGGCGCTGGCCTACACCGACGCGATGACGCAGCAGGTGCAGGTGCCCGACGAATTGTTCGCCCAGGTGCGCCGGCATTTCGACGACCAGGAACTGGTCGAACTCACGGCTACCATCGCAGGCTACAATCTGGTGTCGCGCTTTCTGGAAGCGATGCAGGTGCATAAACAAAGTTGAGGTCGGGCAAAGCTGAAATCGGGCGCGCAGGCGCCTCTGAATGCTTGTCAGAATTGGCAAGACGATTGGCTGGAACGCAAGGCGCAGCTTGAGGTATCACTGATTGAATGTTCTGAAATAGGCGGGGGCCATGCATTATTCGGACTGGTGCGGTCTGGAATCGATTTGAGATCTGAATTTTCTACTAGAACGGGGGAGGTTTTCATGAAAACAGCACTATCGCAACGCATCCTCGGCCTCGCCGGCGCCTTCGCGCTGACGGCCGGTATCCTGAGCGCGGGCACGGCGCTGGCGCAGACGCCGACCCGGGGCGGCACCCTGCACGCCATCGTGCAGCCCGAGCCGCCTATCCTGATGCTGGGCTTGAACCAGCAGGGGCCGACGCAATACGTCGCGGGCAAGATCTACCAGAGCCTGCTGACCTACACCCCCGACCTGAAACCGGCGCCTTCGCTGGCGAAGTCATGGAAGATTTCCAAGGACGGACTGAGCTACAGCTTCGAGCTGCAAAAGGGCGTGAAGTGGCACGACGGCAAGCCCTTCACCTCGGCCGACGTGGTGTTCAGCATCGACAAGTTCCTGCGCGAAACCCACCCGCGCGCGCGACTGGTGTTCAACAAGTACCTGGAATCGGTGAAGGCGACGAACGAACATGCCGTCGAACTCAAGCTGAAGGAGCCTTTCCCGGCGCTGACCCTGGCGTTCGTCGAAGACAACATGCCGATGGTGCCGAAGCATATCTACGATGGCACCGACTACAAGACCAATCCGGCCAACCAGACGCCGATCGGCACCGGCCCGTTCAAGTTCAAGGAATGGAAGAAAGGCTCGCACATCATCCTGGTGAAGAACCCCGACTACTGGAAGAAAGGCCTGCCCTACCTGGATGAAATCGTGTTCCGCGTGATCCCGGACGCGGCCTCGCGCGCGGTGGCCTTCGAGAAGGGCGACGTCAACGTGCTGCGCGGCGGCGACATCGACAACGTCGACGCCAAGCGCCTGCGCGCGCTGCCTGGCGTCGAATACACCACCAAGGGCTGGGAGATGTACTCGCCGCTGGCGTTCATGATCATGAACCAGCGCAAGCCGCCGTTCGACAGCGTCAAAGTGCGTCAGGCGGTGATGCACGCGATCAACCGCAAGTTCATCGTCGACAACATCTTCTTCGGCCTGGGCAAGATCGCGACCGGACCGGTGGTGTCGACCACGCTGTTCTACGACAAGAACGTGCCGGCCTACGACTACGATCTGAAGAAGGCGCGCGACCTGATCAAGGAATCGGGCGTGGACGTCGGCGCATCCACGGTGAAGATCCTGTCCTTCCCCTACGGCTCGGCCTGGGACCGCCTGGCCGAGTACACCAAGCAGAGCCTGGAGCAGGTCGGATTCAAGGTCGAGATCGAGGCCGCGGACGCAGGCGGCTGGGCCAAGCGCACGGGCGAGTTCGACTTCGACCTCACCTTCAACTTCACCTACCAGTACGGCGATCCGGCGCTGGGCGTGGCGCGGCATTTCATCTCGACCAATGCGATAAAGGGTTCGCCCTTCGTCAATAACCAGGGTTACAACAATCCCAAGGTCGACCTGCTCCTCGCCGGCGGCGCCTCCGCGACGACCGCCGCCGAACGGCAGAAGTACTATTCGGACGCGCAGAAAATCCTGGTGCAGGAAGTCGCCAACGGCTACCTGCTGGAGATGGAATTTCCGACCTTCTATCGCAAGAACATCAAGAACCTGGTCAAGACCGCGATCGGATTGAACGAAACCTTCGACGACGTTTATATCGAGAAGAAATAGATACGGAGATAGGGCGACGGAGCGCGCATGCTTTTCTCCAAGATCGCCGATTGCGCGCGGATGTGTTTTTTATCCGCGCGCAATCGGCGATCCGCGCGGACGGATGCCGGCCGCGCAAGCCGGGACGCCGCTGTTCGGGCAGGTCGGCCTCGTCTAAGCATTATGAACGAGCAAGCATTGCGCGCTCTGCGCGCCAACCGTGTTTCTTGTACGGATGAAAAGCACATCCGTACAAGAAACACGGTTCTGGATAAACCCAGAAACAATTTTCCGGCTTTGCTTTTCTCCAAGATCCTCGAATGTGCACGGATGCGCTTTTTATCCGTGCGCATTCGAGGATCCGCGCGGACGGATGCCGGCCGCGCAAGCCGGGACGCCGCTGTTCGAGCCGGTCGGCCTCTTCCAAGCATTATGAACGAGCAACCATTGCGCGCTCTGCGCGCCAACCGTGTTTTTTGTACGGATGAAAAGCGCATCCGTACAAATAGCACGGTTCTGGATAAACCCAAGAACTTCCCGGCTTTGCTTTTCTCCAAGATCCTCGAATGTGCACGGATGCGCTTTTCATCCGTGCGCATTCGAGGATCCGCGCGGACGGTTCTTCGTCCGCGCAACATCCTGACTTCGCAACAGCTAGCAGTCCGGTATGCGTTGCCGCGTGTAGAAGCGATTTTCCTTTTCGCAGACGGACTGCGGGGCACGCCACCTTGAAATTCCTCTCCTTCCTGCTCTCGCGCCTGGGAAAGGCGGTGATCGTCATTCTCGGCGTCGTGATCATCAATTTTCTGCTGATCCGCCTTGCCCCGGGGGATCCCGCGGCCATCATGGCGGGCGAGGCGGGCTCCTCCGACCCGGCCTACCTGGCGCAGTTGCGCACGCAGTTCGGTTTCGACGAGCCGCTGTACCAGCAGCTGTGGACCTACCTCAAGGGCATCGCCCAGTTCGACCTGGGCTATTCGTATCGCGACAAGCTGCCGGTGCTGGACATCATCCTCGACCGCCTGCCGGCGACCCTGCTGCTGATGGGCTGCGCTTTCGTGTTTTCCATTCTTCTCGGCGTGCTGTTCGGCGTGCTCGCGGCGAAGAGCCGCTACGTCAACCGCCACAAGTGGCTCGATAGCGCGATCATGTTCGGCGCGCTGGTGCTCTACGCGACGCCGCTGTTTTGGCTGTCGCTGTTGCTGATCATCCTGTTTTCGGTGAACCTCGACTGGCTGCCCGCTTTCGGCATGGAATCCGTCGGGGCCGGGCTCGTCGGCTGGGAGCGGGTGAAGGATGTCGCGGCGCACCTGGTGCTGCCGACGATATCGCTCGGCTGCTTTTTCATGGCGGTGTACGCGCGGCTCACACGCGCCTCCATGCTCGAGGTGATGGGCATGGATTTCATCAAGACCGCGCGCGCCAAGGGCGTGCCCTCGGGCCAGGTGATCCGGCGCCACGTGCTCCGGAACGCGCTCCTGCCGGTGGTGACCTTCGCCGGCATCCAGCTCGGGCAGATGGCGGGCGGTGCGGTGCTGACCGAAACCGTGTTCGGCTGGCCCGGCGTGGGCCGCCTGATGTTCGACGCCCTGATGCAGCGCAATTACCAGGTGCTGCTCGGCGTGTTCCTGATCACTTCGGCCATGGTGGTGGTGTTCAACCTTGTCACCGACCTGGTGTATCGCTTCATCGATCCGCGCATAGAGTTCGGGCGCTGAGATGAAATCCTTTGCGCTGCGCTTCATCGCGAACAAGGGCGCCCTCGTCGGCCTGGTGATCCTGCTGCTTGTGATTCTGGTGGCATTGTTCGCTTCGGTCTGGTTCCAAGCCTCGCCCTGGATGATGGTGGGCCAGCCGCTCCTGAAACCGATGGAGCATCCGGACTACTTCTTCGGCACCGACATGCTGGGCCGGGACATAGGCGCCGGACTCGCCTACGGCGCGCGCGTGTCGCTATTGATCAGCGTGGTCTCCACCGTGGTGGCGGTGTTCTTCGGCATCCTCGTCGGCGCCCTGGCCGGCTATTACGGCGGGCGCATCGACGACGCGCTGATGCGCTTCACCGAATTCTTCCAGACCATTCCGCAGCTGGCGATGGCGGTGGTGCTGGTGGCGATCTTCAAGCCTTCGATCTACTCCATCGTCGCCGCCATCACCATCGTCTCCTGGCCGCCGGTGGCGCGCCTGGTCCGCAGCGAGTTCCTGTCGCTGCGCCAGCGCGAATTCGTGCAGGCCGCGGTGGTGATAGGCCAGCGGCCCTCGCGCATCATCTTCACCCAGATACTCCCCAACGCGATGTCGCCCATCATCGTCACCGCCTCGCTCATGATCGCCACCGCGATCCTGACCGAAAGCGCGCTGTCCTTCCTCGGGCTCGGCGATCGCAACATGATGAGCTGGGGCTTCATGATAGGCGCTGCGCGCAGCATGTTGCGCGAAGCGCCGTGGATGAGCGTGATGCCGGGCTTCGCCATCCTGTTCACGGTGCTGTCGATCAACCTGATCGGCGAGGGCCTGAACGACGCGATGAATCCGCAACTGCGCAAGCCGGGCGCCTAGGCCATGGATGCGACCGACAAGCTGCAGCCGGCCGGGGAGGAAGCGCTGCTCAGCGTGCGCAAGCTGAGCGTGGCGCTGCCCGCGGGCGCCGAGCGCGCCTATGCGGTCGAGGACATTTCCTTCGACCTGCAGCCGCACGAAATCCTGTGCATCGTGGGCGAATCGGGATCGGGCAAGTCGATCAGCGCCAACGCCATCATGGGATTGCTGCCGCATTACCTCAAGCCGCAGTCGGGCCGCATCCTGTTCAAGGGGCGCGACCTGCTGCAGCAAAGCGAAGAGGCGCTGCGCGGATTGCGCGGCAAGGAGATCGGGATGATTTTCCAGGAGCCGATGTCGGCGCTGAATCCGGTGATGATGGTGGGCGAGCAGATCGCCGAGGTGATGGCGGTGCACGGCGCCTATCCGGGGAGCGGGCGCAATCAGCGCGTGCTGGAGTTGCTCGAATTCGTCGGACTGCCGGATCCGGCGGCGCTGCAGCACGCCTATCCGTTCCGGCTCTCGGGCGGGCAGCGCCAGCGGGTGATGATCGCGATGGCCTTGGCCCTGGAACCGGAGATCCTGATCGCGGACGAGCCGACCACCGCGCTGGATGTCACCACGCAGGCGCAGATCCTGGCGCTGATCAAGCGCATCCAGGCCTCCATGGGCATGGGCGTGATGTTCATCACCCACGATTTCGGCGTGGTCGCCGACATCGCCGACCGCGTGGCGGTGCTGGAAAAAGGGATTCTGGTCGAGCAGGGGCCGGCGGCGCAGGTGCTCAACCACCCGCGCCATCCCTACACGCGGCGCCTGATCGCCGCCGTGCCGCACGGCCGCGCGCAAGCCGGCGACGCCGAGGAGCGGGCGCCGGTGCCGATACTGGAGGTGAGCAAGCTGCGCAAGACCTACGTCACCGCGCGCGGGCTGCTGGTGAAAAAGCGCGTGGTGCACGCCGTGAACGACGTCAGCTTCACCCTGCAGCGCGGCGACACGCTGGGCCTGGTGGGCGAATCGGGTTCAGGCAAGTCGACCATAGGCAAGTGCCTGCTCAAGCTCACCGACATCGACGCTGGGCGGCTGCTGTTCGACGGGCGCGACATCGGTCCCATGTCGCAGTCGGCGTTCCGCCCGCTGCGGCATCAGATGCAGATGATTTTTCAGGACCCCTACGCCTCGCTCAATCCGCGCCACACGGTGGGGCGCATCATCACCGACGGCCCGCGCGCCAACGGCGTGTCGCACGCGAACGCCGAGCGCCACGCGCGCGAATTGCTGCGCCTCGTAGAAATGGACGAATCGGCCTACGACCGCTATCCGAACGAATTTTCCGGCGGCCAGCGCCAGCGCATCGGCATCGCGCGCGCCCTCGCGCTGGAGCCGCAGCTGCTGGTGGCGGACGAGCCGGTATCCGCGCTCGACGTCTCGGTGCAGGCGCAGGTGCTCTCGCTGCTGCAGGCGCTGCAGCAGCGCCTGCACGTGGCGATGATATTCATCACCCACGACCTGCGCGTCGCGGCCCAGGTGTGCCACCGGATCGCGGTGATGCACAAGGGCAGCATCGTCGAGATCGGCACGCCGGAGCAGATCCTCGATCACCCGCAGCACGAGTACACGCAGCGACTGATAGGCGCGATTCCGGGCAAGGACTGGAATCCGGCGCAGGCGATGACGGACGGATGAGGGCGGAGGCTGCGCACACGCGATGAAATACGCATGGTCACCGAGCGAAGCTTTCAAGCGGGATGCCAACTACACCCGCTTCATCGACTCTTGCGGCCTGCCCGATTACGAGACGCTGCTCGCCCGGTCGTCGCAGGACCCCGAGTGGTTCTGGAATGCGCTGATCCGCTTCTTCGAACTGCGCTTCACGCAGCCCTACGACAAGGTGCTCGATCTCTCGCGCGGCATCGAGCGGCCGCGCTGGTGCGCGGGTGGCCGCATGAACCTCGGCTGGCAGTGCCTGGAGCGCAATCTGGAACGCGGCCGCGGCGGGCATCCGGCCATCGTCTGGGAAGCGGAGGACGGCGCACGGCGCGAGTGGACCTACGCCGAGCTTGCGCGCGAATCCGGGCGCATGGCTGCGGCGCTCGCAGGCCTCGGCGTGTGCCGCGGCGATGTCGTCGCGCTCTACATGCCGATGCTGCCCGAGACCGTCGCGGCTTTTTTCGGCATCGTGCGCATGGGCGCGGTCGCGATGCCGCTGTTTTCCGGCTTCGGTGCCGCCCCGATCGCCACGCGGCTGGCCGATAGCGGCGCAGTGGCCGCCGTCATCGCCGACGGCGGGCCGCGCCGCGGCAAGACCGTGGCGATGAAGCCGATATTCGATGCGGCGCTGCAGGCAAACACCGCGCTGCGCCACGTGGTGGTGGTGGCGCGCGCCGGGCTGGACGTGGAGATGCAGGCAGGGCGCGATCACTGGTGGCACGAGCTCGCCGCGCGCACGCACTCCGGAACCGCGCGCACGCACGCCGGCGCGCCCGCGGCGGACACCGATGCCGAGGATCTGATGCTCCTCGCCTACACCTCGGGCACCACCGGGCGCCCGAAAGGCACGGTGCACACCCACGTCGGTTTCGGCGCAAAGACTGCGCAGGACTATCACCTCGGTTTCGACATGAAGCCCGATGACCGCGTGCTCTGGATGACCGATATGGGTTGGCTGGTGGGACCGGTGCAGATCGTCGCCGCCGCCCTTGCCGGCGCAACGCTGATCCTGGTGGAGGGCGCGCCGGACTATCCGACGACAGACCGGCTCTGGCGCCTGGTGGAGGAGCAGCGCGTGAGTTTTCTCGGCATCGGGCCGACGCTCGCGCGCAGCCTGCGCCGCTACGGCGACGATGTGCCGGCGCGCTTCGAGCTCGGCAGCCTGCGCGTCGGTGCGTCCACGGGCGAGCCCTGGGACGCCGACACCTGGATGTGGGTGTACACCAAGGTGTTCGGCGCGCGAGCGCCGCTGATGAATTATTCCGGCGGCACGGAAATGAACGGCATCATCTCGACCTCGCCGCTGCATCCGATCAAGCCGGCGTCGTTCCACGGGCCGATTCCGGGCACCGGGGCCGACATCGTCGATGCCGAGGGACGCTCCGTGGCTGTGGGCGAGGTCGGGGAACTGGTCATGCGCGAACCCTGCATCGGCCTCACGCGCGGCCTGTGGCGCGACGAGGCGCGTTTTCTCGACAGCTACTGGCGCACGCTGCCCGGCCTGTGGGTGCACGGCGATTTCGCATCGCGCGACGCCGACGGCGCCTGGTACATTCACGGGCGTTCGGACGACACCATCAAGATATCCGGCAAGCGCACCGGTCCGGCCGAGATCGAGGCGATACTCATCGCCACCCGCCGCGTGATCGAGGCTGCCGCGGTAGGGGTGCCCGATCCGGTCAAGGGATCGGCCGTCATCTGCGTCGTGGTGCCGGCAACGGGAGAGGAGCCGAGCGAGGCGCTCGCTGCCGCGCTTGCCTTGGCCGTGGCGACCGGGTTCGGTTCCTCTTTTCGCCCGCAGCGCGTGATCTTCGTCTCCGACCTGCCGAAGACGCGCAACATGAAAGTGCTGCGCCGCGTGATCCGCTCGGTGCTGACGCACGAGGCGGCGGGGGATCTGTCCGCGCTGGTGAATCCCGAAGCCGTGGAGGAGTTGCAGCGATTTTCCATCTACGGAGATACTGAACAAGGGGGCGACGCCCCCTTGTAAATCCCCCACTTCAGAGGAAGCGCTGAATATCTGTTAGCCAAATTCGGGACTTAATCAGCGCTTCCCTAATTAACCCGAAGTAACATCAACGGAGAGCTTTATGACAACGAAACGAGCGGCAGCGGTGCCCGTCCAGCAGGTGGACAACGAGCGCGTCACGGTGACCGAGTGGCGCTTTCCGCCGGGCGGGGAAACCGGATGGCACAGACACGGGCACGACTACGTGGTGGTGCCGATGATGGACGGCAAGCTGCTGCTCGAAACCTCCAACGGCGACAGCGTGAGCGAGTTGAAATGCGGCAAGTCGTATTTCAAGAATGCAGGCGTCGAGCACAACGTGGTCAATCCGTCCGAGACGGAGTTCGTGTTCGTCGAAATCGAGATCAAGTGAACGCGGTCCCCATGCGCCGCAACGGCGGGCAGATCCTGGTGGAGCAGTTGCGCATCCACGGCGCGCGGCGCGTGTTCATGATTCCGGGCGAAAGTTTCCTGCCCTGCATCGACGCCCTGCACGATCACGAGGACGCGATCCAGACCATCGTCAGCCGCCAGGAGGGCGGGGCCGCGTTCATGGCCGAAGCCTACGGCAAGCTCACCGGCGAACCGGGGATCTGCTTCGTCACCCGCGGGCCGGGCGCGACCAATGCGAGCATAGGCGTGCACACCGCGTTTCAGGACTCGACGCCGATGCTCCTGCTGGTGGGCCAGGTCGGCGGCGATTTCGTCGAGCGCGAGGCGTTCCAGGAAATCGACTACCGGCGCATGTTCGGGCAAATGGCGAAGTGGGTGGCGCAAATCGACAGCGCGGAGCGCATCCCGGAGTACATGGCGCGCGCCTTTGCGGTGGCCACCGGCGGCAGGCCGGGCCCGGTGGTGCTCGCGCTGCCCGAGGATGTGCTGTGGGCCGAGGCGGCGGTAGCCGATTCTGCGCGCTATGTGCGCGTGCACCAGCATCCGGGCGCGCAGGACATCGCGCAGATGCGCGAGGCGATCGAAGCCGCCGAGCGTCCCTTCCTGCTCGTCGGCGGCAGCGGCTGGACTGCGCAGGCGCTGCAGCAGTTGCACGGTTTTGCCGAACGTTTCGATCTGCCCGCCGGTGTGGCGTGGCGGCGCCTGGAATGTTTCGATCAGCGCCATCCGAACTTCGCCGGCCATGTGGGCTGGGGCATGACCGCGGACTTGCGCGCGCGCATCCGCGACGCCGATCTGCTGCTCGCCGTCTGCACCCGCATGGGGGAGGCGACCACCGAAGGCTATAGCGCGGTCGAGAGTCCCTTGCCGAAGCAGCGGCTGATCCATGTCCATCCCGACGCGAACGAGCTGGGCCGGGTGTTTCATCCGGCGCAGGCGATCAGCGCCGATCCGGTGGGCTTTGCCGCGGCCGTCGCCGATCTGCAGCCCGGCCGGCCGCCGAAGTGGAGCGCCTCGACGCGCGCAGCGCATGCGCAGTATCTGGACAGTCTAGTGCCGCTGCCCTCGCCCGGGCCCTTGAGCCTGGATCGGACCTCGCACTATGTAAACGTGCACCTGCCTGCGGACGCCTGCCTCACCGTGGGCGCCGGTAATTTCGCGCTGTATCCGCATCGCTACCGGCAGTTCTCCGGGATCGGTACCAGCCTCGCGCCCACCCTGGGCGTGATGGGTTACGGCTTGCCGGCCGCGATTTCGGCCAAACTGGAATATCCGCAGCGCACGGTGGTGTGCTTTGCCGGCGACGGCTGCTTCCAGATGAATATGCAGGAACTGGGCACGGCGATGCAGTACAAGACCGGCATCGTGGTGCTCGTCTTCAACAACGGCATGTGGGGCACGATACGCGCGCACCAGGAGCGCGAGTTTCCGGCGCGCAAGCTTGCGCTCGACTTCGACAACCCGCAGTTCGCGCAGCTGATCCTGGCCTACGGCGGCTACGGCGAAGTGGTCGAAAGGGACGCGGACTTCGGTCCGGCGTTCGAGCGCGCGCGCGAGTTCGCCGAGTGCGAACATCTGCCGGCGCTGCTCGAAATGCGCTACGACGCCGACGGCATCGCGCCCGGCGCGACTTTGTCTGCGATACGCAAGGCGGCTTTGGACAAGAGACAGAACAGTTGAACTATTCACTCCTTGAACCCTTGAACCCTTGAACCCTTGAACCCTTGAACTTGCAGGAGGATGCCATGCGCGCTTTCTTCGACCCAGAGCAGATGCGACACGACCCGCAGCAATTCATGCGCATAGGCCGTATCGCCGCGCCCAGCGACGTGCCGGAACGTACCGAGGCGCTGTTGGGCGCCTTGACTGCGCTCGCGATTCCGGTGGAGCCGCCGCCGGATTACGCCACCGGGCCGCTGGAAAAAGTGCATCCGCCGCACTACCTCGCCTACCTTGCAGGCGCGTACGAACGCTGGAAGGTGCTGCCCGGGGCGGGCATCGAAGTCCTGCCCAATGTGTCGCCCTATCTCAACGCGCGCGTCGAGGACGACGCGCGAGCGCCCTGTCCGTCGGATTCGCCGGTGGCGCAAGCCGGCTACTACGTGGGCGATCTGGCCTGCCCCATCGGGCCGCACACCTGGCGCTCCATCCTGCGCTCCGCCCACTGCGCGGTGGCCGCCGCCGATGCGGTACTGGCGGGCGAGGGCGCGAGCTATGCCCTGTGCCGGCCTTCGGGCCATCACGTGCGCAGCGACCGCGCCTCGGGTTTTTGCTACCTCAACAACGCCGCGATCGCGGTCGAGCGCCTGCGCTCGCGTTTCGCCCGGGTGGCGGTGCTGGACGTGGATGCGCACCACGGCGACGGCACGCAGTCGATCTTCTACCGGCGCGCCGACGTGCTCACCGTATCGCTGCACGTCGATCCGGTGCACTACTACCCGTTCTACACCGGCTACCCCGGGGAGCGCGGGCACGGCGACGGGCTGGGCTACAACCTCAATCTGCCGCTCGCGCCCGGCGCGCGCGACCGGGACCTGCTCGCGCGTCTGGACGAAGGGCTGGCGGTGATACGTGCGTACGAGCCCGACGCGCTGGTGGTGTCGCTCGGGTTCGACACGCACGACGAAGATCCGATAGGCGCGCTGCATATCAGCACCGGGTGTTTCGGCGAAATCGGCGCGAAGGTGCGCGATCTGGCCCTGCCCACGGCGGTGATACAGGAAGGCGGCTACGGCGTGCACGTCATCGGCGCCTGCCTCGGGGCGTTCATGCGCGCCTTTCTGCAGCGTTAGAAGCGGCGCCGTACGATTGTCAAAAACGGCAATTGAACCGACCGGGAATGCAGGCGGCGCCTGACAATAGCCAATGTAAAAGTCAAGAATTTCCGCAGGGCGGACGGCGCGCCTTGCGACGCAGGCGAAATTATCGCTTCACGAATTTGAGCGTGAAGCGGTCGCTTTCGCCGATCGCGGCGTACTTCGCGCGATCGACGTCCTTGAGGCGGTAGGTCGGCGGCAGGGTCCACACGCCTTCGGGGTGATCTTTCGTATCCTTCGGATTGGCGTTGACCTCGGACGCGCCGGCGAGTTTGAATCCGGCTTTTTCGATCAGCGCGACGGCGTAGTCCTGGCGCACATAGCCGTTCTTCATCTGCGCTTCCTGCGTCAGGTCGGTGCGGCCGCGATGATCCACCACGCCGAGTACGCCGCCCGGCTTTAGCGCCTGGTGAAAGGCGCGAAGCGCGCCCTCGACTTGATCGCGCTCGATCCAGTTGTGCAGATTGCGGAAGGTGAGCACGAAGTCGGCCGTGCCCGGCGGCGCGATTGCGTGCCGGTCGGCGTTGAATTTGGTGACCAGCACCTTGTCGTACAGGACGGGTTCGGCCGCGAGCCGGGCCAGCAGCTTCTGATGATCGGCAAGGTACTGCGGCGGCGCGGTTTCGTCGCGGCTCGCGGCGATGTAGCGCCCTTTCTGCTTCAGGTGGGGTGCGAGAATCTCCATGTAGTAGCCGCCGCTGCCCGGCAGGATCTCGACCACCGTGCTGTCGTCCCGCACGCCGAAAAAGGCGAGCGTCTCGAGCGGATGCCGGTGCGGGTCGCGCACCACGTTGGCAGGGCTGCGATGCGGGGCCGCCAGGCGCTGCGCCATCGCATTTTGATCCTGCGCCTGTGCCGACCCGGTCGAAAGTGCGACACAGAGCGCGAAGGCGGTGAAAAGCCATTTGTTTATCACGTGTAACATTCCCCCATCGCGCTGCCGAGGTTTCGCGGCTGTCTATTTGCGCTGCCGGTCGTGCTTTTCGCGCGCGATATGTTTGCTCTGTTTGTCCTGCTCATGCGCGATGCGCTGGCGCTCCTGCGCAGTGACCACACCGTCGGCTTTGGCTTTGTTTTCCATGCGCTGTACCTTTGTCTGGCCTTTTTCCAACCGCGCCGCTTCGCGGCTGTTAAGCTGGCCGGACTGCACGCCCTGGTCGATGCGCTTTTGCTGCTCGGCCTGGCGCCTGTCGATGTTCGGTGTCGCGCTGTTTTGCGCGAACGCCAGCGCCGGCAGGACGGCAATTGCGAATACGGCGATGCTGGTTCTTAACGCTGACATTTGATTGGCTCCTTTGGGTGACGGGAGAAGATCCCCCTTAGCACAAAACGCTGAGCATATCCGGATGATGACTCGATTATTGTAAGACTTTGTAAGCCGGCCCGGGTACCCGGCTACAGGCTGGCCGTGAGCAGGACGCGGCCCCTCGCGCTCACGGCGGTACGGCCGTCCTGCCCCAGAATGCGCCCGCGCAGGTCGACGATGTCGCCGTTCAGCTTCAGATTGGGCTTTACTTTCACCACATCCCATTCCACGGGTATGGTCTCGTCGGCGTAGACCGGCAGTTCGAACCGGATGGTGAATTCCAGGCCCAGGACCGCCCCGCTTTTCGAAAAATGGGAGCCCGTCAGCCCCATCAGCAAAGCCGAAGTCTGGCCGTCGCCGATGGTACGACGATTCCACCGCGTCCGCAGCAGCTAAAGCCTGGTGTTGGATTGCCTCCGCCCGCTGCGGCGCTCGTCGCCGGGCACAGCTTCCGCGTGCTCGCGAGTCGGTGCCTCGCATTCCGACGGGTCGGCGACGAAAAGCCAGCCAGCAGCGATTGCTGCGGGGACGGCCGCATACCAGACCGAACTGCCCGAAAGCGTGCTGCCGACGACGGCGACGACCAGTCCGGCGAGGACGCAGGCCGACAGCAAGGCGAGCCGCTTGAGGTGGTGCTTCATGCGCGGCCGGTAAACGCGCTGTCAGGATGCATTTGGCAGGCCTCAGCGCAGCAGGACCAGGGCGCCGGACAGGATGTACACGCCCAGGGCGATCAGCACGACGGGCAACAGCGCGTGGCCGTAACGCCGCATCGTGGCGCCGAGAATCCGGTTGTTGACGAGCGCATGGCCCAGAGCGCACCAAATGCCGGTCATCACCGCGAACGTAAGCGCGTGGGTGAGGATCGCACCGGGCGCCGTGGCGAACAGCGGGACGTACACCCCGAGGTTGTCGCCGCCGTTGGCGACGGTGACGCCGGCAACGGCAAGCAGCTGGGAGCGCATCCCGCGTTCGGCGTATCGCCCCGGATCAGCGGCGCTGCGCGCTTCGCCGGCGCCTTGCTCGCCGGCCTCGCCCGCGCTCAGGGCCGGCAGCTTGCTCAGTCCCAGGACTAGGGGTACGGCGCCCAGCAGCGCCACCCAGCCGTCAGGGAGCGCCAGCGCCAGCAGCGCGGCGAGGGCGCTGGCGAGCACCAGTACGCCTATGCCGAGGTACTGCCCGGCGACGATAGCGCGCTGGCGCATGCGCGGATCGGCGAAGAAGGCCGACAGCAGGAAGAGGTCGTCGATGTTGGTGGACGCGAACACCGTGATGCCTATGCCCAGATCCGATACGAGCGAACTCATGTGCTGTCGGCTCTCATGCGGCGCGGGGCGTCCTCATACGCTTCTTGCCTTCTTTTCTGCCGGCAGACTGCGAAGCACGGAGCGATGACAGCGCGTGTCGCTCGCTAGCCCGGGATCTCGGGCTCGACGAGCGTGGCGAGCTGCGCGAGGGACTCCTGCCATCCGAGGTAGCACAGCGCTAGGGGAATGACTTCGGGCAGTCCTTCCTGCACTATGTCGATCTCGGTGCCGCAGGAAACCTTCGTCAAGACCACCGTCACCTGAATTTCCCCGGGCAAGTTCGGGTCCTCGAATTTGTCTGTGTAGCGAAGTCGCGCGTGAGGAACGAGTTCAAGATACTCGCCACCGAAAGAGTTGCCGATTCCCGTATTGAAATTCGTGAACGACATCCGGAACGTGCCGCCGACCCGGGCGTCCATGTGGTGAATCTTGCAGGTAAAACCGTAGGGCGGGATCCACTTCGCCAATGCGTCTGCGTCCAGGAACGCCCGATAGACACGCTCCGGGGTTGCACGGAGCACGCGATGCAGTCGCACGGTACCTGTTGGCATTGTCGATTCTCCTCGATGAGTTACGGAAACTCTGAAAAGGGGGCCAATTGCCCCCTTTTCCAATCCCCCCATCACAGTGAAAGACCTCGGCCGAGAAAGCATCGCCCGAGGTTTTCCGAAGCCTACTTAACCGGTGTGATGCGGCTCCAGGATGTTACCAAAGTGCTGCGGGGCGTGTCGTGGCGCCCGGCGTGGAGTCGGGGCGCCTGCGCGGCTTCTCGGGCAGGTCCGGTTGACCGCAAGGTCGGGCGTCATGACCGAAGTAGCGCGTAAGCGACGACCCCGGCCAGGGCAAGGGCACCGATCGCTGCAGCCGCAGCGAGGCGGAGCAGGCGTACGCTGTTCAGTTCGATCTTTTTCACCAGCTGAGTGTTTTGTTCCGCCAGTGCCTTGATCAACTCGGCGGAGGCGCCCATCTGTTCCTCCAAATGAAGAATATGCTCCTCCATCGCTGCGAGGCGCGTCTTCAAGACCGCGGTTTCAGATTGCGCCGCGTCTGCGCCTGCCCCGGTGTCCGCCTCCGATGGTTGGTCTGACTTCTTGCGCGTGACGGCTTTCCAAAGCCTCGCAGCGCCATCGGCAACCTTCGGTGCGTTTTCCACCACCTGGCCCCAGGGGATATTCGAAAGGACACTGATGATTGCTCCTGCAGCCATGTATTTCTCCTGAGAGTGCTTACTGCCGACTTGTGACGCCAGATGTCCGCGCTGACAGCGCGCGGCGCTTCGTCGCGTCGCCTTTCAACGCGCGGCTGGGCGTGTCATATCCAAGCCGGCCGAAAACGAAGCCTGTGCTTGCCCAGATAATGCAGGCATCCCAGTGCAATCGCGGAAATGACCGCAAGCTGAAGCGCAAGCACGGTCACCGACGGTGGCTCAATGCCCTCGGCCATCAGATCGCCCGCACGAAACGGACTCAGCAACCCGAAGCCGATGATGATCGATTTCCACAGAAAGGCAACTGCGATCCTGCGCCCCCACCGCAAGCTTCGCGTAATGCCCACGACGCCGTCGATCAGTACTGCCGCCACACACGCGTTGACGAGGCGTCCCCCCATTGCAACATAGACTTGATGCAGCGCCGCCACCGTCATGAGGTCGATTCCGCTCGCCGAAGCCTGTTGCCCGCGTCCCTCTCGATTTTGCAGCCAGACTGCACCTAAACATCGACCTTGAACCCGAGATCAACCTCGGACGCGGGCACCCCACCCCGAATGCCCCAGTTTTCCGCGCTGCTCTCGCGAAGAAGCACTTTGATATGGTCGGCAGGGACGCCAAGCTTCCCGAGATTTTGAACAAGCACCCGGTATAGAGCGCGCTTCGCCTCAATCGAGCGCCCCGAAAAAAGATCGATCTCAATGAGGGTGTAGCGATCATCCCGGCCAGGAGGTGCCGCGAAGCGATGTGGAGCGTGAGCGACCAACCGTATGGTTCTGTCCCATTCGGGGGTCTTGAACGCCTCCATCAGCGCCGTATGGACAGCGGCAATGATCTGCTCTTCTTCCGACTGCGTATATTGCCGCCGAACTTCGATTGTCGCATTGGGCATGTGTAGAGACTCCGTGTTCGGCGAGGTTTAACGTGGCGCCCGGCCGCGCGCCTCGGCGCGTCGGCTGGAACGAAGTGTTGGCATCAGATCGATCCGTGCTCAGATCAGCTCCAGCGACGCTTTCCCGCCGGGCACGACTTCCGTTGCCAGCTTCCGATCCATCGTTGCGAGGCGGCCTGCGTTGGAATTCGCCAGAGCAAGCAGATAGCTGTCTGTGACTCGCGAGTGGCTGGACAGGAGTTCCGAAGCAAAGAAGGCTTCGTCGGCGACGCTGATCTTGTCTGGCCAGAACGTGTGTCCCGACAGGCCGCGAATGGCCGCCAGCGACTGCACAACGGCGCTCGGTGGACCTGGGGAATTCGGGTACCTTGGATGACCGACTATCCTGATCAGGCCGTTCTCCGTAAGCGGGCAGGTCGCGAAACCCCGGTGACCTACTCGAGAGAACCATCTGTGAGCCTGGTCGTGCTGCACATGGGCCGGATCAACGAGAGCTATCAGTACGTTCACGTCCAGCAAGAACACCTTCACGGCAGTTCGTCGCGAAGCTGGTTCACAAGCTCCATGGTGACCGGAGTCGCTCCGCCACGGTTGGGGAGGAGCGGGACGCCATTGCGCTCGGTTCTGGTCCCGCGCGCGGCGCGCGCGAGGCCCTGCCGGGCCAAGGCAGAAACGACTTCGCCGACAGTCTTTCGCTCGCGCTCGGCGAGGTGCTTTGCGGCGGCGAGGATGTCGTCATCGATGGCGAGGGTGGTCCTCATGGCTCAACTCCCAGGTACTAGCCGGATGCTGCGCATCATACATCACGCATCACGGTGCGTGCAAGGACGGCGGGCTGGGTGTCTGGACTCGTTTTCCGCTGCCCGTCCGCAGCACCTAAAGTTTGGTCCCAAAAGGTTGCGCATAGGCAACCAAGAGGTAAGCCGATGCGACGATGATGGGGGTAAATGTCAAGGCCATGCCAGCCACTCTGAACCGGTAGTTTTCATTCGACTGACTGACACCGTAGGAATGAGACAGCCGCCCGATAAGCAGCGCGAGGCACAGCGCGTGAACAAGAATCCGATTTGCGCCCTGTGTTTCGGACAGGTAGATCAGGAACAAGGCGAGCGGTATGTACTCGGCAAAATTGGCATGTACGCGCATGGCTCGGAGCATCTCGGCATTTCCCGCGTCACCCACGGCGATGCGCAGGCTGCGGCGCAGCCGCAGCGTGCGTACGCTGAGCGCCACAAACAGCAAGCCAAGAAGCGCGGCATAGAGGCCGGTAGTGAGCATATGAATCGGGTCCTAATGTCCGTATTGAGGGATGGGTTGGACGACATTGTCTTCGCGCATTGTCTTAGTATGGGCTCCCGGCGATGAACCGCGCAATACCGGCGGCCACCTCGGCCTCCTGCTCGATGAAGCCGTGCGGCGCTCGGCCTTCACACGCATTCAAGCCCGTCGGGCCGGTACTGCCGGTGCCGCCGACGACAACGATGACCTGTTCGCGCGCGCCACTGGTGCGTGCCGTGATCCTGTCCATTAAGTCGGGCGGCGAGCGGATGCACTTGTCGTCAGCGTGCCCGACTACGAGGACCGGCATCCGAATCGACTCCAGCGGGAGGTCAAACACCGTATCGGCCACCCAGGCCTTCTGGCCGCTGCGAGAACCCGACATCAGCGCGGAAGTGAGCACTAGGCCGTCAGGACTGGATGCGCCGGAAAGGCGGGCAGCTGCGTTGGCGGCGGAGATCGAGCCCCGGCTGGTTCCGACTATCCAAACCGACGCCTTGGTGCGCGCCCGAACGTCGGTGATCACCTTGCCCAGATCTTCGGCGTGCTTGGCGGTGACCCGGAATCCGACCAGTCCATTCTCGCCCTGATAATCGGACGGGGCATCGACCAGCGCGGTAGCGAATCCCGCGCCATGAAAATGCGGAATCGAGCGTACAAGCGAGTTGCCGGTCAGGGCGCGCGGACATCCCTTGTCGTCCAGATTGAGATGACCTCCACCACCCACGAGCAGAACCAGCGCAACCCGAGCAGCTTGCGGAGGCGCCGGTTGCGGGTACGCGAGCGCGTAGAGCGTAGTCGTACGGTCGTGCGTCTCGATCTTCACCAGTTCGCCGCAGTCCTTGACGGCGGCATTCGACTGCCCGACCACGACTGCGGTGGAAAGCAGCATGAGCGTACCGACAAGAGACGAGCGCATCAAAGCCTCACTCGGAACGCGCGTTCGATAATCGACGCCGTCTTCCGACACCCCACAGGGCGGGTTTCGAATATCGCGTGCATATCGGTAGGCATTCGTCGTTCCGCTTCAGTCGGTGTTCGAGGCTGAATCCCCGGTTCAGGCGTGCGCGCCTGCATGCGCGTCGGTTGCAACGCCATGTTGGGCCACATGCGCGGACCAAGGTTTGAGCTTTCGCATATTTCCTCTCGTCAGTGGAAATCCACTATCTCTAGGTTTCCAGCGCCCGCTTCCGTCTTGCCGGTGGCGCTCCGCTCGATCAAAGCGCCGGGCTTCACACCTTGCCCGGCCAGGTGTTGCGCGGTGGAATGGCATAAGTGCCCACGGCGTGGGCCACTGGCTCAGCGACGCCATCCGAGTACAACGAGACCTCGCCGACGGCGAGCGACCTGCCGATCTTCATGAGCCTGCAGACGGCGATGATGTCAGCGGTCGGCAGCGGCTTGCGCATGAAATTGACTGTGAGACTTGTGGAGACGACCAGCGGGACGATGCCGATCTCGCCCATGATGGCCACGTAAAGGGCGACGTCAGCAACGGCCATGAGGACCGGGCCGGAAACGGTGCCGCCGGGCCGCAACTCAGCGACGCTGACGGGATGCCTTACGGTTGCACCAAAGTCGCCAGCGGAGTCGACCGTACACTTGGTCTGTGGGAACTCGGTCTCAAGGAATGCGGCAATCTCGGCTGTGCTGGGCATATAGTGCGCTTTGTGAGGGTTGACGTCATGCCGTGCGGCGGGCGTGCACGATGATCATACAAGGTACAATCCCGGCCGCCCGTCCGCAACATGCAGAGTTATACCGCGGTCGGTCCGTCCACACTGGCTGAAGTCAGAACTCATCCTACGGGTTGCTCACGCTTTCGATCTGTCGTTTCACTGACATGGGATCGTCTATCCCCTTGAACACGAAGTCGCTGATGCCTCGTCCCGTGATCTTTACCGTTCCGAACCCGAATATGCGGCCGAATATGCCCTGGTCAATCTCGACAGTCTCGATGGAGCTCAGTTTCATTTCTTCAGTCTTGCGACTGATGATGCCTCGCTTGAGGATCACCCGCTTGTTGGTGACGCCTTGCTCCAAAAACCGCAGCCTCAGAAACTCGTATATGGCGATAAGCCACGTCAGTCCAAACGTGGGAACCCCGAGGATGATCCAGATCACCATCGGGACCCAGGCAAACCAGTGAAGCTTGAACAGCCCTTCGACCTTCTCGCCAGTGGATAGCGACTCCTCGATGTAGGACATGAATTCTCCCTGTGCTGTGGATGGACGACTGAGTTCTGACGCTTTGATGTACGGCGGGCGCGTACGAAGCCTGTTTGTGCGCCGGCGCCGACCGCCCGTGCGCACCATCTATAGTTCGGCGTCACTGCGCTCATTTGGCGCGCATTCTATTGTTTTTCGCGTTGTGCTCAAGCTCACATAGTCCGAGCTCCTCCATGAGCGGAGGTATATAGACTCCGAAGCGGCCGCGCAGGCCCTTCTTCAGGCCGTACCAGCCACCGGCCGGGTTCGCTTCGGAACGCCCCCAGGCCTCCACTGTTCCTTCCTTGGCCGGCTTCTGCTCATCGGCCCCGCCGAGTTCCACCCAGTCGCCTGCCTGCTTGAGCATGGCGTGAAGGTCGCCAATGCACCGCGCGTCGTAGTGCAGCACTGTACTGCCCACCGTGCAGACGAGGATCTTCTTGCCGTCCTTTTCGTCCGTATGCATCGTGTACCCGGAAGTGCCCGGCGGCGTCTTCAGTTTCCACGGATCGTCCTTGGTGCGACTTGGCGGCGTGTTCATGACATTCCTTTCATGTGAAGGTCGAACCGTTGTTTCTGTGACACCGAACGTCCGGCATCAGTCGCGCGCGGAGCGCGTCCGCCGCATGCCGTTGTCAGCCTCAACTTGAGCGGTCATGACTTCACCCTTTGCCAAGGCGGTCCCGGTACCACGCAATCGTGGTTTCGATGGCGGTCTGGATGGGCGTGGCAGACAGGCCGAACTCGCTTTCGATTCGCGTCGAATCGACCACAAAGGGCGCTGTGAATTCGTACATCATCTCCACGCTGGCCCTTGCGGCGGGGACGAACAGTCCGGCCACACGCATCATCAGCGGCGACACCGCGCTCATGTTCGGCTCGACGCCAAGGACTCGACAAGCCTCCTCGACCATTTGGCCCTGCGTTCTGGCAGGGGCATGCGGGGCAATCCGAACCTGCCCCAGGGCTTTGTCGTGCGTGCCCAGTGTGGCCGCCGCGAGGCCGACATCCTCGATGTAGGCGAAGGAATGCGGCAGCTTCGTCGAACCACTGAGCTGCGCTTGCTTGCCGGCGACCAGATTGCCGAAAACCCGCTCACCGAGCGCCGAACCGAGCACGCCGGGTCCGTAGTAATCGCTCGAGCGAAGGGTCGTCGCGCGCACTTCGCCGCGCGCGTGAGCCGCCATGACTTCCTCCGCCATCTTCTGGCGCAGCGCCCCCTTGCTCGACACCGGTGCGACCGGGGAGGCCTCCGTCATCGGCTTGGAGGAGTCATACATGTAGAGATTTTCAATCGACACGTATCTGGCGTTCGCGGTCTTCGCGGCGGCAAGCGCGGCGGCCTGCAGCGCCGGGAAGAACCTGTGCCAGAGGTGATACGGCGGATTGAGCGCCTGGTAGACGACGCCGGCTCCGGTCGCCGCCGCGGCCGCCTGCGCTGGGTCTGCGACGTCCGCTTTGGCCATCTCGACCTCGGCCGGCATCAAACCCGGACGTACTCCGCTCCGATTCACCGCGCGCACAGCGCGTCCCCGGCTGCACAGTGCCCGCGCTGTCCAACACCCCACCGGGCCCGTTCCGAAGATCACGTGTAACTCGGTCGGCATTGGTCGCTCCCATGCGGTCCAGGTTCGAGGCTAACTAGTCCCGGTTCAGGGGCGCAAGATTGCGGTCCGCGAGCTCGCCTTGGAACCGGGTGAGTGCCTGCATGGCTACAGCATACCCCGCAGCCGTGCGGTGAGCCAGGGCGAGAGCAAGGTGACCGCAAGCACAGCGGGCCATATGTTGCCCCCCTTGAACGTGTACGCATGTAGCAATTCCGTCCAATCCTTGTTTTGCACGAAACGACCGAAGCTGAACTCGAAAAGCACGGTAAGGACAAGCCAGAACAAACCTATGAGCCAATACTGCGACGCGGGAAGCCGGCCATACCAAGGTGTAGCGAAGAAAGCGACTAAGCCGATGCAGACGGAAAGAGCGATGCCGCTGGCGATCAGAGCGCCGAACGTTCCCATGGCGGGAATGAGCGCTTTCTCTCGCAAAGCGCCATTCATAATGGCAAGCACGAGTATGGCAATCCACAGGACGAGCGCTTTCAGCAAAACGGCGACTGGCATCAATATCTCCCTGGCGTCCAACGTTACGCGGGACCTGAAGACGCGACTATATGCCGTGCAATCCTGGCACGCACGATGCTGGACGAAAGGCCTTCGCCCGGGCCGTCATCGCGAAACCGCAACAGCGCGTCCTCGGATTCCCACTCCTCGTACACGTTGACCCGGCCGAGTTCGACCGGGTCTGCAGCCACAACGAAGTCGAGGCAGCCATCAGTCCGTCTGGCCTGCACTACCGCAGCGGCAGAGCGTGTCAGGAAGTCCTGTCTTGTGCCCGGACGCACCTCGATTCTTCCCGAGACGATGATCATGGTTGCTCCTTTTTCGCGCTGCCGTATAACGTCGCCATTGAGCCGCGCCGGTAACGCTCGAATTCAGCGGCTGCCGAAGTCAGTCCGCTGGAATGAGGGGTTATGCCTCATAGCCACCTACGCACGGTTCGTTTGTAGGTTTCGTACTCAGCACCGAACTTGGCAGACAAGACGCGCTCTTCGGGCAAGATTTGAAAGCGGTTCATGTACATGACATACGCCGGTAGGAATACGAACGGCAAGGCATTGGAGAGAAATACCGCCCACCCAGCAAGGGCGAGCAGTGCACCGACGTACATCGGGTTGCGGCTTCGGCGATATATACCTGAGATCACGATTGATGAGGTGGCGTTGGGCTTGGTGGGGTTTACCGTGGTCCTGGCCCTATGAAACGCGTAACCCCCCGCCAGGACAAATATGACGCCGACGCAGGAAATGGTAGCTGCGAGAAAGTGATTCCATGGCACCGAAATGGCGAGCGAAGGTAGCTGCGCCGCTACAAACCACATCGCCACGGCAAGCAACAGCGCTAGACCCAGCGGTGGGACCTCTAGTTCAAAGGCGTTCACGCCAGTGACCCTGAGGCAGAAGGTCCCGGCTAACGCGCCGCCCGCTTGCGGGCGGTCGCCGTTGCGCCGGTGGTCGGACCTCTCTTACGCGCTTTCACGCAGGCGCTTGTTGGTCCGGACGTCCGAGACAGGAGGAAAACGTCTGCCGCCACTGCGCTTCCTCCCGACTGCCGGCTCTTGGACGCGGAGTCGTAAACAACAAGAACCGAGCGGGCTGCGCCGCGGTCCGGCGAAAACAAAGTCATGCCTTCGGCGTGGTCTACACCCTGGCCGTAGGGCACATCCAGAACACGTTCCAACTCGTCGGCCGGAACGACACTCTCACCTTTCGGCTCTGTACCGCCCGGCCACCGGAAGATGGTTACGGGGCCGTCCAGATCCATAGTCGGACCTCCCAGGATCAGCAGATCTGAGCCCTGCACGCAAACGTCGCGGATACCGAGACCGCCTAGCTGGAGGAAATGCTTTCGGTAAAGGCGCTTTTTCGGTCCAATCGGCTTCAACCTCAGCGCAGACGGCTGCTCGCTATCCTCCTCCAGTTCCAATTCCAGGATCACCGCCCAGCCACGCAGGACCGGCCCGCGCAGCCCGAGGAAGATGCGCTCGCCCGCCATGGCCAGCCCCTCGATATCAAACCCATTGTCCTTGCCCGGGATCGCGAGAAACAATCCCAGATGCGGGTCGCCTCTCAATGCTTCTGTCAAATCATTGCCCTGGGCGTTACCATGCAGTTGTGCGGCGGTGCGCTTTTTTCCCTTCTGCGTATCTACTTTCGCCAAGGTATGCGCCCCGTCGCCTTTCACAACGGGGATGCGGGCCAGAAGGTAACGGTTGCCGTCCGCGCTCACCTTGGCCAACTGCTTCCGGGCCGCCTTCGCCCCATCCTCCAGCGTCGGCTTCTTGCGCTTAAGGCTGTGCGAGCCCACCAACCAGAGATAGCCGTCCTCGTAGTCCAGCCCTTCCACGTCCAACTCCTCCAGGTCTGCCGGATCATCCGGAGGCGCCACCGGCAGCCGAAGGTAATCATCGAGAGAAAACTGCTTGTGATGTCGGCCAAATCCGTATTTGCCGGCGTTACTTCCCTCGATCAGGGAGAGCCGTTCCAGGCTGATCGATTCGTCGTTGGCGACCCAGAGCGTGTCCCCGATCTGCAGCGCAACGGACAATCCGTCTCTAAGCTTTTTGTCCTTGCCCATATCGTCGCATTCAGGATTGAACTGCAGTTCAACGGTACTCGTCGGATTCATGATTAGGGTTCCTGCTCTATTGGCGATTTCGAGCGCTCGCTCCGGCTTCTTCTTCCACGCCGCCAACGTCATGTAGCGCGGCGCGCGCGTTTTGCGCGTCCGCTCGAACTGGGGCCAGGCAACGGCATGATTGCCGTACCAATCGCCCGTTCATACGCTCGCAGCAAGCGCGAAAATCTTGTCTTCTCCAAGACCAGTCGTTTGGTGAGGCCCCAGGGGCTACGGCCTCTTTGGTACTTGAAGTCGATCCAATGCGTCCGAGGACTGGAGTGCCTGAAAGTGTCCCAGAGCATAGGGAGATAGTCGCCATCCGGGGCAAGCCCGACGATATGCTTGATACTGATCCTTTCCGGGTCTCCGCGCTTAAACCGGTACGTGATGCGCAGCGAGTGCCGCTTGCACTTGCACCTGCGGCGCAGAAGGCGCTGATCCCAGCCGCTTGGCGCCAACTCGTCCCAGATGAAGGCGGCTATGCTGCGTGAATGACAGACCGTCAACCAGGCGGGACGGTCGCCGCACGAGACGCATTGCCACCAATATCTGGCCATGTAAGCCACTCTTTAACGAGGGTGTAGAAAAGGTCGATTTCGTCCGACCCACGAAGCGAGATTGTGCGATGGCGTGAGCGGTGCCGAGATTGTTGTGTTCATCGATGTTCCTCTGCATCTGGCAGCGTCATTGCCGTTGACTCCTTTCTATCCCCCGTATCCATGATGCGCCAACTTCTCGATGTTGTGAACCAGGCAGTACAGCGTCCACTGGGTATTCACCTTCTGGCGCGTTCGTAACGTGAAGCGGTCAAGCCGCTTGTTGTGCCGTAGGTTCGCGAAAACTGGCTCCACTGTCGCCATTCGCGCTGCGTAGAGTTTTCGTCCGCGCTCGCTGTCGATTGCGACTTCCATCCGCTCGGTAAATTCGAGCGGCGAGTTCTGATTCTTGGCGAAGAATGCCACCTGTCGGGTCTCGGTCCGCTCCGGATGGCGCCGGCATTGGTCCCGCAGGTGGCAAGGCACGCAGTCGCGCTTTGCACCCTGGAACTTGTGATGTACCCGGCCGTTCGTCGTGCAGTGGCGGCCAGTCGAGTAGGGCTTGTTTCCCGCTGGGCAGATACAGGTGTTTGTCACCGGGTCGTAGTGGAAGTTCGACGGCTTGAATTGTCCCGTCGATGTCTTCCCCGCGGCCGTCTTGTCCCAGAGCGGGTCGGGTAGCGCCTTGTACTTCGCCTGCTCGGCAAATCGCTCGTCGCGCCGGCGCATGAGTCCGTCGGCAATGAGAGCCGGAACGCCCAGATCGTACAGCCCCTTCAGGTTCGCCTCGCTGTGGTAGCCGGCATCGGCGGTGATGAGCGTTTGTCCGGTGCGCATGGCCACGGTGCTCTCCACCATGGGCAGGAGCATGCTCTGCTCACTGCCCGAACCATGGGCTCGGGCGGCGACGATGATCTGTGCCTTCGCGTCCACGGCCGCTACCGCCGTGTAGCCCTGGATCACGCCCTTCGATGTCGCCATCTTGGCGCTGTCGTTGTCGGTGACGTTGCTCTTGCGGATAGTGCCTTTCTCGGAGCGCCGTTCTTCGTGCGTCGCGAGGAATTCCCGAATCCGGCGTGCCTCGGTCTGCAGGCGTTCGATCCGGGCGCGCACCTTCCCCGCATCGTCCGGCGCCTCTTTCGCCGCGTCCCTTGCCCGGTGGGCCTTTACCATCTTCGTCACGGCCTTCTCCATGCGCTCGGCCTCATGCCGGAGCTCGGCGTGTGTGCCGCTCCTTTGTTTGTCGGCGTTGCTCGGAAGCTTTACGCCGTCGATGGCAAATATCTGTCGGCCTATCAAGCCTTGGCGATCGCAGGTGAGAAGCACCCGCGTGAAGATCGCCGAAGCCTCCTCGCCCAACTCGCGCACGAACGTTGCAATCGTCGAGAACTGCGGAGCGCTGTCGCCAGGAATTGCCATGAAGAGCAGGTTCTCGCGACACAGGCGCTCAATCTGCCGGCTGGAGATGACGCCGCGGCTGTAGGCGAGGAGCACGATCTTGAGCATCACCGCCGGGTCGTAGGCCGGGGCGCCGGTTTCTTCGTTACAGAAGCGCTGCGCTAGCCGCGAGAGGTCGATCTCAGTGTCGACCAAAATATCGAGCGCGTGCTCGAAGCTGCCGGGGATAAGTTGAGACTCAAGGACAATCGGGAGGAAACGGGGACTGCGGTCGACTAGCTTGAAGCGCGCCATTCTCTTCTTCTCCATTCGGGGGCGTTATCATTGAATAACGCACGACGACGAAGAGCGAAGACCATTATGAAGACTTCTTCTACAGCCTCAACGTCTTGCTCTGCGGCGGGCCCGCACTACTGGTCGATTTGGCACGATGCTGGCGGTGCGTCCGCAGCAGCTAAAGTTAGGGACCAACTCGGAACAGCGTTCGCGGTTCAAGGGAGGAAAGCGCTGACAGCAGAGCCGGAACCAATGGTCTAAGGGACTGGATACGGTTGCTCCTGGCGACGAGGACGGCGACAGCAATTGGAAGAGCCTTGACGTTCTGCTGATGCTGCAGGTTTTGGTCTGCAGTCAAAAATACGTCGAACTCATCGACCGCGCGGCGCAACAGCTCGCCATTCTTCAGCGAAGACCAGCCCATCTCTTGGACGCTACGAATGGAGTGCTGGGGTAGTTCGTCGCGTAGTTCGATTGGCAAGGACTCGTCAAGCAGGATGCGCATCGGGGACCAGCGCATTCCGGGCCAGTTCTAGCGCGGCAACCGCTTGCTCCTTTGATACGGAAGGGAATGAATGCAGGAACTGATCAAGGGAGTCGCCAGCTTCAAGGTAGTCAAACAGATTCTTTACGGGAACTCGGGTGCCGTAGAACACCGGCACCCCACCCTGGGTTTCGGGATCACAGTGAATAATCGGCTGCACCATAAACAATCCCTCCTGCTGGATATTTCCAATATTACCCCAGACGCTGATCTTGGTACCTAACGAATGAAAGGGACTTCCCCTACTCCGAGCGGGTGTTGGCCCGCACGGC
>CAYNVY010000023.1:0-30693 GCA_964400745.1 uncultured Enterobacteriaceae bacterium | reverse complement strand
CGCCCCTCCGACTGCTCGTAGGTCCACTGATACGTCTGTCCCTTTCGTTCCGCCGTCACCGAAACCTTGAAGGAGTGCGGTTCGGCGACGTCGCGCTCGCTGCGCAGGAAATCGTTCTCCTTGCGAAAGCGGATCATCTCCGGCTGCGCACCCAGGCGTTCGAGCTGGATCTGCAGCTTTACTTCCGCGGGATCGGCGGGCTTGCCCTTCTCCAAGGCATAGACCCGAAATTCTGGCGGCACGCCCTGTTCGAAGATCGTAATCTCCAGCGCAAAGTCGCCTTGCGAGAGCATACGGCCGCCATGCGGTCCTTTCGCCACTGGCTCTTCGCCGCGGCCTTTTTCGCCCTTTTCACTATTTTCGTGCTTGCCCTTTTCCCCGCCATGCTCATCAGCCTTCATGGAGGGTTTCCCCCCAATCAGGATGAGCAGCCCCAGCACGATTCCCACCGCTACAATGCCTGCGGTGACCAGAATGTTTCTGTTCCTCATTTTCAACTCCTTATTCATTGCCGGCTCGGCACGTTCGGCGACGCGACGAGCGGGCCGCCGACCAGCCGTTCCATTTCGCTCACGCCGCGCTGATAGTCCGCGAGCGCGCGCAGGTTTTGGGTGCGTGTCTGGAACAGCGTGCGCTGTGCGTCCAGCACGTCGAGAAAGCCGAATTTGCCGAGTTGATATCCCCTGGAGGCTGCCTCGAATGCGCTTTGCGCGCCGGGCAGCAATATCGTGCGCAGCGTTTCGATCTCCTTGTCGATAGCTGCCAAGCGCTGGTAAGTCCGCGTCAGGTCCGTCAGCACGCGGTTCTCCGCGGCGCGCAACTCGTCGCCTGCCTTGTCGAGGCGGCGGCTGGCTTCGAGGATGCCGCCCCGATTGCGGTTAAATAGCGGCAAGGGCACGGAAATGCCGACGATATAGGCGCGGTCGTCGAACTGGCTGAAGCGCGTGACCCCGGCCGTGACCGTCAGATCAGGAACAGCCTTGGCCTTTTCTGCATCGACACCGGCCCGGCGGCGCTCGATCTCGCTAGACCACCGCGCCAGCTCGGGGTTGTCGCGGACCCGTTGCGCAAGCTGTTCGTAGGCGGGCAATGACGTGGTCTTTTCCAGGTCGCCGACGGCCTTTTCGAAACTCGGACTTGGATTGGCCCACAATGCTCCGAGCGCATTGCGGACGGCAAGTCCTTCCCGCCTGGCCTGTTCCAGTTCCACCTCCGCGCCGGCCTGCGTGAGCCGCGCCTTGGTCTCCTCGACCGGCGATACTTTGCCCGCCTGCACGCGTCTGGCCACGGCCTCGCTTACCTGTCGGGCCAGCGCAACCGCTTCCTGGGCGAGTGTCTGCCGCTGCTGCGCAGCCAGTACGTCGACAAAGCGCTGCGCCACCAAGGACAGAATTTCGATACGCTTGGCTTCGTAGTCCCAGATGGCCAGGTCATGGCTTGCTTCGGCGGCACGAATGCGCGCCGCGCGCTTGCCGCCCAATTCGATCAACTGTCCAATCTGGATCGTGGTGCTGCGGTCACCAGCTTCTGCCTTGCGCTCATTCCCCAAGTTGTCGCCAGTGATATCCAGCACCGGATTGGGTATCGCGCCGGATTGCAGGAGTGCGCCTTCCACTGCGAAGCGCTCTTTTTCGAACGCCGCCAACTCGGGGTTGCGCCGCAATGCCAAGGCCAATGCATTGCCCAGCTTCAGTTCTGCGGCCTCATGCGCCATCGAGGATTCAAGCTCAGGAACTGGTACCCGCGGCTTGCGGCGGTCTGAAAGATTGATTGATTGCGACTGGTACCCGCTCTGATCGGCAAGCGGTGGACGTATGTCCTGAGCCGGCGCAGCCTGCGACCCAGCGGTGACAAGCAGCGCGCAAATGATGTATACCGCGTGCGTCCGCCGGCGCACGGACGCGGCGGACGCAGCGGGAGAATGTCCCGTTGCCATGCATGACTCCTTTTCCAGCGTGCCGGGCGGGCGCATAAGCGCAACGCAGCCGGCGAAATTCGGATTGGCGTTACGCTAGAATCGGAGTACGCGGCGGGCGGTCTAACCTGTCGGGAAAAGGAGAAGAAAAGCCCGCCGGCGATTCGGGGAAACCGCTGCGGTCGGGGTCGAGCATGGCGAAGGCGAACGCTTCACCAAGGTGTCCAGGCAGGTGGCCGAGGAAATGGCCGGCGCAGCCGTGATGATGATGGTGGGTGTTTTCGTCGCGGTGATGACCGTTCGCCTGGCTGCCGTGGTCGCCAGCATCGCCCCTTCCGTCGATGGCTACAGCGTCATCGCCGTGCGCGGAGTTGCCCGCCGTTACCTCCCAGGCAAAGGAAGGCGACAGAACCGTCAGGAGCAGGATGACAACCAAGAGATGGGCGATGGATCGCAGGGCGCGGCGCATCGGCGGATTGTACACAAGTGCCGGGGTACGGGCTACCTCAGTAATCATCAATGTCGGCGGCTTCCGAGCGGAGATTGTTTCGCACGGATGGATTTAGGATGACAAGCGTCTGCTTCCATATTCTGCGGTGTTGAAGTGCGAATGGTTTAGTCCACTTGCCCATTTCGGACCGTCAGGTAGTTGCTAGTTGCACGGCGATAACAGCCATGCCATCAAGCGCAATCGCAGCGCCGAAGACATCCCGTCGCGTCCAGGAAGCACCATCAACAGCTCTCAGCCATAATCGCGCGACCGCGATATACATGCCCCCGTATGCTGCGTAAGGCCTTCCGGCGGCAGTAGGGTGCAGGGTCGGAAGTACGCGATTGCGAATTTGGAGAGCAGCCGCTCAGATTGAATTCATCGAGCGACAGTCGCGACAGGCGGCATTGGCCGAATTTGAGACGCACAAGCCGACGTCGTTGAGCGGCAGTTCACGGCCCGATTGCGCTTCGTCACTCGAAAACAACGAGCGTCCGCAGTCAGTTAAGCAAGCACCAGACGGTAGTTCTTCTTTACCAGAATTCGCTCAAGCTGTGCGATTTCATCAAGCAAATCACCCGATGTTTCTTTGCTTCGGAGATTGAGAACCTTGGCACGAGAAAAGAGATTTTCGCAGTTAAAAGTTGCGATGCGCACGCGCTTGCCCATGTCACGCCTCCCCATGATGACGTTAGAACTGGAATTATCAGCGCGCAATCGGCAATCGTGTCAATGAGCCAAACAGCATAGACGCTCTGGCTGAGTGGGGCGAAGAACAGTGCCGAAAGAGCGCGATGAGGACCCTGGCGCTACGGAACGATGGAGATAAGCGATCCAATTCTTCATCAGCGATCCACACTTGGAGGGGATACTTCGTCAGCCGTCATTTCTCTTGGCGGCGCACGGCTAATGGATACTAAGAAAACTGGACTTCCTATGCTGGTCAAACAGGACTAATAATAGTCCACTATATCGACCATATGCCGATAGTGGCTTAATATTAGTCCATGACACTTCATCACTTATCGAACACTGAAATATCGCTGCGCCTTGCGAAGTCGGTTCGCGCTTGGCGGGTCTCGCCTGAAGGCGCCGGTATTTCGCAGGTGGATTTGGCGCGCAGGAGTGGAATCGGCCTGACTCCTCTCAAGCGCTTTGAAAAGACGGGCGCCATCACGTTACGGAACCTAGTGGCATTGCTGCGTGCCCTTGATTTGTTAGATGGATTGGATACCCTTATTCCGGACATCAGCAATCCGGGGCCGCTCGCATTGCTCGAAGCTCAGAAGAAGAGGCTACAGCGCATACGCGCACCGCGTACCAGGACGAAGCGCACCGCCTAGGATACTTTGCTTTCTCCGCCATCGATCGATTGCGAGACGCGAATACGCGAGCCTAGGCAATTGCGCATTTAGTTTTCTTCATCGGATTTGCCTTCGTTCTTAAATCGGCGACCCGCCTCTTGCAGCGACTCAAGATTGCGTCGCTTTGGTCGAGGCATTGTTATTACCTGAGCCGTCCGCGTTGGCACGGGTGTGTCAAATCGTGACTTGATCGCCTGAACGGCCTTTCGCTCCTTGGCCGTCATCGAAGCATCAATTGCTGCGGATGTGGTGCGGGCCGAACGAGCCGCTTGCAGGCTCTCGCGATAAGAACTTCCTGCGGTGGCAATGGAGCTCTCTTCAAATGGGCATCGCAAGTCTTCCCGAAGGTCGCCTCCTTGAGCAGCATGTCCAATCAGCAGCTCGATGTCCCGCCGAGACATTGCGAACTCTTTAGACGCATATGCTGCTTCGACGTCCGACCATTCCGCGATCTGCCGTCCACCGAGTCGACACAACCTATACGCTCGGACGAGCAAGCTTACAAGTTCCCGCTTCAGTCCAGCGGAAAGGTTCCATAACTCCAGGCCACGATCCGTGAATTGGAATTTGAAATGCTTATCCGCTACTACTTGGTACTCCTTGAGAAGATTCACCCAGTCTTTGGATTGCGGCGGATCCGGCAGAAGCAGCACGGGCCGAGTAAGTAGGCGCTGAGTTGCTTCTTGGGCTCGGCGTGACAGACGCCAACACAAGCTATAGTTCGCGATGAAGTGCCAAGGCACTCGAATCTCCATGAATGCTAGAAGAGACTTAGTCACTAGCGTCGATGCGTTTTCCGACTGAGTCAGAAATTGAAGCTCATCAACACCGAACGTACATATCCCACACTTATATAGCCATCGCGCACACTCGTCGGCCATATCAGCTTGTGCGACCCGTACTTCTCCGCGTGCGATCTCCGGTTTGGCGAGCGGCCGCAGGACGCGAGAAACGCTAGTATTTCCGCTCACCAATACGGTTGCGTAAGCAATCAATGGAAACGGAGCATGCCCGGCGTCGGGACTGACAGACCCCGTTTCACACAGCACTCGTGCGATCGCACGCTCTAGCTCTGTCTTGCCCGTACCGGCCGGCCCGGTAAGGCAGGTGGGCACATATGGATCTGCTGCCGGATGTCCATCGTATGCTCTTTGGATCATTGTCTTTTTGTTTGGGTAGGCGAGCCTCGCGTGTGCAAGGGCACGCTCAATCTCGTCACGGATGATCTCACAGCAGCGAACCGTAGCCACAAAGACGGCTTTAAAGCCTCTATTAAGGCGATCACAGGCTTCTTCGACGGTAACGGCATTCAGACCTTCAATAGGACAGCCGCTTACCCCGGCGCAACGCCGGATTACGTCGATGGAGACGACGCGCTCATATTGATTGACCCACGGGTTGTCCTTATTCATCGAGATTACGCTGCCTTGCGACCTCGCATTGCGGCTTTTGTCTCAATTGCCTCTTGCTTAGCAGCCCGAGTTCCACGCTTTGGGCGGCCTCGTACTCTGGACCCGGAATTCCATTCCTTACCGACTACTTCCTTGAACTCATGGTAGGTCTTCAGGGCGACCGCTTCTCGGTGTTTCTTAAGCGGTTGACTATGCGCTCTGGTATATTCATCGAATTGCCTGACTTCTTCCAGGGACATATACAACACATCATTGCTAACTGGCACCGCGTACTGAACTTCAACTTCGATTAGACGACCTTTCCACTCCAGCCAGATATAGCGTAAGCAACCCTCCAGGAAATAGACCGTAACTTCAGTACTCTGGTTGCCCGACACCGATGAGCGTGCTCCGGCGGCGTCAAGTTCTTTAGACATATAGCGCTGACCAAGCAAAAATACACCATCACGCGTCAGTGTCGCATCTAGCTTATCGAGGTAAGTTCGCACGGCAGTTTCGAACGACATCTGGACCGCATCATTGCGGCCACAATTGTCGAGCGTCTCCCACAATCCGTTCGGTGTCTGACGTCTAACCTCTTCGAGTAAGTCTGGTGGTATTCTGTTGCCGATGTCACAGGAATCGTTAAATTGCAGCAGCCGGAAAATTTCGCGTCTAACAAGTTCGAACGTACGCAGGTTCGACAATACGAAGCTTGGCGCTTCGTCGTTGCTCGGATTCTTTGGGTTCGAGCTCTCAATGATCGCCTTGCTCTGTCCTGAGTAGCTAGGCGGCATTTGGCTGACGGTCGGCGCGTAGTCCGGTTCCCTACCTTTTGCGTCCCGGGTAGATCCCGCGCCGCGATCAGTAATTTCTTCCGGAGCACCGCCGATGCTAGGCCATTGATCTTCAGAGATCTCAATGCCAAATAGCCTGCAATAACGCACTTTGGGGATCGCTTCGCAAAATTTCGCGCCGCGGTACGCGGACCCCCGCTCACTCCCTTGGGAAAATCCTATTCCCGTCTTTATTCCGCTGGCTGTATCTCTTCTTATGACAACATATAGAGGAGGAAGCGGATGTCCTTCGACTAGTCCTCGTGCAAGTTCTGCCACAGCGTAAGCGTCACCTTCCCCACGCTGCATGAGGTTCAAAGTATGTTGCGTGAACGGTCCGCGCGTCGGCGCAAGTTGCGAGCGCACGCGCGTCGCTCCCAGACGAGTTTCCTGGACAATTAATTTTTTGAACGATTTGTTTACGTGGTAGGCGAATGTGCCGGACGTTGGAAAAGGTTTGCCTTCCGGGTGCCAAATCTCAAGATATTTTCGTTTTCCTATCTTTACCTCTTTCGTTCGGCATCCGAAATCCTTGCGCATCGTTTGAACATAGATGAAGATCAGATCAGTGTTGATTCCGGATTCGCGGCGATATCCATTCAACATCATGGCCAAAGTGTCGCTGGTTGTGTTGTAGCCGTAGCCTTTTCCATTCAAGGGGGGACGACCTCGCTTAATCGATGACGCCGTTTCCAATCGATTCCAATGCCCTTGCTTATGGATCGGGTAATGGAGCGCAAAGCGATTTCTCCCGAAGACAATGTACGTATAGAACCAAAGCCGGACGCGTGTTTCATTTTGCGTCGGGTTCAATGTACGGGCGTGCCTGTTGATGATTTCGTCAGGATTATCAGAATCCAGAACCTGCTCGAAGTCCCGGACAAGGGGATGGATGGCATCTAGCTTGCGGTCAATCCGATCTTTATGACTGGGTTTGGATTTTGGCGTTCTTGCTTGCTCATTGTTGATTGCTTCAAGATCATTGGAATACACGATCTGTTCATGATCGCGAACAGGGAGAAGAATGGCCTCACGATTCTGTCCAATTCGGTCGGCGAGACTACGTTTTCGTTTGCGACCAGGTTTGTCCTTGATTTCAAGGTTCAGGCCCTCTAGTTTGTCTAGCCAAGGTGGCATTGTTCTTTGTTCAGGTAGCCGCACAATTTCACCTTTCAGCAGACCGAGTTCGAAGTTTTCACGGTCTAAAGCAACGAGTCGAGGGTATGGAATCGGCGTTACTTTGCGCTTCGGTTTTTTGGCGGATCGGTATACCTTTTCGCAGGCCGGCCTAATAACAAAGTCGACGAGAAGTACGCGCGAGGTTAATTGGCTACTGCGAAGAACGTAGTAAGTCCTTCCTTTTTCAAGATTGCGATAGCCGTTTCGCGCTTCGAGCTGGGTCCCGACTGAGATTCCTGGCATGCTCAAGTCCTCCGGAACCAATGTCCGATAACGTTTAACACGTCGCGGACTTCGGGCACGAGCGGGTGATCGACGAAGAAGTACTGGAAAAGATCTATGCGTATCTTCCGATGCCAAATCGCCTGATACATAGCAATTTTTGCGTCGTACATGGGGTACCTGGATACAGGAATGTTATGTAGAACTTCTAGCGCAGAGCGGCCCATGGCCATGCCATTCTGAAATGCTGCAACGATTTGGACCCTTTGATCCGTGGTAAGGGACGTCTTTCGCTTTTGCCAAAGTAGGAGTTGGCGCAGGTTGGCGATTACAATCGGATCGAGCTCATCGGCCGCTATAAAGCGTGTTGGTATTCCCACTTCGCAATACAGTACTTCCTCGACCATGTGGCGAGCGACCTCGCGCTCCTCAGCGCGCTTCATATTCGTCGCTGGCGTTATTCCGATTTGGGGTCGGCGGAAGGCCGCCCGTGTCGATTTGACACTAAGGTTGACGCAGTAGGGTCCTTCTGCATCGAGGAGAAAGACTAGGAAGTCACCAATCCAAGGGGTTGGTATATCCCCAGGCTGAGTACCATTGTTATGCGCCTTTGCTCGTAGAATCGGATGGAAATGCAGAACATCACGCTCGGCAGCGATTTGAAGCGTGCCTCGAAACGATGGCAGAACCATGCCGGCGGAAAGCGGGTGGGACGCGAGCGGATGTGGGGATGGCAGATATGGAAGCATCCGCTGTTCCTGCAATTCAAAGACTTTTGGGCAGTGGAGGATTAGGGCAAGCACACTTCGCTCCGGTTCAGACAGTGTGCTTACGTATCTGCCAAGCAGCTCAGACCAGACTGCGGCAGGGCTACTCTTGGCAGGAGCTTCTTCGCGACTCGGCTTGATTGCCGGCACATAATTAGAACCCCATGAAGGCGGATCCTGTCGGCGCAGAATCTCTCGGAGGCGTTTTTCGGTTAAACGACTTTCCACGGTCTACCTTCTATCGACTTATCCCAAAATCTCCAGTTATCTTTGGGGAGTCGACCGCTGCTGGAGGTGCTGGCTCGCTCGGTGGCCTTACCAGCGGTGGTTCCTCATGCCCAGTCGGCGACGCTTTTAGCCCAAGCGCGATCGCGGCCGTGTACGCCATTCCTCGACGCCCCCGGGTGCGCCCGCTAAGGAGCGAAAAGACCACCGACGGCTCAAAACCGTTGGCACGCGCCCACTCGCTAACCGGCACGCCATGGCGGTCCAACCACTCGCGTGCCTGCTCGGGAGTTCTCAAAGTCTGCTGCCTCATAAGATTTGTCGTGACATTATATGTGACATATGTCATTATACATGACAATTGTCAGGAGTTTGCAAATGTTTGGAAAAAGACTCGCTCAAGAACGGCAGCGCCTTGGATGGAGCCAGAAGCAGCTCGCGGAGCGAATGGGTGTTAGCCGCTCAGCAGTTGCGATGCTGGAGACCGACAAATCTCAACTCGATGTGCAGCGACTTGTAGAACTCGGTGGTGACGGCTTCGATGTCTTGTACGTGCTATCAGGTGAGCCTGGTAAGGTCGCCGCTGCGCGTTTGCTTGACTGGGACTTGGTTTTTTCAATTCTTCAAGGTGTCCAAGCGTGGTCAACAAAGCGTGGCATTTCACTTCCGCCCCACAAAGAGTCGCTCGTACTTAAGTTGCTATATCAGCACCTTGCAGAGAAAGGCATTGTGGACCAGGACGCTATAGAGCAAGCAATGCAAATCGCTGCTTAAAACAATCGGAGAAACCATGGAGTCGCGCAAACCTACAAGCCCATCCGAGGAAACCGTGAACATCCTCGACAAAGTGCTGCGCAGCGCCATCCAAGACCTACCTGACGTTCAGACTCAATTGAAATGCCGGCGTCGCTATCGGTTCGGTGTGGCTGCTATCGTTCTTGCACCATTCTGCCTTGTCGTCGGGCTGGTGCCGTGGCCCACCGCACATGAGATAGATCGATATATTTGGTTCGCGTTTGCCTTGGCACTCCTGTTGGTAGGCGCCTGGCAAATCGACAAGGCATCCAAGGACGAAGCGAAAGCTAGGCACTTGATGGATGATGCGCCGCCAACTCCCAGGAACCCGGAGGGTCGACGGGCAAACCTTCGTCGAATTCAGTAGTACTTGCGCCTGGGCGGGTCTCGTCCGTGTTCAAGAACCAAGACCTATTTGCCCACCAGATCCCCCTTACATGGTTGCCCGACGAAACCCTATTTAGCCTTTGTAGCCGTCATCACGTCCTATCAAGCAATCATCTCTCCTCAACCACTTGCCGCCAGCTATTTGGCCACCCGACTCACGGCAGTGCGCATGACTTTCCAAGCCGAATTAGCCAGTTTGTTCTTCGAACGGACGGGCAACTTGGTACTGCGAACGAGATTATCCATAAGCGCACAATTTTGCCCTTCTTCCTTCCAATGACATCCCCCGGACTGGCATCGGATGCATTGTCAGCGCTATCGAGTCTCTCGATCGGCAGTCTGAAGTATCGGCTAGGGTTACTTACGAGTCGTTTCCGGGCCAATCACCCTTTAAAGGCGTGCGCGATTTGTATATCGAAAGACCGCGAGATATGG
Organism: uncultured Enterobacteriaceae bacterium; assembly: GCA_964400745.1. Classification (GTDB taxonomy): domain Bacteria; phylum Pseudomonadota; class Gammaproteobacteria; order Burkholderiales; family SG8-39; genus 2-12-FULL-64-23. The sequence goes on along the minus strand of CAYNVY010000023.1, from coordinate 20,687 downwards.
TCGACAGATTACTGGCATCGCGCCCATCAGTTGCCGGGCGTCTGGGTATGCCCAGAACACGGGAATCTACTAGCTCTGTCCACACTCAAATCGACTGGCGTCCGACGATTTCACTGGTTGCTACCTGCGTCATCGGATCTCGTCCAGCCAACAATACCGGACCCGATTCCGACCGTCCTCATTGCAATTGCCAAGGCATCCATACGCATCGCCACGCTGCCGCTCGGTCTGCATTTTGAAGCGACCCGAGTTGCAAATGTGTACCGCGACGCTTTGCGGGAACGCAGAATCGTTCGGGATAGTGGATGGGAGCGTATGTTGCTGCGCGAGGCCGGCAAGCAGTTCGCCCAGCACGTTGCACCTCTTCGACAAATTGCAGAATTTGTCGCTCTACCGGCATCCGAGAACGAAGCCGCCAAAGAAGTGGCCCGGCTTGCTCGTGAGCCTCGGGGCGGGCACCACCCGTTGCGCCATCTCGCGGTAATAAGCTGGCTATTTGCCGACGTCGATTCGTTTATCGAACGATATTACGATGCTGAACGTAAAGCCCTTCCTCGTCCCTCGGCCGGTAACGCAACCGCATGTACCGGCTGTTCCGGCCATCAAGAATTGCGCGACCGACTATTAACTCTTGTGGCTGATGGATTAAGTGTATCCGGTGCATCGCGTCAGATCGGCGTCGATCCGATCACCGGAATGGCATGGGCGTCTGCGGCCGGGGTTCGGACGACCAAACGGCCCAGCGTGATCAAGAACGACATTCGAAAAAGAATGATTGCCGCCCTCAGTCGTGGTGCGAGCAAAGCCGTTGCAGCGAAGATCGGTAAGGTGTCCACGCAATCCGTCACTCGCCTTCTCCGTACTGAAGTTGGCCTCCGCGAGGCGTGGCGCACATCTCAATTTGAGAACACTAGGCGTTTAGCGCGAAGAAGGTGGAGTCGCGTGATCTCGACCAACCCGCACTCTGGCATAAAAGCCTGTCGCCTAGTTGAACCCGCAGCATACGCATGGCTCCATCGGAATGACAGAGAGTGGCTCGACGCGCAATCGGCTCTGATCAGTCGGGGCAGATACGCAGGCGGCACACGTGTTGACTGGTACGCCAGGGATCAGATTCTAGCAAGCGCGGTCGCAAGAATTTGCCTTGCTCTGGCAACCGAACAGCCCGACAAACGCATCAAGCTTTGGCAAATCTACCAGCGTATCCCAGATCTCAGAGCCAAACTCGCCAGACTCGACAGGTTGCCCTTAACCCGCCGCGCCATCTCGCACGCATTAACAGCGGCACCCAAAAGCCAATCGCCAATGTAGCTAATGATTCTATTGCCACCACAATGTCGCCGCAGCGATAGCCTCTGTCAACGCGAACTTCTTCCCAAGGGCATCTTGAAGATTGTCCTCACGCGAAAAAGAGCTCCGCACGTTCGCAGCGCGATTCCAAAAAGCCACGAGCACGGTAATGGCCAATCCAACTGAATATCAAAAGAAACCAATCTATGGAAACCTACGCAGCGACAGTTGATAAGTCAACGCAATATATCGGGGCAATTCCCCTCCCTGACGAACTACTGGCAGGTTGGCAAGGGCGGGTTCGTGCGTTGGAGAATCTCCGGCGCTCGCGCGACGTCGAAGAATTGCTCAAAATTCGGGCGAAACTACGAGCAGGTTCAATACGGAAACAATCGGATATTGTCGATGTAGCTGCGGTTGTTCTGGGATGCTCTGCCACGGACTTGTGGCGCGCGCACACTTTGATGCCTTACTTCAGCGCATTGGTGCCAAACAAGAGATCATTTGCCCCACGTTGGGTTCACAATTCCTTGCAATTCCGGCGCCAGTCTTATTTTCGCATAGGTAGCGAATATCCGATGCTCTGTCCAGGATGCATTCAGAAAGATTTTGAATCAATGCCGTATTCGTATTGGCGCCGCAGTCATCACTTGCCTGGTGTCCTGTGGTGTACTGAGCATCAGATCCCGCTCATACGAATTTCAGACAACGGGGCGTATAAGCAATGCCCGCATTTGTATTTGAACTCATCAATGCCAATCTTTACGGGTGTTGATTCATTAGCTAAAAACCCTGTGCTGTCGCGTTATGTTGCAATCGCAACCAAGATACTGCTAAGCGCGCCAGTCGTGGATAGCGCAATTGCGACGGCCGCTTTTAACCGGCGTGCACTCGCCGCAAAGCTTTCCGTCAAAAAGCGAAGATTGGAAATGACTGTGAGTCAATTTGCAAGGCAGAGTGTACCCGAGCGATGGCTTAGCATTGCATTTTCTTATGTGATCGGGAGCAAGCGTCGATACATCTATGGGATCGACCAAGCTTGCTCCGGCAATCGCCCGCGATACACAACAACCACGTTTTGTTTGCTCGCGGCGCTTCTGTATGATGATCCAGAAGAAGCTGTACACGAGCTCTGCGGGGGGCAGGTGAAACCAACCAGTGGTCTCGGTGTCAATCACGGCTAGCCTGCTACAGTGTTCGCCGGTGACATTTTCTGCAAAGACGTGCCCATCCGACATGCAAAGTCGCCGCAGCACGCGAAAGTGTGGATGGGCGCCGAGAATTGCGGCGGTTTTATCGATATCGGTGAATTGGTATCCACATTGGCGATGACGGTTGGCTTTGCTCTAGCTAAACGCGTAGAAGTGGTGCAGTCCTAAACAACCCTTCACACGATATCTCATAGCGCGCTTTCAAATTTCGCGCATGTTCTTCGAGCTTCGGAATCGCCATCCAATCCTGCCACAATTGAGTGTAGGTCATCCAGCGGAACCCGATAGACGATGCGGCAACCTTTTCCTCAAGTTCCTTCACCTGATTGCGATGCTGCTTGCACTCTTCAATTTCCTGCCAGTTCAACGGCTCCCAAAAGAGGTACAAGAGCGTCAGGTCAGGCGGTTGCTCGGTGGCCTTCTGAAACCGCCTCAGGCCGAAGTAATGTTTGACTAACTGCGCGACGTCTAGCAGTTGAGGGGTACCGTTCCATGCGTTTTCGCACACAGACCACCAACTCTGCTCTGCAATTTGCTTCATGGCTTTGTAGGCTTCTGCAAATTCAGGCTTCTTCGGTTCGAAATACTCCAAGAGCTTCGATTCAATTGCCACTTTCTTGACGCCGCGATCGACCCAAACATCCAGATTAGAGGAGCGACGCCCCGCAATAATCTCCATTTGCATCTCGAATTGGATATTCCCGGCCCCTTCCTCGCCGAGCAAGACTAGGTCCTTTGGCTGATCCTTGAATCGTGCAAATGAGTTTACCGCGAGTGCCGCGGACGAGTGAACAGCACAAAACTTCATGCGCAATTCGCTGCCATCCCCCTGGCGCAAGTCGCTTTCGAACTGTTCAATACGTACGCCACTTACCAAATTTGACTGAGGCCAGTCAACATACCCCTTGGTGTCCGCGGTTCCTTTGAAATTCCGAATTAGCGCGGCCTTCGCCTTCCAACGACTTCCGGTGCCGCCGGTCGCGCCGTCACCTTATTCATGCATTGATGCAGGCAATGCTCCGCCGAAATTGAAAACATCAAATGCTCACCCCTTTGTCTTTAGCTGCCCATCGTTTGCCTTAATAAACGCCCGTATTGCGTCGGACATGTCCAACAGCTTCAGCCACTGCTCCTTGTAGAGCGTGATCGGGAATCGTCCCATTCCGTAAACGGATAGTCCTCCCTTCTCGCTGACCTTCATGGTGATCCCCGTCGCTGCCCCTTTCTTGAGCGCGGCGTTTTCGTTGCGCAGCCGCTCCAGTTCCGTTTTTAGGTCTTCATCAGACATCATTTTCTCCAAGCTATTCAGAAGTATGTGGCTAGGCGATCATTGTGGCGGATTTCTCGCTTATCTGAGCATTTGACAAACGGTGATCGTTCGTTCACTATTGTGGTGAATGTTAGATCACCATGAAGTCAGATCATGCCTACGCCCAATAACGACCCTGATCACCTTGCCCGACTCCAGGACTACTACGTCGACAACCGGCGCATACCGTCCTACCAGCGCATTTGCGAATTACTAGGCTTCGCCTCCAAGGCGGCAGCCAAGAAGCTCCTGCAACGGCTAGAGACTGCTGGTTACGTCGATCGCACACCGGATGATGATGCGTGGATGCCAGCCCGGCGCTTCTTCGAACGCCACTTAGCGTCAGTTCCCGTGCGCGCTGGCGCGCCCGACATGACCGAAGGCAGCGCAGGTGATCCGTTCTTAGTCGACGACTACCTTATCCGCCAGCCCTCTCGGACTGTCATGGTTCCGGTAAAGGGCGATTCCATGATCGACGCTGGCATCCATGATGGCGATGTCGTCGTTGTCGAACGCAATAAAACCGCCAATACAGGCGATTTTGTCATCGCTATCGTGGACAACGAATTCACGCTGAAAGAACTAGGGACAGAGAGAGGTCGGTTCATTCTCAAGCCACACAACCGCGCCTTCCAAGTCATCCGACCTAAGAACGATCTGGAAATCTACGGCGTGGTCACCGGCCTCGTCAGGCGCTACCGGAACTAGTGCGATGGCCTGCGTTCTTGGACCGGGCCATCGGCCCCGGCAAGGCCACGTATTCCCGGTTTTCCCGGAAGAAGGTGTCATCCCGCTGGGATGCCCGGTACTGGTCCGGCCAGTCCCCGCCGGCTTTCCCTCCCCTGCCGCGGATTTCGCCGAAGATCACCTGAACCTCGATGAATACCTGATCGAGCATCGGGAAGCTACCTTCTTTGTCCGCGTCGCCGGCAATTCCATGACCGGATTCGGCATCAACGACGGCGACCTGCTGGTGGTGGACAGGTCAGCCATGCCAGTGGAGCGTAGCGTCGTGATTGCGGTCGTCGATGGCGATTTCATGGTCAAGCAGTTTTGCTCTATTCCGGACGGCGTTTTACTGCGCTCTGGCGCCAGGGACCATGGCGACATCCTCGTGACTGGTGATCAGGAACTGACTATCTGGGGCGTCGTGCGCTGGTCGATTCATGCCGCATGCCCGTAGCGCTCGCGCTAACTTCTCAAGTGATGCTCGCAAATGGATAAAGATCCAATCGATAGATGCATCGAATACCCTTCGTATGGCGCTCTGGACTCGAAAACGTTTGTGGCGTCGGATAAACAATTTGAATATCTCGCATAAATGCACGAAAAAGCCCGACAGCCACGGATTGCATCTTGCTTCCGGTGGGAGCAATTACAATCTTGTCAGACTCTCCGCGCCGCTCATATATTTGCAGCAAATAATCTAATGTCTCGCGGTAATCAAGCGTACTGACTTCCGCTTTTTCCACATCGTGCGCCAACGAGTGCACGAATGGGTCATTTAGTTGCTGAATTGCCTTTACGCGCCACACATTGTCCGCCCTAGGCGGACGTCCATCAATCAAATTCAAAAACGCAGGTTGGATTTCCTGCAAAAGCACAACCAATTGTTCTCTATTAAATGAAGGAAACGCTGCCAGACGAATGGCCTGCCCATGCATCGCGACAGACGATAACTCCGGCGTAATCGCCACCTCATGTACCCCAGATGAAATGTAACTGTCGATCGCTCGCCCGGCCGCTCTGGATTGCGCACAATCCGCGTCAAAGTCCTGCTTAGTTGGCGGATATATCTCGGCTTCCGCATAAAATAAGGAGGTAGACAAATATCGGCCACGATCTTGCGCAAGCTCTACTAATATTTGAGTTATAAGTAATCTAGACATTCCCGAAATATCAACAAACAGTCTGCGACACTTCGACGATGCATCCACAATTGCCTTACCCATTCCTGCGGGATTTTGTCGGTCGTATACCAACTGGCTAATGTGAATATTATTTGCCTGGCAAAGCGCTATTACCAACTCGCTTTGATTCTCTTGATAATGCGGAAGATAATCAATATTGATTAAATGAAAGCCGCGATTTCCTGAACGAATTGCATCTTCTAAGACCGCCGTCGCGCGCTCCTCAAATCCGGCACACACGACCAAACAATCGTCAACCGCCAATGGTACTAAGCCATTGGGAATTAGCTCAGGCAACACCAATTGCCTGAGTTTTTCATCAACACGTAGCGGAAGATCAAGCTCCATCATTGGGTCTTTCGATGAACATATCTACGGTCTTGTCATCCCCCTTCTTGACCTTTGATCTCTTGCTCTTCTCAAACTCTTGCGGCTGAGTCAAAAGCTGTTCAATTTCATTGTTTTCAAGTTCAATAGAATCTCTTTGGCTAAAAGTAAGATTAAAGTGTGGCAATAGATATCGACGCAAGTACAATCGCGGAACCACATGGCCACGACGACTTTTTCCACGTGGATCGTAGAGAAAGATTGAATAGCGCAGCAACTCTTTCAGCAGGCGGTCGCCTTCCTCGGACAAATCTAGCGCCTCATACGGTTCTATTCGAGACGCCTGAAGTGGTGGATTTCCTTTCTCATTTTTTGAAGTGTGGTAGAGCAGCAAGGATCTCGCCACACTTCCTACTGCAGTGACAATGGCCGCTAACTGAACGCCATGTTTTGGCAGCATCCTTACCGACTCAAGAAAATCTCCGGCCGCTGCCCTTATTACACCATGCTGATCTTTGGACTTAATTTTTGGCCAATCCGGACATGCTCGAAGCGCCGCCACACCGCCATTTTCCTCGACCATACGACCGACGAGTCGGATCATATAGTGTATGTCCCCACTACAAAGGGCTGCCAACGTTTCCTTACCAAAGTACGTGGACGGCGGATTTGCTGTGCCAATCTGGCGCGCAACTTCGTTCTCGTTTCGAGGATGGCTACCAATCAATTCATCAAGATTTGATACCGGGTAGTCATTCACCTCGCGAAAACGCCGTGCAAATAAATCTTCCAAAAACGGTAAAGTCTCGTCGCCGCCATCCTTGATATAGAGTATTCCAAGGTTAAGCAGATTAAACTCTCGTGCCTCGACGTACGATTTTCCGTCAATGTCTCTGGTCACATATGAGACTGGGCTTTCTGTAGATACCTTGAAATAACAATCCGGAGAGCGATACATCAGCAGTCGGTTCAGATTCTCCTGCAGATCGGCCGTAATTTTCGGTTCCGAGTAATCATCAATAAAGAAATAAAATGGTCGAGCATTTAAGAAGCCGAGTTCGGAACGGATCAGCTGACACGCAAGGAGTAATTTCTCTGGACCACAATATTGGCCGAAATTCTCTCGTGGATCATGCGCAACACGGTATTTTCGTGCAGCCCGGTCGCGCTCCTTATTGAGTTTGGCTATAAGTCTTTCAAACCGCTCCGCACCAGGCTCGTCAGGGGGATTCCACTCCAAGAGCTTCCAAAGCGCTTTTGCAATTCTAGGCTCTGCCTTTTGCATTTCGTCCAAGAATCGTCTTGTCGCCCATTTTTTCGTGACACCAAGTACTTGAGCCAGTAGCGTGACCACCATGAAATGCATAGCCACGTTAATCGCTTCCTCGCGCACAGGATGTTTATAGCGAGGAAATGAAAAATAGAGATCATCACAGCGGTAATATATTCCGATGTAATTAATGTTATTGATGTCATCTTCGCCGACCGAGACTCGATGCTCCAGGCTCATTGCCTTAAACACCATTGATTTTCCGCACCCACGAGGTCCGGTTAATATCAGATTACTCTTTGACTCAACTTCACCCAATCCAAGAAATCGGGTCGAGTAAAGACTCTTAAAAAGCAAATGCGAATTACCCATCTGCTCGCAATTTGGATAGTCAAAAGGATGCTGCAATTTTGCCGTTTCCGGCACTGCTCGCATCTCTTCATATTCACTACCTAAGCGATTGAGCTTTTCATATAGAGCTTTTGGGTTCTGCGCCAGAGCATCTACGGTAGTATCAGTCTCAATCAGATGGCGCTGCAGAAATTCCTGCCTAAAGACGTTGAATTCGTGTCTATCTCGTGGGCCAGCCGCTTGATAGTCAACCTTGGTAAGCAAGTCCCTCAGGATACCCGCAAGCTGCAAAAAATCACTCTGAGCTGCTCTTGATGATGTTAATGCCTGAACGCCAAAATCGATAACGCGAAATGTAGTTCTGGGATCCACATCGTAGGCGGATTTGTCCGCGACAATTATGTTTCCCGTATGAAGGTCGCCGTGTTCTATTCCACGGCTCCTCATCTCATGGAACAATCCGAGTATTGTTCGCAAGAACTCTTCGATAAAACCGATTGTTACTTCGTTATCATTCTTCAGGTATTCTTTTAGAGATATTCCGGCAACATACTCGTACGTGAATACAACAAATTTCCCGGGGGCACCGTCGTCAGACCACGGCACTACATCGTCACAACGAACAACGGACGGATGATTGAGTTTGTTCCCTTTTTTTGCCTCTTGAAGCCAAAGAGTTTGCTCCGCATCATCCCTTGGTAAATTCTCAAAAGGAACAATTTTGCATGCTAGCTGATGCCCGGTCGTTTCCGAAAACGCGCGGAAAACATGCCCATTGTTTCCGGATTTGATGTACTCCTTGATGACATACCTCGGATTGTGAGGCAATGGCTTGTCAATGAAATAGCTCGAATCTGGAAGGTTAGCTCGCATTTTTCTTTTTCTGAAAAATCAGCACATGTTCGCGTTTCACGTCTTTGCACTCTTTCCGTGACCTGCGGATATCAGGGATATCGTCGCTGAGCACCTTACGAAGTTGAAGCGTCCGAGCAGTTTGTAACAAAACCTCAACGACCTCCCGCGACGGATGTTTGGTACCTTTCCTTGCCGACTCTTCGCCGACGACCAAGACGCAAAAACCTCCACGCTTCAGTTTGTCGTCCGCAGCCCTAGCAAGAGCTCGCATTGCGGCGAGGAACGTCGATCTTCGTGTGGTCGGTCTTTCTTGCTTTCGCCAATCCGTTTCTGGATCAATAAACCAGAGTCGCAATCGATTGTCGCGGCCATAGTCAAGAGCGTTCATGTATGGAGGACTAGTGATGATTGCATCATGTCGCTCCGGAAAATGAAGGGCCTCGATAGGACGTTTATGGTATTCAATACTCTTGCACCATGATTCTGAAGGAGCGCGTCGCAGGCTTCTTTCGATTTTTGCGACTATGCGAGGCCGCAACTGCCTATAGGCATAGAGACTCGGGTAATTCTCACGCGGGAATTTATTGTCCCGCAGGTAAGGAACCAAATGACTGCTCGGAAAAGATAAGAAGCCCGGCCTCTGATGATGCAAAATTCCCAAAAAGCAGGAGAAAAGAAACTCGCGTCCTGGCTTTCTACAAACCCTCGCAAAATTGATCGCTTCCTTGAGGGTACGTTGGTGAAAAAACGCTCTTACCCAAATTGGCACGCCACGAAGATCAGGTGGAGGAAGATACCGGGCTTCGTCGAGCGCTATCTCAACCTCATCTAGCGCCTGGAACAAGCATGTAGGCGCGCGCGCCTTACCCAATGTCAGCACTTTCGCATACGGACTAATGTCGGATGCGAAAGCGCGACGGTTACTATGAAGTGCTTCGAGTGGGATTGTTCCTGCGCCCGAAAATGGATCGACAACAAGATCCCCAGGGCGCGAATATTCCAAAACGAGTTCCCGGGCAATACTGCTTTGCAGCTTACCAATATACGGCGAAAGCTGGTGCAACGAAGACTCAAGCACTGATTGGTCGCTCTTCCAGCTTTGTGGAACTGGATTGGCGATGCTTAAGAGTTCTATTTCCTTGGCAGTATTTGTAGGCTCGTACATCTAATTCTCTGCCTGGCTGGAAGTAGCCGAAGTTTTGTAAGATTATGATTATGCATCAATTCTTTACTAAACCATACCTTCTTTTTCAAAAACTTGATCTTGGCTACGCGATTGGCAGCACTTGTAGCCACCAGGCCGCAGTCGCCGCACAAGGCAGCTAGATCTGCGCCTGTTCGTTGCGGCGCAGCTCTCAGTAATACTGCCGAATGTAGTTGTACGCCTTCTCAAACAGATCCTCATCCGCGTGCAACTTGTACTTGAAGAGCGATTTTCGCAGTGCTTTCTTGATTTCCCGCTCGCCGGACAGGGTGGTCTGCCAGCCAGGGAAGCGCACCAGGCGAACGATTTCATCGATGTCGGCCACCACACGCTCGACCATGACCGGCGTATCGGCTGTCTTCACCTCGTTGAAAAGCTCCGTCAGCGCCGCTTTGCCGCGATCCTCATCCTCTTCGGGGGGGATTTCCTTCTCGACCTGCAATACTTCCTTGGCAAGCTGAAGCAACTGCTTGAGGAATTCGACACTGTTTAGTAAGCCCGACTCGAAACGATCGCGCAGCGCATCCAGCCGCTCCGAAAGTGCTTTGAATTTCGGATTACCGAGATGCTTGCGCAGACGCCGCGCCACCTTGATCTCGATTTCTTTGGTCTTGGTCGGATCGGGGTTGGAGAGCACCGCCTCAAGCAGATCCGCATCGAGCACCAGCGTATCAAGATCGTCCCGTACGGCATCCACATGTACGTTTTGGTGGATCAATTCGATGGTCTTTGCCCCAAGGGCGTGCCAGATCAGCTTGCCGTGGCCACTGGAGGGCTGCACGGACTGATACACCTGCGACAGCCAGCGATAGTCCCTTTCGTATTGCCCGAGCATGGTGTCGGGTGAAATCGCCTCCCACAATTTGCCAAGCAAGCTAAATTCCGCTGCGAAGTTGTCGCGCATAGTGTTGTTGGGCAGGCATTGCTGGGCAGTTATTAGGCCCTCGTAGCCTTCCACCGCACGATCCACGCCGGCAAAGAAAGCCAGGCATTTCTGCATCGCCTCCGGCAGCCGGTTCTTGAGCTCCTGGATATTCGAGACCACCGCGGTAATGCCCTTTTCATCGAATTCCAGCGCCTTAGCCACGTCATCGAAAATGCCAAGGTAATCGACGATCAAACCATGGGTCTTTTGCTCCGAATAGGTGCGGTTCACCCGGCAGATGGCCTGCAGCAGCGTGTGGTCGCGCAGTGGCTTGTCTAGATACATGACCTGTAAGATGGGCGCGTCGAAGCCGGTCAGAAGCTTGGAGGTGACTATTAACAGCTTCAGCGGGTCACTTGGGTTGCGGAAGCGGTCGAGCAGGCGCTCTTCCTCATCCCTATTGCGGTTAAACGACCTATACTGTGGCTCGCCAGCATTTACCGTCATCACCACTTCGGAAGCATCGGGCGGCAGCAGCTTGTCTAATTCCGTCTTGTAGAGCAGGCAGGATTCGCGGTCGAAAGTGACTATCTGTCCTTTGAAGCCGTTCGGCTCCACCTTGCTCTGGAAGTGCTGGACGATGTCCTCGCATACGCGCCGGATGCGCTCTGGGGTCTTGACCAGCACGGCCATCTTGGCGGCAGTCTTGCCAAGGTTGTCGCGGTCCAGGTCGGATAGTCCACCGGTCATTTCCTTGAATGCAGCGTCGATGGCGGCTTTGTCGATGTGCAGTTGCATGAGGCGCGGTTCGAAGTGCAGCTTCAGCGTCGCCCCGTCGCGGATAGACTCCTCAAAGCCGTAGCGGCTTAGATAGCCCTTCTTGTCCTCGTCAGCACCGAAGGCGTAAAAGGTGTTGTGATCGAACCGGTTGATCGGGGTGCCCGTTAGGCCGAAGAGGAAGGCATTGGGCAAAGCATCGCGCATCTTACGGCCGAGGTCGCCTTCCTGAGTACGGTGGGCCTCGTCCACCATCGCAATGATGTTAGTACGCTCGTTGAGAGCGCCACCGGCCTCGCCAAACTTAAAGATCGTGGTGATGATGATCTTGCGCACATCCTGCGCCAGTAGCTGTTGCAGCTTTTCTCGCGACTCGGCCTTTTCCAGATTCGGGATGTCGGCCGCGGTAAATGTTCCGGTGATCTGAGTGTCGAGGTCGATCCGGTCCACCACGATCAATACAGTGGGATTTTTCAGCCGGGGATGCAGACGTAGTTTTTGCGCCGCGAACAACATCAATAGTGACTTGCCGGAACCCTGGAAATGCCAGATCAGCCCCTTCTTCGGGTAGCCTGCGATCACCCGCTCGACGATCTTATTTGTCGCCTCATACTGCTGATAGCGGCAGATGATCTTGGTCCGCTGCTGCCTCCTGTCTGTGGCAAATAGCGTAAAGCTCGCCAAAATGTCGAGCACGACATGCGGCCGCAGCATGCTCTCGGCAGCCAGTTTCAAACCTTTTAGCGGGTGCCTTTGTGCGTCTCCCGATTCGTCGTCCAGATTCCACGGCCCCCAATCCTTGACTGGCAAGCCAAGCGAGCCGTAGTGGTATTCCTTACCCTCGGTAGCCACCGAGAACACGTTGCAGACAAACAATTCAGGCACGCACTTCTCATAATCGTCGTGCACCTGTACCGCGCCATCCACCCAGCTCACAGCCGAGCGTGTTGGGGTTTTGGCTTCGATCAGCACCAGCGGCAAGCCGTTCACCAGCAGCATCAGGTCAGCCCGACGTTCAGCACTGCCGGCGCGATAGGTGAATTGCTGGGTGACGACGTACTGATTCTGCTCTAGGTTTTCGAAGTCGATTAACCGGACCGTCACATGCTCGTTGTTTTGACCGAATGGCATGGATCGCTCGCCGCGCAGCCAGACGGTCATTTCCTCGTTGGCACGAATCAGGCCATCGGAGCGCACCGAGAGAATGATGGCGCGTAGCTTGTAGAGCACCTCGTCGGCGCGGTCGGGCTGGGTGGCGATTTCCGGGTTGAGGCGAATCAGCGCCTCGCGTACCCATTTTTCGACCAGAACCTCCTGCGTTTGACGTGGAATGTCGCCGCTGGCAATACGGCGCCAGCCGAGGCCCTTGTGGGCGCGGCCGTAATTGTTTTCCGGTTCCTGGACGACGTTGACCGAGACTGGCTTGGCCGGACCGGAGAGCAGGTCGTAGAGGTAGGCTTCGACGGTGTTGGATTCGTTAAAACTCATTTCCAAGCTCCCGTCATCACTTGATTACGAATATCAGCCTGTAACTTCCTGCTGCTAACAAGTCTGCTGGAAAGAACGGCAACAGAATCCTGAATCCCAGATAACTCGGCAATGATTGTTTCCTGATCTGGAATCGGTGGAAGTGCTATTTGCATTTCTTTAAAGAAAGGCATGTAAACAGTCTTGACGCCACCGCCCATTGCAATTCGCTTCCAATAAGAGCGTAGTGCTCTAAAAAGAAAGTACAAAAAGTCTGGCAGAATTTCGCTTGGATCACATATGAAATTTGCAAAATCCTGACTTGTTGCCATTTCAGTCCCCATCACCGAGCAGTACCCAACGCTTGCCGTTCTGCATAACACGACCGTATTCTTCGGTAGCAACCGCGCAGAAGAGTTGTCTATACCCTTTTGAGATACAGTTTCTGCTGTGTGAACTATTTTCCTCGTGTCGAGCCTTTCGGTATCACCAAGTGATATCCAAGGAATACCCCCCGCCCAGTAATCTTCCTGACGACGGCTTGGGGTATGACCACTTTCAAGTCTTGCCACCTTTGTTAGTCGAACGAGTCTCCAAATTTCCGGGATCTCTTCTATTCCTGGCGGTCTAGCCTTGGTCCACTCTTGCGCTACGTTCTTCTTTACTCCTGGATAGCTTAGGCCGGTTGTTAAGTCCAAAAGAGCTGACTCAAACAACGATTCGGCTGCACTGAACACCCCATAGTATTCGTTGCAGCTAGCTTCTATCGTTACGAGCAGCTCTAATGCCTTTTGCTGCTCTTCTAGCGACGGTAGAGTAAACTCTTGAATAGCAAGAGCCTTCCAATTTATTGTTGGTGACAGCGACCCGACCGAAATCTCGATTGCCCGATTCATAAACAAATTGCTCTGCATGAAATGCGGCAAGAAATCGGGCAGTACCGCTTCAGGCTTGGCCCGTAAAACCATTGCATGTGCGGAGCAAATACCATCAAACTCCGCAATACCGAGCTTCCGCTGGTAGGCTCGACGGCGGCCAAAAATGATGTCGCCCTTTCTGAACACCAGTTTCGTTGCTTCCACATCGTTTGGGCTGCCCCAACGTCGAATACGCAGCGAATCGGGATCAAGGTGTTCCAGACCTACGTAATGCTCCATGCCCGATTCGGAGGGATTGTCGATACGGACGTTGACGTTGGTAGCGATCTGATCGAAGCGCCAGGTCTTCCAGCCGGGTTTAAGTGTCGCATCAGCCATGCTCCGCCTCCTCAGCTATGAGCCCATCAAGGGACTCAACCAAGGCATCCATCTGCTGCCAGAACGCGCGGCCATCGGTTTGCCATTTTCCCCATGCCGAACGCAGGCTTACAACCTCGCCGTCACCGTTGCTAATTGCCGTTGCGGTCGCCCGCTTCACGTAGAGTGGAATAGACAGATTCGCGCCGTTGGCGGCAATCTGCTCGCGCGTCGCCACCGCCGAGAATCCTTCCTCAGCGGCGTAGGCTTGGAAATTTTGCAAGATGCGTTGCTGATCCTTAGGCCTGAGGAAGCTCTGCGCCCGTTCGCGCGTCACCTCATTTAACGCGTCGATGAACAGGACCTTACCTTTGTGCGCTGCCGGCTTGCGCCGGTTGCAAACGACGATGCAGGACTCCATCGGCGAGTTGTAAAATAGGTTCGGCCCAAGGCCGATCACCGCCTCAACCCAGTCCAGCTCGACCATTTTGGCGCGCATGGCCTGCTCTTCGTTGCGAAACAGCACGCCGTGGGGCCAGAGGATGGCGCACCGGCCCTTGTCACTGAGACTGGCCAGGATGTGTTGCTGAAAAGCGTAGTCGGCCCGGCCTTGCGGCGGGGTGCCGAGGAAGTTGCGGCCCCATTTGTCTTGCGCCCAGGCTTCGCGATCCCATTGCTTGATGGAATATGGCGGATTGGCCAGGATCACGTCGAATTGGCGCAGCCGGCCACCCTCAATGTGCTGCGGCGCAGCGAGGGTATCGCCCCGAATGATCTGGAAATCCTCGACACCATGCAGGAAGAGGTTCATCCGGGCGATGCCGGAGGTGATCAGATTGCGTTCTTGTCCATAGAGCTTGAGCGTGCGGTATTCGCCTCCGCTGCGCTTGACCTCGGCCAGCGCAGAAATGAGCATGCCGCCCGTGCCGCAGGTGGGGTCGTAGATCGACTCGCCTGCCTGCGGGGCCAGCAACTGCGTCATCAGGTGCACCACGGTGCGATTGGTATAGAACTCGGCTGCCGTGTGGCCGGAGTCGTCGGCAAACTTCTTGATCAGGAACTCGTAGGCATTACCGAGCTCGTCCTCGGGGACATTCGCCACCGAGAGCGTCTGGGTCGAGAAGTGCTCAATCAGGTTCTTGAGGGTTTCGTCGGGCAAGCGCTCGCGGTTAGTCCACGGTGCATCGCCGAATATGCCGGAAAACAGGTCAGGGTTGCCTACCTCTAGTTGTCGCAGTGCCGAGAGAATGGCTATGCCCACGTTCTTCGGGACCTGGCGCACATCCTTCCAATGCGCACCCTCGGGGATCTGAAAGCGGTGATTCTCGGCGAACTCAGCATAGGAAAGATCGCCATCGGAATCAGTCAATGCAGCCTGATACTCTTCGTCCCAGACATCTGAGATGCGCTTAAAGAACAGCAGCGGGAAGATGAACTGCTTGTAGTCGCCGGCATCGATGAGGCCGCGAAGTAAAACGGCCGCGCCCCACAGATAAGATTCAAGCTCCTCTTGAGTAATGCGGGTGCTCATTTCAACCATCCTCCCTTGGCCATTACCTTGGCTAATTGATCCTCGGCATCACGGCAACGGATCAACGCATCCTTGAAGTTGGCAATGGCTTCAGGCAAAGGCGAGATGTCTTTTTGAAGGGGGGGCATAACGTAGCGGGCAATATTGAGGGTCCAATCCTCGTCCTTGATTTCATCAACGCTGACGATGCGCACATAATCTTGAACATCCTCGTACTTCTCGAACCAACACTGGATTTCGAGGGCATGTTCGGGTTCCAGATAGTTCTGTGCCCGGCCGCGACGGAACAGACGGGAGGCATCAGCAATCATTACCTTGTTGCGTCTCTTGGTAGACTTCTTCTTGCGCAATATCAGGACGCACGCCGACAGACCAGTTCCATAAAACAAGTTTGGCGCCAGACCGATTACGGCTTCAACTAGATCCATCTCGAGCAGCTTTTGCCGGAGTGTGGTTTCAATCCCTCTGCGAAATAACGCGCCTTCAGGTAACACGATGGCCATGCGTCCGACGCCCTCGGCCATCGACTTGACCATATGCTGCACCCAGGCGAAATCACCATTACTCGTAGGTGGTAGGCCAGCGAAATTGCGTCCGAAGGGATCGTTGATCCATAGTTCCTCACCCCATTTCTCCAGGGAGAAGGGCGGGTTGGCGATGACGCAGTCGAAGCTGGCCAAGCGATCGACCTCGAAGAAGGCTGGATTGCGCAAGGTGTCACCACGTACGATCTGGAAGTCCTCGATACCGTGCAGGAACAGGTTCATGCGGGCAATAGACGAGGTGGTCAGGTTCTTCTCCTGCCCATAGAGCTTGCCCCACAGTCGCTTCACATCTCCGTGCATGTCCTTAACGTGCTTTACAGCCGCAAGCAGCATGCCGCCGGTACCGCACGCAGGGTCGTATATGGTCTCCCCTTCCCGCGGATTGAGCATTTCGATCATCAGCCGTACTACGCTGCGCGGCGTATAGAACTCCCCGGCCTTCTTATTGGTGGCGTCGGCAAATTTCTTGATCAGGTATTCATAAGCATCGCCGAGAACATCAGAGCCGATATTGCGATTGCCGAAATACAGTCGGGAGAAGTGTTCGATCAGGTCCTTTAGTAAGGCATCTGAAAGGCGGTCCTTATTCGACCATTGGGCGTCGCCAAAAACTCCATACAGGGTTTCGGGGTTGGCCTTTTCAATCTCGCGCATGGCACGCTGAAGGGCATTGCCGACGTTGGCGGCTACAGCGCGTACATCGTTCCAGTGAGTACCCTCTGGAATCTGAAAACGGTGGGATTCGGGGAACAAGGCCAGTTCCGCATCACCAGTGTCAGTGACAATCTCCTCGTATTCCTCGTCCCACACATCGCAGATACGTTTGAAGAACAGCAGCGGGAAGATGTAGGTCTTGAAGTCAGCGGCGTCCACCGGGCCCCGCAGGATGTTAGCGGATTCCCAGAGATGGGACTCAAGTTGATTGATAGTAACAGTTTGTTCCTGCACGAATATTCGCCATTTATTATTCTCGTGACAGGATCATTATCCCATCATTATGGCGCAAAACATGAGCCTCGCTTTGGGCTGGCCTACGGTTCGAACCAGAGCGTAACTCAACACAAAACTGCCATTAGCTCGCTGCGCCCATATTAGCGAGGCAGCGGCATACATTACCGGACGAAGTATCTACCCGAAGCGTTACCTTTGCTGAATTGGCTGTGCGGCAATTCTATTATTGAGACGTTCTTTAATGGCCAGCAATGCATCTGCACGATGAACAAAACCGAGGTTCATCATAGAGTTGATCACTGGCACATCGCTAGTGCCCGTCGGTATATGGCGCTGCTCGATCCGACCTTCTAGGGAAATCAAAGGGCCGCCCCAGAGAACACCCAGAAGGCATACTCGCGTACCTGGTGAATAACTATTGGCGCCAGAGCGGTACATTCCGTCCTCGAACAGGAATACGGGAGATCCGCTGGATCCAGGGAAGCACGCCGCGTCAACGATGAATTGCGGTTGAGCATTCCAGTCAAGTAGAGGATGAGATCCAGTAAGGCCACTCCGGATGATTGGAAGATTATTTACGGCATCCCAAAGACCATTTGGATATCCAACCATAACCACGGTCTCGATGGGTCGTAACAACTGCCGAACTTCTTGACTGGGCAACCATGACTCATCCAGAAACGCGTGCCGCAATTCATGCGTCGCCAGAAGCGGTCCCAGAAATCCAGCTATTGGAATTGCACAAATGTCGATAGACGCGTCTGGATGCGGCTCTACGGCCGATTGGAAACCTTCCCAAACAATGGGGCGATGTTCTACGCCTTCGGCTGTACAGTCTTCCCGTACTTGCTCCCTCGTGCCCTTTGGCATCAAGCTAACTGTTGTGTGCAAGCTGGTCGCCCCTTCTACGACATGCTTATTCGTGACGATTACGGGAACGGTTAATTGTGAATCGCTCGCTCCAACATGAAAATTGAATAGGAAGCCCGTGCCAGTACTATTTCCGTCCGACGAATGGCACTCGACTCTGAGTGTTGAAAGGTTGATTATTGCTGCCGGACTCAGCATCTATACGCCTCTTCTCCTCGAGGCCAAATCTTTGGCCGTCGCCAGCGAAAGATAACAGCATACTAACGGTGTGGATCGATGTCTATTGGGTTTCGCGGTCGCGAGCGAACATGGTTGCCATTGCCAAATCCGGTAGGACAACTTCTCTAATGGCCGATTTTTTTGCACCAGGTGGCCATCGCCAGCTTCACGATGCTAAATTACCCGCCCCTAATGAGAACATATCTGCCTGTCGAGTAACCATCCAAGTTCGCATTGGCGTACCTACTGGCACCCAGAATTGCCCCATCACAAACTCATTCGGCATTTTCAAAAAATCGCCAACGAAAAAAGGCGATTTCAAAATGCGTACCAAATTCGCGTAGTCAACAGGTTCTGAGAGAAACGGCCTTTAAGACGCCAGAATTGGCGTTTTGAGAATAAGCGAGGTCAACAGGTACCAGAGAAAAACCCCGCAAACGTTGGCGATTTGCGGGGTTCTTGTTACTGGTCAGAGACCAGTTTGTAACGCTAACTGGCGGAGGACGAGGGATTCGAAATAGTAGTACGCATCTGGACTTCGTTTATGAAGAAATGCCGGGCAGAAGCTAAGGGTAGTACGTAACGGCCATCAAATATCGCTTGTGCGGATCAAATTGAAGAATCGGGTAAATCCGCTGAAGCTCGCTTACCAGCGGAATTAACTCAGGATAGTCCGCCTCGTTCGCGCACCAACAAGTTTCGATTCGAGGTGAAGGACCACCAACTTGGGACTGGCCGTAGTCAACTTTTCCGACGGACTTTATTTTTCTCGACGGACTTTATTTGTTCCAATCAGCGTGAAAACGAGTCGCTGCATGCTCATTCGACCGTGACCGATTTGGCGAGGTTGCGCGGCTTGTCGACGTCGGTGCCGCGCGCGAGCGCGGTGTGATAAGCCAGCAGCTGCAGCGGCACCACGTGCAGGATGGGCGAGAGCTCGCCGTAGTGCTCCGGCAGGCGCACCACGTGCACGCCTTCGGAGGACGCGATGCGGCTGTCGGCGTCGGCAAAAACGTACAGCTCCCCGCCGCGCGCGCGCACTTCCTGCATGTTGGACTTGAGCTTCTCCAGCAGCGCGTCGTTGGGCGCGACGGTGACCACCGGCATCTCCTTGGTCACCAGCGCGAGCGGGCCGTGCTTGAGTTCGCCCGCCGGATAGGCTTCGGCGTGGATGTAGGAGATTTCCTTCAGCTTCAGGGCGCCCTCGAGCGCGATCGGGTAGTGCAGGCCGCGCCCGAGGAACAGGGCGTGCTCGCGCTGCGCGAACTGCTCCGCCCAGGCGATGATTTGCGGCTCGAGCGCGAGCACGCTCGCCAGTGCGACCGGCAGGTGGCGCAGGTTCTTCAGGTGGCGCGCCTCGTCGTCCGGCGCCAGCCGCCCGCGCGATTTGGCCAGCGCGAGCGCGAGCAGGAACAGCGCCACGAGCTGGGTGGTGAAAGCCTTGGTCGAGGCGACGCCGATTTCGACCCCGGCGCGGGTCAGGTACTTGAGCTCGGTCAGGCGCACCATGGCGCTCGAGGCGACATTGCAGATCGTCAGGGTGTGCACATGGCCCAGCGACTGCGCGTGCTTGAGCGCGGCCAGGGTGTCGGCGGTTTCCCCCGATTGCGAGATCACCACCACCAGCGCGCGCGGATTGGGCACGCTCGTGCGGTAGCGGTATTCGCTCGCGACCTCCACCTGCGTCGGCACCCCGGCGATGGCTTCGAGCCAGAACTTGGCGGTCAGGCCGGAGTAATAGCTGGTGCCGCAGGCGTAGATGTGCACCGCGTCGATCGCGGCGAACATGTCCTTCGCCGCTGCGCCGAATATGTCGGGTCCGATGCCGGCCACGCCCTCGAGCGTGTCGGCGATGGCCTGGGGCTGCTCGAAGATCTCCTTTTGCATGAAATGGCGGTAGGGTCCGAGTTCGACCGCCCCCGCATACGCGCTGACGGTGCGCACTTCGCGCGTCACCGGCCGGCCGGCTCGATCGACGATGGCGTAGCGGCCGATGCCGAGATCGGCGATATCGCCCTCTTCGAGATAGACGATCTGGTCGGTCGTGCCCGCCAGCGCCATCGCATCGGAGGCGAGGTAGTGCTCTCCCGCCGTCTGCTTCACGCCCACGCCCAGCACCAGCGGGCTGCCTTCGCGCGCGCCCACCACGCGTTCGGGCTCGGCTTTGCAGAATACGGCGATCGCATAGGCGCCGCGCAGTTCGGCCACCGCGCGCCGCACCGCCGCGAACAGATCGCCCGCATAGTGGCTGTGCACCAGGTGCGCGATGACCTCGGTGTCGGTCTGCGACTCGAACGCGTAACCGCGCGCCTGCAAGCGCGTGCGCAGCTCTTCGTAGTTTTCGATGATGCCGTTGTGCACCACGGCGATTTCGTCGCGGCTGAAAATGGGATGGGCGTTGACCGTGGCCGGCGCCCCGTGGGTGGCCCAGCGCGTGTGGCAGATGCCGCTCGAGCCGGTGAGCCCGGACTCGCGCACCTGCGCGTCCAGGTCCGCCACG
>CAYNVY010000022.1:0-31048 GCA_964400745.1 uncultured Enterobacteriaceae bacterium | reverse complement strand
AAAAGGTCGGGCCCTGATGGGGAAGGAACTCGGATTGTTGGCCGAACTCGGCTACAGGGGCTACTTCCTCCCCGGGCACGACATCGTGCGCTTCGCGCGCGAGCGCGGCATCCTGTGCCAGGGGCGCGGCTCGGCGGCGAATTCGGCGGTGTGCTATGCGCTATCCATCACCGAGGTCGACCCGGCGCGCATGAGCATGCTGTTCGAGCGCTTCATTTCGCGCGAGCGCAACGAGCCGCCCGACATCGACGTCGACTTCGAGCACCAGCGGCGCGAGGAAGTGATCCAGTACATTTACGCCAAGTACGGCCGCGAGCGTGCGGCGCTCGCGGCCACGGTGATCCGCTACCGCCCGAAGAGCGCGATCCGCGACTGCGGCAAGGCGCTCGGCCTGGAACCCGGCCAAGTGGAGCGGCTGGCAAAAACCCTCTCCTGGTGGGACAAGCGCCAACACCTGCCCGTGCGCTTGCGCGAAGCCGGGTTCGATCCGGAAAGCCCCACCGTGCTGCGCCTGCTCGCGCTCGTGGATGCGCTCGTCGGCTTTCCGCGCCATCTGTCGCAGCACGTGGGCGGCTTCGTCATCGCGCGCGGCCTCTTGTCGCGCCTGGTGCCGATCGAAAACGCGGCCATGCCGGAGCGCAGCGTGATCCAGTGGGACAAGGACGATCTCGACGCCCTCGGCCTGCTGAAAGTGGACGTGCTCGCGCTCGGCATGCTCTCGGCGATCAAGCGCGCACTCGCGCTGATCAGTCAACAGCGCGGTACCGCTTTTGCGATGAGCGACGTGCCACCCGAAGACCACGCTGTCTACGCCATGATCCAGCAGGCCGACACCGTCGGCGTGTTCCAGATCGAATCGCGGGCGCAGATGTCGATGCTGCCGCGCCTTGCACCCGCGAATTTCTACGATCTCGTGATCGAGGTGGCGATCGTGCGCCCCGGCCCGATCCAGGGCGGCATGGTGCATCCCTATCTGCGCCGCCGGCAGAAGCTGGAGCCGGTGAGCTACCCGAGCGATGCGGTGAAGGCCGTGCTCGAACGCACCCTGGGCATACCGATCTTTCAGGAACAGGTGATGCAGCTCGCAGTGGTCGCCGCCGGCTTCACCCCGGGCGAAGCCGACGGCCTGCGCCGCTCGATGGCCGCCTGGAAGCGCAAAGGCGGCCTGGAGCATCTGCAGCAGCGCCTGATCCAGGGCATGCTCGATCGCGGCTATGCGCGCGAGTTCGCCGAGCGCATCTACCAGCAGATCCTCGGCTTCGGCGAATACGGCTTTCCGGAATCGCATTCGGCCAGCTTCGCCCTCCTGGTCTACGTCTCCGCCTGGTTGAAGCGCCACCATCCCGCCGCCTTCCTCGCCGCGCTGCTGAACAGCCAGCCCATGGGTTTTTATGCGCCTTCGCAGCTGGTGCAGGATGCGCGCCGCCACGGCGTCGAAGTCCTGCCGGTGGACGTGCAGGCGAGCGACTGGGAGTGCACGCTGGGGCAGAGTGAAAATGGCACACCGGCCGTGCGCCTGGGCCTGCTCATGGTGAAAGGATTGTCGGAAGCCGGCGCCGGGCGCGTCGTGCAGGCGCGCGCAAGCGGTTTCTCTTCAGTCGACGAACTGATGCGCTGCGCGCAACTCGACCGGCAGGAACTCAAATGCCTGGCGGCGAGCGGCGCGCTCGAGCCCATCGCCGGCCACCGGCGGCTCGCCTACTGGCAGGTAGCGGGCGTTGAAACCGCGCGACAACACTTGCTATCCGAAGCAGCGATCCATGAAACAGAACCGCAACTCTATGCGCCAAGCGAAGGCGACGGCCTGGTCGCCGACTACCGCAGCCTCGGACTCACCCTGGGGCGGCATCCGCTGGCGCTGCTGCGCGCGCGCTTGAGTCGCATGCGTCTTTCCGCCGCCGAAGACGTGCGCCGCCTGCCGCACGGCAGCAGCGTGCGCGCGGCCGGCATCGTCATCGGCCGGCAGCGCCCCGATACCGCCTCGGGCGTGGTGTTCGTGACGCTGGAGGACGAGACCGGCTGCGTCAATGTCATCGTCTGGCGCGACCTGGGCGAGCGGCAGCGGCGCGAACTGCTCTCGGCGCGGCTGATGGCGGTGTATGGATCGGTCGAGCGCGAAGGCGAAGTGGTGCACGTGATCGCGCGACGGTTGGCCGATCACAGCGAATTGCTCGGCAGGCTCGGAACACGGTCCAGGGATTTTCATTAGGCACTGCTGGCGCAAGGGGGTGATGCCCGAAACTCCACGTCTTTACTGGCTTCCAGGCCGATTTGCGGCTTTGAAGTCGCAAATTGCGATCTCAATCAGGCATGGTGGCCACCGGTACCTGTGTCCCTCACACGCGCTCCAGCACACGCATCAGGCGCTCGATCGCACGTTCGCGATCGGTAGCGGGCATGCGTCGCAGGTTGTGCAGCTTCCACTTGACCGCGGGAAGTTCTCGCGCCCGGCCCAGAGCCAATAAATCCCAGTCCGGTTCGCCTCGCTTCATTGACAGCAAAAACTGCTTTTCGCGCACGCCCAATCGCCCGCGTATTTCGTCGATCAGTCGTTCGCGTGTCTGCTCGAGTTCCTCAATACTCACGGGCTCGGCGGTCATGCCCCTGAAGTGATCTTCGTAGATTTTGCGGATGTCTTTTCGATTCGGGTCAAGTGAATCTGCCAGCGAGCCCTTGTGCCCAATCAGGTATACGAAGAATGAGCGGAACAGCGCATCGCTCATGCCTTCGTTCTCCAGCAACAACTTGACATCGAACAGGTCGCGCGGATGCTGTCGGTCGATCGCGGCCATCAGCTTGCCGCCATACAGATCCGCGAATGACAAGGTCTTGACCTCGGCGAAACCGAACGCCTCTTCAACCGCCGCACGCACGGTCATCACCACGGGTTCGTCCAGGCTGCCTCGCAGAACCGGATTGACCTCGATCTTTATCTGCGCCGCGGCGTCGGATACATTGAGCGTGTCGAAATGTCCGCTGCGATCGTTGGCGCCAGCCGTGACCATGTACGCGGGCGATGAACCGAGAAGCCGATCGCGAATGCGGCCCAGCGCCTCGCTGATCTGCCGGCGTGCGACGTCGAATTCGGTGATCGGAAGAAAGGCGAGATCGATATCGACCGACAATCGCGGCAAATCGCGCACGAACAGGTTGATCGCCGTGCCGCCTTTGAGCGCGAAACATCCCTCGCCTGCTACGGCAGGCAGCACACGCACCAGCAGTTGAACCTGCCGGTAGTACGGATTATCGGTTGTGATCATCCAGATCGGCGGGCAACGTGATCAGGTACTTCGGGTGCAGGCGGCCGCCAGGGACCAGCATGCGCTTGCCTTTGCCAAGATCAACTTTGGCGAGATCGAGGCGCGCAAACCACGCATGCTTGTGGCGTTCGGCGAGCGCGAGAAAAAGCCGCTTCACCTTGACGCTGCCGCAGTGCGCAAGCAGATGCGCGAGACGCGCCGGGCGCAGGTTGGCGAGCCCGCCGATCAGCGCATCCGCCTCGTACACCGACTCGCGCTGCGGCACATCCTGCAACACCTCCAGGATCGCCCGCTCTTCCGTCGAGTAGGTGAGAGTCCAGTCCCAACTTCCCCAAGTGAATTCGGAAAGCCCGCTGTCGGTCACGGCGCTGTCGGGCAAGAGTTTGCCGTCGTCATCCACAAAGTTGCCTGTTTCATCGCGGTACAGGCGCGGCAGCGAGCCGAACATCGCATCCGGACGGATGATGAGCTTCTCTTTCAGAGGAAATTTCTTTGCCCATCCCGGCAGCCCAACCGGGCCGTAGAGATGGATCGGCTCCGGCTCACCGAGCCGCACGTAATGCGCGAGGCCGCGATGGACCAGCGCAGTGCGACCACCGACGTGCAGCGGCAAGGCTTCCAGCCGCTGAATCGACACGACCACCTGCTGCCATTTCGGCTTCGATCCGGGGTACACATAGGCGCCATGGACCGGCGAATCGAGCCAGCGGCCTTTGTATTTCGAGAGCTGGTTGTGGGTGTAGTTGTGCGCGGCCAGCCAATGCGCTGGCGCCACCCAGCCTTCGGGAAGCAGGCGGTGGAGTTGGTTTAGAAGGCCTTTATTTTGTACATCCATAGGATATAAAGTACACAATTATTAAACCTTGCGCAAGTTTAGTCTTTTATACTTTTATACACTGTAACTGTAGTTATTCACATATAACTAAACCATCAATAATAATTGATATTATTTTTCAATATCCTGCAATTATCGCAGCTGTTCCGCAAAGATCTTTGTCCTTCGCCATCCACAAGCACCGCGCCCCCTTCTACATGCATTCCAGTATCTGTTGATAAACCCCTTTTTGGGGTTTATCATACCCATTATGGGAATAAAAAAATCGATCGCCAAAGTGCGCACCGCACCAGCGACAGACACCGCCAGTGCGCTCTTCACAAAAGTCCAGCAGCGCGTGCTGGGGCTGTTGTTCGGAAATCCGGCGCGCAGCTACTACGCCAACGAAATCATCGCCCTCGCCGGCTCCGGCACGGGCGCCGTGCAGCGCGAACTCGGGCGACTGGAAGCGGCCGGCCTCGTCACGGTCAAACGACTCGGCAACCAAAAACACTATCAGGCCGACGCCGACGCTCCGGTATTCGAGGAATTGCGCGGCCTCATTCTGAAAACTTCCGGGCTGGCCGACGTCCTGCGCACGTCGCTGGCACCGCACGCCCAAGCCATCAGCGCCGCCTTCGTCTACGGCTCGGTCGCGAAAAAACAGGATACGGCGGGAAGCGACATCGACCTGATGGTGATCAGCGACAGCCTGAACTACGCCGATCTCTTCGCCAGCCTGGAAGATGCGACCAAGCGCCTCGGCCGCCCCGTGAACCCGACGGTTTATTCAAAACAGGACCTGAAAAAGCGGATCAAGCAAGGCAACGCATTCGTCACGCGGGTGCTCGCCCAGCCCAAGCTGTGGCTGATCGGCGGAGAAGATGAACTCCGCGCTTGAAAAGCTGCGAGGTCCGGGCAAATCGCTGCGGAGCGAGCCTATTCGTCAAACTGGCGTCTTGCTTTCCTGATGTGACGAGACCTCGTCGGCAATATGCGCCGCCAATTCCGGCGCATCCTTTTCCAAAACGATTTCCTTCTCGCCCGGGATCTTTCCAAGAATACTGATCGCGTTCGAAAACGCGGTCTGCAACTGCTCCTGCTGCGGCGCCCCGAGCAGAAGATAGACCTTAAATGCTTCGCTCCCACCCTGCAGGCTTGCGATCTGGCCAAGCCACCGATGCGCTTTGTCTTTGATACTGTCGGCAGCCGCCAGATCGAATGAAATCGGCTCGAGACAGTGCCATTTGCCGTTTTTCCACGAATGCTGGAACTCGACCTCATCATCCTGAACAGCGATTTTCTTCGGCTGAAAATGCTGGAGCAAGCGACGCTCCTCCAGGTTGCGCTTGAAATGGCGCCACACGTCGTCGTCTGAACGGCCGGCAGACTCCGATTTTTCGTCGTAGCGCATCACCATCCGATTGAAAAGCTTTTCCAGAGTCTGCGACGGGCTGTCTGTTCGTCCGCTGCCAACGGGCGACCATTGCAACGAGCTATCGTCGCTGGGCAGCACCGATTGGGCGATCTGCAACACGGTCGATGCTCCGGTAAGCGGCAATTCCCCGGCGAGACGCTCCCCGCGTTCCTCGAATTGTCCCTGGATGTAGCGCATCAGCGACTTGAAGTGCTCGGCATTCATACCCGGAAATACCTTGCTAAGACGGCCATACGTTGTCCGGCATAAAGCGCTCAAATAGCGTGCATCCGCGGAATAAAGCGCTACGCCGACGTTGACGAATTCGCCGCTCGTGACGTCGTGAACGTACCGGAGCACCGAATAGGTATACGAATATTGGTTTTTCATGCGAGAACCCTCCTGACTTCCTGCAATGCTAACTCGATATTATCTCTGACATCTGCGATATGCTTTAGTGCCCCGTCGGCGCTTGCCTCAGCGGCCGACCATGCTGCGGGCAGAGCTGCCCGATAGGCGGCCAACCGTTCATCGGTTATGGCGAGCCACGCCCCAGCAAACCTGTCCAGATTCAGCGGCTTGCCGCGAAGTTGCTCCGAGAACAGGTGGCGTCCGGTCTGTCGAATCACTTCCAGCGCACCGATCTCCCAAGGCGGCCGCCAGCCGATGATCCTTTCTGTAAAGAAGGCCATTTCGTGATCGTAAATGGCAAGCGTCGTCCCGCTGAACAGACAATTCGGATTCTCACGGCGTCTATCGTCATTGGCGATCAAGGCGTCAAAGGCAAATATCTCGGCAGCCGTGGCCAGTGCATCCCTCGGAATCGATTTTCCAATTGGCCAACTCGTGTAACCGGGCGGCAGGTGCTTCGAGCCGAACGCGATTGGACTGCTGCGCCGGACCATGTCTGCGACCTTGGCATCCGGCAATGTCGAAATGAATTCCGGCGTCAGTTCGACGAGATACGGTTCAGGGACAGGCAAGTCAAGGTCGGCCGCGAGCATGGCCGAAATCGCCTCAACGATCAGCGCAGCCACCTGCCGATCGCACCCCGCCGAGAACTTGGCCACCACTTCGACTTCAATACCTTCGGCATTTTCGCAGGTCAGACGGCAAGGAACAGTCCTCCCAGACTGGACGCGACCGTCGAAGCGCACCGCCGTAATTAGATCGAGCATCAACCGTTCTCGCTAAAGGCCCGATGGAGTAGAGACTGGAACAGGTGATCGGCTTGGCGCAACGCTTCGCGCTGTCTTGCCTGCAGGTGTTCGTACCGCTCAGCGAGCGCGGCGAAGCGCTGCTGTAGCTTTATGGGAGGCAACAAGGCCGGAAAATTATTTACCAACCCTGTGCTAATGGTAACTAGCCCGCTAGTTGTGTGACCGTGCTTCAGATAATAGTCCTTGCCACGTGTGCCATTGAGCAACGCGAGCAGGAACTCCGGCAAGATAGCCCCCTCCGAGCAGCGAACGCGGATCAAATGATTTTGATGCACACATTCCTGAATCGAGCCGTTCCATTGTGCCGCTCGGCCTACTTCAGACGGATTGCCATTTCCTTCGACAAGGAGGAGGTCATTCTTCTTGAGCAAAGTCCTGTGAAACTCAGCCTTCGTCAGACCGATAGTCTTTACCTCTGACAAATCAAGAAATCCTCGCTGGACATTGGCGACACGCAGAAACGTTTTCTTGAGTGGAAGAACATTTCGTTTAGCGCTAAGTTGCAGCCCGCCTTGCACATCACCAACTTCCGAAATTGGGACGCACGGCCATCCGCGCGAATTCTTCACTGGATCGCCGAAGATTTCGCGGAAGGCAGCGAGAAGGAAGGAGTCGCTGATCTCGAGCGCGTATCGGCGGGTGCGGCGCAGCCGGTCTGCTTGCTCCAGCAGTCCCGCGATCCGCCTTTGCTCGGATAAATTGAGTATTGGAATATTTAACGACTCGATTTCGTCTATCGTGACGCCCTTCACAGTAGCGCCCGTAGCCTTGGCTTCGAGTTCAGGCGCTTTGTGGGTCAGAAAGAAAAGAAGATACTTCGGGTGCAGTCTTGGGTCACAGATCAGCGCTTTAAGGTCTTGGTTAATCGCTACCTCGACCGTGTTGATTACTGCCCGTCCAACTGCCATGCGTGTGGCCAGTAAGACGTTTCCGGGAGGAATCAGGCGCGAGGCAGAGCCGTCAAGGCCCGCTTGAGAAATGTGCTCTTGGGCACCTCTTAGAAAATACTCGCCGCCCAAGTCCTTCACCGTGACCCAAGGAATTGCGCCGTTGAAGAACTCTGGTTGGGCTCGGCTTGGTGTACCGCCACCAGAAATTCGAACAAAGTCCCCCAATTGAGCGGTACGCACACTCACGGTTGGGCGAGCAGTTTTTCCAACGTACCAACGTCGGTGGTGGCGGCGGCTTCAAGTTTACGCAACCGGTCTAGAGTGACAGCAGGCTTTTCATAAAACACTTCGTCTTGCTCGATCTCCCGATAGCGGCTGGCGGAGAGGTCGTAGTTGTTGGACTTGACTTGATCTTTGGTCACCCAGAACTGGCGTCCGAGCTGGTTGATCTCCGTTTGCAGCGGTGTTATCTCCTCCTGGAGCGTGGCGAGTTCGGCTTCGGCCTTTTCGCGCGCTGCACGCGCGGCGTCCGCTTTGCGGTCATTGGCGATCACTTCCTCGAACTTGAGGCGGTGGATGATTTTGTGGTGCTTGAGCCGGTCGGTCTTGAGCGGGGCGATTTGCTTTTGCAGCGTGGCAAGGCGCTGGGCGCGCTTTTGCTGGAACTTCGCGTCGCGGCGCTGGCGCCAGCAATCGAGCAGGTCCGGGATGTCGCTCTCAGCAACTTTCTGGCGCTTGTCGTCGAGCGAATAGCCGTCATGCTCCATGTCGTAGAACCAGATCTTTTCCGTGGTGCCGCCCTTGGTGAATAGCAGCACGGCCGTGGACACGCCCGCGTACGGGCGAAACACGCCGCTGGGCATGGAGATCACGCCGTCGAGCCGGTTTTGCTCGATCAGTTGCCTGCGGATTTCAGTGTGAGCCTTGCTCGATCCGAACAGCACACCGTCTGGCACGATCACCGCCGCGCGCCCGCCGTTTTCCAAGAGGCGCAGGAACAGGTGCAGAAACAGGATTTCGGTTTTCTTGACCTTGGCCGGTAGCGAGGGATTGACGTCGGCGGCATCGACGGCGCCCTTGAACGGCGGATTCGCGAGCACGATGTCATAACAGCGCTCCTCGTCGAAGGCCTTGGACAGCGTATCGCTGTAGCGGAAGTTGGGTGAGCTGATGCCGTGCAGCATCAGGTTCATGCTGCCGATGCGCAGCATGGTCATTCCCGAATCGCTGTCGTAGCCGGTAATCGCCTGGCGTTGCGCGGCTTCGGCGAACATTTCGCGCGGGAGTTTCGCGCCGGTGACACCGTGCGGGTAGCCCTCCTCGTCGTAGCTCAAGTCGCGCGGATCGGTGTGGGTTTCGAGCAGGTGCTGCCAGGCATTGACCAGGAAGCCGCAGGTGCCGGCTGCGGGATCGCACACGCGCTCTCTCGGTTGAGGGTCAACCATTTTCACCATCATGCGGATGATGTGGCGCGGCGTGCGGAACTGGCCGTTGGTCCCGGCGGTATTGAGCTTCGATAGCAGGTATTCGTAGAGATCGCCCTGCACGTCCTGGTTCTGGGCTGAAATCTGCAAAGCGTCGATGGCTTTGCACGCTTCGATCAGCAGGCTCGGCTTGTTGATCTTGAACTCGGCGTTTTCCATCTGCGCGGCGAACGAGCCGCCTGCGCCGCCCAGGGTCTTGATGAACGGAAACACCGCTTCCTTGATTGCCTTGAGCGCATCGCCCGCGGGCAATTGGGTCCAGTGCGACCAGCGCAGTTCCTTTTTCGGAAACACGGGCGTGAATTTCCCGCCCCGCCGTCGGGCTGCGCGTTCGTTGTCCTGCTCCTTCTCGTCGAGCCGCTTGAGGAACAAGAGGAAACTCAGTTGCTCGATGGCGTCGAGCGGGTTCGACAGCCCGCCGGACCAGAGCTTGTCCCACAGGGCATCGACGGCGGAGCGGAGGTTGGTATCGGTGAGCATCGGTTACAGAACCTCTACTTTCGCTGCGCGGCAGGCGGTCCGAAACTGCCAGATCATTGGCGATGCCCCCTATGGGCCAATTCGCGCACGGTCTCGCCCTCGCGCAGAAGATCGCGCATGTGCACCCCGCGGGCTGCCAACTCTCCCCGGAAAGAACGCAGGTCTCCGATCGCGCGCCGGATGATTCTTTCGTCCCGGTTGCCGACTGGCGTCAGCTCGGCCACGGCGCGGCCGTGCCTCGTGATCACGAATCGCTCCCCCTGCTCCACCCGATCGAGCAATTTTGCCAGATGAGTTCTGGCCTCATACGCCCCGATTTCCGACATGGTCTGACTCCAGTAAATTCATCATTAACGCACCTATCCACTCATCAGGCAGCCAGCCTTTCGGTCAGGTTGAGAATTTCGCGCACTTCGACCGGGCTGAAATAGCGATCTACCGCATTACGCCCAAACACAGTCAGCGGCGGTTCGTACAGATCGGCTTCGACCAGGTGGCGCTGCTTGAGGAACAGTTCCTGAACCGCGCGCAGGAAGCGGATCTGGTCGGCGTTGTAGCGGTGTGCGGCGACGTGCTGCTCGAACGCGCGTTGCACCACCTGGGGGTAATCGGGTATCACGTCCAGCGTGAGCACGTGGCGCAAAAAGCCGAGGAAATTGTCGGTCTTGAGTCCGAAGGCGATATGGATCAGCTTGGGCGAAAGATGCAGCTCGCCCTCGCCCAGTTCCCGGTGCAGCGTGCGCTCCAGATCGACCAGCAGTTCGTCGCTCACCTCGCGGCCCTCGCGGATGGCGGCGAGCGCCGGGTGGGTCTCCACGATCTGCAGGATGCGGGCCTCGACCCGCCGCCGGTATTCCTCGACGTGGATTTGCCGGCCGCCCTCGCCGACCGAGATATAGCCGCGGGTTTCGATGAAGTCCGGCAGATCGATGTTGAGAAAGGCGCTGGGGCGGTTGCGCCGGTTTTTCATCAGCGGCGCCAGATCGGCGATCAGACGCGTCAACTGGCCCGGCTCGGCCGTGGCGAGCGCGTTCGACAGCGCGAGCTTGGCGCTGGGAAAGAGCTCGACCAATCGCTCGATTTCCGGCAGCAGGCTCACGTCCTCGGCGATCGACTGCAGCAGTTGCGGGGACGGAGAGCCAGACTGCATCTGGAGTTTCAGGCGTTCCACCTTATGCGTGAATGTTTCGGCAGCGACATCGACGTCGGCCGCGAAACGCAGCAGCGGCCCAACCTTGAGGCGCAGGAAATCGATTTTCACCGGGGCGATCAGCGTCCAGAAGGCGTCCTGCCAGGCTTGCTCGATTTCGGTCCAGACCTTGCGCACCGGAAATGAGTCCTGGGGAATGCGATCGAGCATGGCCCGCAGATCGGAAACCGTCTGTTTGAACGACAGCGCTGCGTGATCGGGCAGCAGGCCCGCGAGGATCTTGAGCCGGGTATTGAAGATCGACACCAGCACCGGCACTTCGGACGGCGCTCGGTCGTCCGCTTTTTTCTCAAAATCGTTCTGCCAGAAATCGATGATCTTGAATTCGGTCTTGCGGCCATCGGGCAGGCGGTCGAAAAACCGGCACGCCTGGTGATTGCGCGTGCCGCGGCCTATCATCTGCCACAGCTTGATGCGCGACTGTACCGGCTTCATGAACACCAGATTCACCGCTTCGGGCACGTCGATGCCGGTATCGAGCATATCCACCGACACCGCGATCCGCGGCAGGTCGTTCTTCCTGAACTTGGTGATCAGGCCATCGCCATAGCTGCCGTCGCGCACGCGCTCGGTGGTGGAGGTGATCACCTGGACCACGCCGACGTGCTGCGGGTACATTTCCTCGAACACTTCGGCGATGCGATGCGCATGGGCCTTGGTCATGGCGAACACGATCGTTTTCCCCGGGAGTTGCCCGGACTGGTCCTTGAGGCAGACTTCCATGATCTCTTCCCACTGCCGGCGCAGCGTGTCCTTGTTGCTGACTTCGATTTCTATTTCGGTGCCGGCGTAGTCGATGGCGTCGGGGTCGAGTCCCTGCTCGATCAGCGCATTGCGGTCTTCCTCGGTGAGATCGGCGCCCTTGATGCCTTTGCGCTGAAAGCCGGTATGCGCCTGATACAGGCTGAAATCGACGAGGAAGCCCTCCTTCACCGCCTGCTGGTATTCGTAGAGGAACGTCGGCGTCGTGTTGTCGCAGTGGAACACCCGAAACGTGTCGCGCTCGATGAAGTTGGCCGGCGTGGCGGTGAGGCCGACCATGCGCGCGTCGAAATATTCGATGACCTCGGTGAAGCGCCGGAAAATGGACCGATGCGCTTCGTCGAAGACGATCAAATCGAAGAAGCCGGGATTGAACTTCTGAAAACACAGGCTCAGAGTCTGCTCGGTGGCGACGAACAGACGCTTGTCGGTATCGATCTTCCAGGTGTAGATGCGGTCGCGCGGTTCATTCGGCAGGTGCGCCTTGAAGCCATCGGTCAGCGCCTGATCGACCAGTGCGTCGCGGTCCGCCAGGAACAGCACGTTCTGCGCCTGGTTCGCGCGCAGGAACAGATCGATCAAGGCCATGGTGACGCGCGTCTTGCCGGTGCCGGTGGCCATCACCAGCAGCGCGCGGCGCTTGTTGGCGGCGAAGGCTTCGGCCACGCGGCGTATGGCTTCATGCTGGTACGGCCGGTCGACGATGCCGGTGTTGATGGCCATGCCCGGCAGCGGCCGGCCGTTCTGCCGCAGGAACAGCAGGCGCTGCAAGTCCTGCGGCGCAAAGAAGCCCGCAACCACGCGCGGATTGGCCAGGCCGACTTCCCAGAACCAGGTCTGCAGACCGTTGGTCATGAATCCGAATGGCGCATACGACTGGCGTTTCGCAATTTCGATGACGTAGTGGCGCAGTTGCTCGTCTGCCTCGCGCGGATTGCGCGAGCAGCGCTTCGCTTCGACCACGGCCAGGACTTCGCCGGCGGGCGCATACAGGCAGTAATCGGTGACGCCGTTCCAGGGCGCGGCATCATAGCCATCGACCGGAATCTCGAACCCGACCTGCGTCCGATCTTCAAGATTCCAGCCGGCACCGCGCAACGCCGGATCGATCAGGATGTAGCGGGCCTGCCCCTCGTTGAGCGATGCAGCGGGTTGATTGCGGGAACCGACCATGTGCGGCATTCTAGCCGCTTGCCGCGCAAGCCGTGCAAAATGCCTGAAGATGCCCGTCCCTATTGATGTTCAGGCCGATTAGCGAGTAGTTTCACGCAGCGCCCCGTCAACCCGCCAGCCGCCCGGATCGTTGTTTCTTCAATGAATCGACGAGCCCATTTCGATGCTGCTCCCTCTTTGCCCCGAAATCCCCGGCCACCCACTGCATGTGATCCAACGCGGCCGACTGCGAACAGCGTGCTTCTTCTCCGACGAAGATTGCGAGGCCTATCTGGGCTGCCTCAGTCACTACGCCGCCGGCTTCGCCTGCTCCGTGCACGCCTACGTGCTGATGGGCAACCATGTACATCTGCTCTTGACGTCCTCGCGCGAAGGCGGGGTCGCCAGGCTGATGCGCTCGACTTGCGAGCATTACGCGCGCTACGCCGAACCGCGCCACCCTGTTGACGGCGCGCCGTGGGAGCAGCGCTTCGAAGCGTTCCCGGTCCATGTCGGGCGCTACCTGCTTGCGTGCATGCGCTACATCGAACTCAATCCGGTGCGCGCCCGCGTGGTTGCATCGCCGGGACAATACCGGTGGTCGAGCTACCGCGCGAATGCGCTGGGCCGTGGCGATGCGCTGCTTACGCCCCACGCGCACTACTGCGCCCTTGGACGAAGCGCCGAATCGCGCCAGGCCGCGTACCGGGCGCTGTTTCGACAGCGAACGCCGGCTCCCGTGACGTAATAGAATGCGGCCATCCAATCAATTTCAATCGAATCGCTCAACACCATGTGTCAGACAGCGTCTTGAACCCGGGCTCGCGCGTCCCGGCGCTCGCGCCGTTCCGCGTTCGCAGTTTCCGCTTCCAATGGCCCGCCGATCTGGCGACCTCCTGGGCGTTCGAGATGGAGACGCTGATCCTCGGCTGGTACGTACTGGTGGAGAGCCAGTCGGTGCTGCTGTTCACCGTGTTCGCATCCTTGCAGTACATCGGCACCCTGATCGCGCCCATGTTCGGCGTGATGGGCGATCGCATCGGCCAGCGCAACCTGCTCAGCGCCATGCGCGCCGCCTACGCGACGCTGGCAACGCTGTTGACGATCCTGATTCTCGCGGGCGCCCTGACCCCGATGTACGTACTGGCAATCGCCGCGCTAACCGGCCTGGTGCGGCCTTCGGATATCGGAATGCGCGCAGCGCTGGTCGGCGAGACCATGCCGAAGGAGTTGTTGATGGGCGCGATCAGCGTGCAGCGCACCACCCAGGACTCCGCCCGGATTGCCGGTGCGCTCTCCGGCGCAGGACTGGTCACAACCCTCGGCATGGGGCCGGCGTATCTGGTCGTCGCGAGCCTGTACGCGATCAGCGTACTGCTGACCCTGAAAGCCGGAGGCGCGCGCACCAAGTCGGAAACAGCCGCAGTCGCAGCGGACACGCCTCCCCGCGCATCGCCCTGGAGCGATCTCAAAGAAGGGCTCGCCTACGCCTGGGCTACGCCTCATCTGCGAGCTCTGCTGTGTTTCGCCGTCGCCCTCAACATGACGGCGTTTCCGCTCCTCTATGGATTGCTGCCGTATGTGGCGAAGGAAATCTTTCACGCCGATCAGGCGACACTGAGCTATATGGTCGCGGGCGCCGCCTTCGGCGCCCTGCTCGGCTCGATCGCGCTGAGCCGGTGGGGAAGCGCAATCCGCCCGGCGCGCATGATGCTCGTCTGCTGCGCGGCCTGGTACCTGATGCTACTCGCGTTCGCGCAAATGCAGCAGGTCGCCGGCGGCATCCTGGTACTCATACTCGCCGGGTTTGCGCAAAGCGTGGGTGTGATCCCGATGGCGATGATCCTGCTGCGTAATTCGGAAGTGAGGTTTCGCGGCCGCATCATGGGGCTGCGCATGCTCGCGCTCTATGGCAACCTGCCCGGGCTGCTCCTTTTCGGCCCGGCAGTCGCGCGCCTGGGTTATCCGCTGACGGCGTCCCTCTATTGCCTGTTCGGCCTCGCCTGCACGCTGTTCATCGCGCTACGCTGGCGCGATCAGCTCTGGCGGAGCACGGCGTCGGTGAATACGCGCTGAATTAGCGACAGGCTTCGTATAGCCCCATGTGATAGATTAGTTAGGGAACTGACCGGAGCATTTGCAATGCCTACGTACATCCGCCCAACCGGCCTGGAGGAAGCCCTGGCAGGGCTCGCAAGAGGCAAACTCACCGTGCTCGCCGGCGGCACCGACTATTATCCGGCCCGCGTCGGCAAACCGATAGACGACGACATACTCGATATCAGCGCCATCTCCGGTTTGCGCGGCATACGCGATGCAGGCAGCCACTGGCGTATCGGCGCCACGACCACTTGGAGCGATCTCGCCGAAGCTGACCTGCCGCCGCTCTTCGCAGGTCTGAAGGCGGCGGCGCGCCAGGTCGGCGGCGCGCAGATTCAAAACGCAGGCACCGTCGCCGGCAATCTTTGCAACGCATCGCCAGCCGCCGACGGCGTGCCGCCTCTGCTTGCGCTCGACGCCAGCGTCGAAATCGCAGACAGCAAAGGCAGCAGCAGTCTGGCGCTTGCCGATTTCATACTCGGCAACCGCAAGACTGCGCTGCGACCGGACCAGCTGCTGACCGCCGTCCTCGTACCCAAACCGGAGCGCGAGGCGCGCAGCCATTTTCTCAAACTCGGCGCACGCGAGTACCTCGTCGTTTCCATCGCCATGGTGGCGGTGACGCTGGAGATCGAAGCCGGCCAGGTGCGTGCGGCGCGGATCGCGGTGGGCTCCTGCTCGCCCGTGGCGCAGCGCCTGCCGCTGGCCGAGGCGGCGCTGGCCGGCAAGCCTTGCGTTGCCACCCTCGGCGAATTGCTGCGCGTGGAGCATCTGGCGCCGCTATCACCCATCGACGACATTCGCGCCAGCGGGGAATTCAGGCTAGACGCGGCGCTGACACTGGCGAAACGCGCCGTGAATTTCCTCGGAGCGCAAGTATGAAACCCGATCAGAAAACGGCGCTGCGCCTGCTCGTCAACGGCAAGTCCTACGCATACGCCGGCAATCCGGCAAAGAGACTCGCGGACGTGCTGCGCGACGACCTCGGCCTCACCGGCACCAAGATCGGCTGTAACGCCGGCGACTGCGGCGCCTGCACCGTTCTGGTCGAGGGCAAACAGCTGTGCTCCTGCCTTACCGCCGTGTCGCAGGTGGACGGCCGTGCGGTGACCACGGTAGAAGGTCTGGCCGCGAACGAAACGCTCTCGAGCTTGCAGCGCGCTTTCCACAAGCACGGCGCGGCGCAATGCGGCATCTGCACGCCGGGGATGCTGATGGCCGCGGCGGATCTGCTGTCCCGGCACAGCCACCCCAACGCGGATCAGGTGAAGGACGCCCTGGGCGGCGTACTCTGCCGTTGCACCGGATACCAGAAGATCATCGAGGCTGTGCTGGATGTGGCAGGCGGCGAACTTGCGCCGCCGCCCGCGGCCGGCAGCGCAATCGGCGCACGCGCCCCCAAGGTGGACGGCGTGCCCAAGCTCACCGGCCGTGAGAACTACGGCGCGGACGCCATCCCCGCCGACGCGCTGTGGCTGCGCGTGCTGCGCTCGCCGCACCATCACGCGTCGTTCGAGACCGGCGACCTCGATGCATTTGCCGCGGCCCACCCCGGCATAGAACGGGTGCTCAGCGCGCGCGACGTGCCGAGCAACGGCTTCGGCATCTATCCGCACATCAAGGACCAGCCGGTGCTCGCCGACGGGGTGGCGCGCTTTCGCGGCGAGGCGGTCCTCGCGCTGGTCGGAACGCGCGCGGCGGTAGAGGCGGTGCGGGAGGAGGAAGTCCCGATCCGCTATACCCCTTTGACCCCGGTCATGGGCATCGCCGCGGCCGCAGCGCCGGATGCGCCGCTGGTGCAGGCCGGCAAACCGGGCAACGTGCTGCTCGACGGCCACGTGAAGAAAGGCGACGCGAAAGCGGCCTTCGCCGCCTGCGCCGCCATCGCCGAGGCGAGCTTCGAGTCGGGCTTCGTCGAACACGCTTACATCGAGCCCGAGGCGGGCTGGGCCGAGCGCGTCGGCGACCGCCTGGAAATCCACGTCACCACCCAGACGCCCTACATGGACCGTGATGAAATGGCGGTGGTGATGAAACTCAGGCAGGACCAGATCCGCATCGTGCCCACCGCCTGCGGCGGCGGCTTCGGCGGCAAGCTCGACATGTCGGTGCAGCCGCTCGTCGGCGTCGCGGCCTGGCTGCTGAAGAAACGCGTCGCCTGCGTCTACACGCGGCCGGAGAGCATGGCCGCGAGCACCAAGCGCCATCCGTCGCGGATCCGCATCAAGTCCGGCTGCGACGCCGAGGGCAAGCTCGTCGCGATCGAAACCGAGGCGGATTTCGATACCGGCGCCTACGCCAGCTGGGGCCCGACCGTGGCTACCCGCGTCCCCATCCACGCGAGCGGCCCCTATTTCGTGCCCCACATCACCGCGCGCGGCCGTGCCTATTTCACCCACTGCCACCCTTCTGGTGCGTTCCGCGGTTTCGGCGTGCCGCAGGGCGCAATCGCGCATGAAGCCATGATGGACGAACTCGCGGACAAGATCGGCATGGACCGCCTCGCGTTTCGCCGCCTGAACGCGCTCAAGGCGGGCGACGCCACCGCGACCGGACAGGTCCTCGCGCACTCGGCGGGCATGCCGCAGTGCCTGGACGCCCTGAAACCGCATTGGGACAAGGCGCTGGCCGATTGCGCCGAATTCAATCGGGCATCGAGCGGCAGGCGCCGCGGCGCGGGACTGGGTTGCATGTGGTACGGCATCGGCAATACCGCTTTGTCCAATCCGTCGACGATGCGCATCGGGCTCACGGCCGCAGGCGAACTCACGCTCTACAACGGCGCGGTCGACATCGGCCAGGGTTCCAACACGATACTCACGCAAATCGCCGCCGACGCCCTGGGCCTGCCCATGGACCAGTTCAGGGTGGTCATGGGCGACACCGACCTGACCGCCGATGCCGGCAAGACATCGGCTTCGCGCCAGACTTTCGTTTCGGGCAAGGCGGCCGAACTCGCCGGGCGCGATCTGCGCAGCCAGTTGTTGCAGCTGCTGCACGCCGCGGACGGCGCCCGACTCAGCCTGCGGGGCCATGTGCTCACCGCGCATGACGCCGGCGCGGAACGCCGCTGCGACCTGTCCGCGCTGCCCGCGCGCTTCGGCGCCGACGTGCTGCGCGGCGAAGGTTACTTCGATCCGCCGACCAGTCCGCAGGACGCGGACGGCCAGGGCGTGCCCTACGCCACCTACGCCTTCGCGGCGCAGATGGCGGTGGTCGAAGTGGACTGCGAACTGGGCACGGTGAAAGTGCTGGACATCGTCGCCGCGCACGACGTCGGCAAGGCGATCAATCCGATCCAGGTCGAGGGACAGATACAGGGCGGCACCATCCAGGGTCTGGGACTCGCACTGATGGAAGAATACCTGCCCGGCCGCACCGAAAACCTGCACGACTACCTGATCCCAACCATAGGCGACGTGCCGAACATGACCTGCATCCTGATCGAGGACGCGGAGCCGCTGGGTCCCTCGGGTGCCAAGGGCGTGGGCGAACCGGGCCTGATACCGACCGCGCCGGCGATCCTGGGCGCAATTCAGCACGCCACCGGCGTGCGCATGCGCCAGGTGCCGGTGCTGCCGCACCGCCTGCGCGCGGCCCTGCAACAGCAGCCTGGGAGAAAATGATGCGCGACGACACCTACGAAGGCGAAATCGTCGAAACGCCGAAGGAAAAGGGCCCGAAAGGCATACGCTGCGACGCCTGCCCGGTACTCTGCCTGGTGAAGCCGAACGACTTCGGTGCCTGCGACCGCTACACCAACATCGAGGGCACTCTCACCCGGGTCGATCCGCTGGTGATCTCGCAGCGTCCCGACGTGAAACTGGTGAAATTCCTGGCGAAGGAGTGGGACGGCAGCCTCCTGCCGGATTCGCCGGTGTTCGTGACCGGCGTCGGTGCCACCACCACCTATCCCGACTACAAGCCCGCCCCCTTCATCGTCTCGTCAAAGGTCGAAGGCGTGGACATGGTGACCGTGGTCACCGAAGGCATCTTCAGCTATTGCGGCGTAAAGCTGAAAATCGACACCGATCGTTATCTCGGACCCGAGCAGGCGGCGGTGCGCGTGGACGGCCAGCAGATCGGGCACGTGACCACCGCCGAGTACGGCTCGCAGATGCTGTCGATCGGCGGCGTGCACCATCTCACCGGTGGCGGCAAGGTTCAGGGCCGGGTGACCTGCGATTCCCTGCTCCGGCTGTGCAACAAGGAGGCGGTCGAACTGGTCGTTGACGGCGGATCCAGCGTCGTGGTGCAGGCGGGCAAGCCGCCCATCGTGAACGGCGTCGCCGAGGAACGCATGCGCGTAGGCTGCGGCTCGGCCACCATCGGCATCTTCGCGCCGCAGTGGATAGGCCACACGGACGAAGTCATCGTGGTCGACGATCACATCACCGGAGTATTGAGCGAGCATCAGGCCGGGCGTTTTCTGGAACTGCGCCCCTCCGGCATCAAGATCCGCGGCAAGCGCTCCACCCCCGGACGCTATTTCCAGGTGGCCGAACCCGGCCTGGGCTGGGGCGGCACCAATCTTACCGACCCGCTGACGATCATCGAGAAGATCGATCCCAAGACGGCCTGGCCAGGCATGCGCCTGCTGATGGTGTCGACCACGGGCGAGCACTCGGCCTGGTTCGTGCTGGATCAGAATCTCAAACCGCAAACCGCGGAAATGCCGGCGGCCGTGAAAGCGGTGGTGGATCGCATCGCCGAGAACTGCGAACCGGCGCTGTGCACCGTGCTGTTCATGGCCGGCGCGGGCGGCAGCCTGCGCGCCGGCGTAACGGAGAATCCGGTCCGTCTGACGCAATCGGTGAAGGCGGCGCTGACTCGCGTCACCTGCGGCGGCGCGCCTGTGTACATCTGGCCGGGTGGCGGCATCACGCTCATGGTGGACGTGACCCGCATGCCGGACAAGTCTTTCGGCTACGTGCCTACGCCGGCCATCGTCGCGCCTATCGAGTTTACCCTGCGCCTGGACCGCTACGCGGCATTGGGCGGCTTCGCCGACCGCGTCCTGCCGGTCGAGGAAGTGCTGAAGCGCACGGCTTACGTCAATCAGCCCTGGCGCGACGAAAATCCCTGGCCGCTGAAGCTGGAAGGCGAATGAACTGGGGCGGCGCCTGCGCCGTGCAACTCGCAGATGGCAGACTGCATCTGCAGCACGGGCCGATCGACCTGATCATAGAGGCCTGGGGCAGCAAGAACGGGGTCGAAGCCGCATACGGACAGGCGGCGGCGCATTTCGAAAGCATTCTCGCGCTACTGGTGCAGGAACTGGTGCAGCTGCGTACCCCGCTGGGTGATGCCTATCCCCTGTTTCACGGGCCGGTGGCGCAGCGCATGCTCGCGGCCTGCCGTCCCTACCGGTCAAGCTACATCACCCCCATGGCCGCGGTGGCGGGCGCAGTGGCCGACGAGATTCTCCAGGCCATGGTGCAGCAACGCGCGCTGCTCAAGGCGTACGTCAATAACGGCGGCGATATTGCACTGCATCTCGCAGAGGGCAACGCGCTCACTCTTGGCGTGGTGAATCAGGTCGACAATCCGGCGATCAATGCCACGGTCAACCTGACCGCGGCCATGCCGGTGCGCGGCCTGGCCACCTCGGGCTGGCGCGGGCGTTCTCAGTCGCTCGGCATCGCCGACGCGGTTACCGTTTTCGCCGCAAATGCGGCAGCCGCCGACGCCGCGGCCACCATGATCGCCAATGCGGTCAATGTTGAGCACCCGGCAATCGTCCGGAAGCCAGCGCGCGAACTGCGCGCGGACAGCGATCTGGGGGACCTGCCGGTTACGCTGGCGGTCGGCGCCCTCCCCGCTTCGGCCCGAGCCGAAGCGCTTGCGCAAGGCCAGGCGCGCGCGCGCGAACTGCAGCGGCAAGGGCTGATTTACGCCGCCTATCTGGCGCTGCAAGGCGAAGTGCGCGCGCTGCTGCCTGCCTCCATCCCGCTCGAACCAGCCGACCGCCGCGCCGCGGGCTGATGTCCTTGATCGCCACGGCCCGTCGCTGGATCGACCGCAACCTGTTCGAACTCGGGCGCGAATTGCGCCTGTCCTATCTGCCGCCGCTGATGGTGTACGTGGCTGCGGGCATCTCGGGCCTGACGGGTATCGTCGGCACCTTTTTCGTCAAGGACCATATCGGCCTGACGGCGGAATTCCTCGCCGCGCTCGGCTTCTGGGCCGGAATTCCCTGGGCGCTGAAAATGCCGCTGGGGCATCTCGTGGACCTGATCTGGCGCTGGAAGTCCGGCCTGGTGTTCCTCGGCGCGGGGCTGATCGCCGCGAGCCTCGCGATCATGATCGGCCTGCTCGCGTCGCCGGATGCCATGCGCCAGATCATGCGTGCCGAGGCCTGGTTCGTATTGAGCGCGCTGCTCGCGCCCGTGGGCTATGTGGTGCAGGACGTGGTCGCGGACGCGATGACCGTCGAAGCGGTCCCGCGCGTCGACGCCCGGGGCCGGCCCGTAGCCGCCGCCGCGCTCAAGCTCATGCACACCACGATGCAGACGCTGGGACGGGTGGCGATCATAGGCGGATCGGTCGCCGTTGCGCTGGCGAACGTCACGCTGTTCAGCGGCGTCGAGCAGATGTCGGATGCCGACAAGGTCGCGGTCTATATCCGCATCTACCAGTACGCGCTGGCGATACCTGTGATTTCAGTGCTGGGCGTGATGCTCGGCGGCTGGCTGAAAATGCGCCACGCGCGCTCGCTGCGCGCGCTGGGCCACGGCTGGCGGCAGGCGCTGGAACTCGCGGGCGGCCCGCACGAACGACCGCAGCCGAACTGGTGGATCCTCGGCGGCAGCCTCGCCTTCGTCCTCTTCACGCTGGCCATGGGCTTGGCGGACATTCCGTACAACCAGGAGATCATTTTCGCCGGGTCGTTCGGGATCATCGCGTTTCTGATGCTGAAACTGATGCGCGAACTGGAGCCGGACGCGCGCCGCTTGCTTCTGGGCACCGCCATCATCATCTTCGTCTATCGCGCCATGCCCGGGCCGGGGCCCGGCGCCACCTGGTGGATGATAGACGTGCTCGGCTTCGACCAGCAGTTCCTCGCCAAGCTGTCGCTGATCGCGAGCGTTCTG
The DNA here is from genome assembly GCA_964400745.1 of uncultured Enterobacteriaceae bacterium. Classification (GTDB taxonomy): domain Bacteria; phylum Pseudomonadota; class Gammaproteobacteria; order Burkholderiales; family SG8-39; genus 2-12-FULL-64-23. The sequence continues at coordinate 9,165 of CAYNVY010000022.1, read as the reverse complement.
ACGCTGTTCGGGATGTTCGTCTTCCGGCGCTTCATGGCCGATCACTCGATCGCCTATATCGTGATCTTCCTGACCCTGGCGAGCACCGCACTCAGCCTGCCGACTCTGGGCATGTATTACGGGCTGCACCAGTGGACAGCGGCGCTGACCGGGGGCGTGGTGGACGCGCGCTTCATCGCGGTGATCGACACGGCGCTCGAATCTCCGCTCGGCCAGATCGCCATGATACCGATGCTCGCCTGGATCGCGAACTCGGCCCCCGACAAGCTGAAGGCGACGTTCTTCGCCGTGATGGCCTCGTTCACCAACCTCGCGCTGTCGCTGTCGCAGCTCGGCACCAAGTATCTGAATCAGATTTTCTCGGTGACGCGGGAAGTCAAGGAGCGCGCGACCGGCGTCGTCAAAGTGCCGCAGGACTACGGCGAACTCGGCTGGCTGTTCATCGCCGCGACTGTCATCGGCCTGTGTGTCCCCATCGTCGCGATACACATCGTCAGGCGGGCGCGGCTGGGGAGTGCGTGAGGTGACGCGCGGAAGCCGACTGGCATCGAGTGTTCGCTTACGCCGGCAGCAGCCGCCGGCAGCAGCCGCCGGCGCACCCCTGCCACCGGAAATGATCCGGTTCCGGCTGCGCTCCCCACGCGGTTTTGTCCCCGATAGGGTCGAGGCAATCCAAGCGGAGGTCAGTCCGCCGTAATCTTCGCGGACTGGATCAGATTGCCCCACTTTACGATTTCTGACTGCACGAGCCTGGCGAAATCTTCGGGCGAACCGACTACGACCTCGGCCCCCTGTTCAGCGAATCGCTTCACTGTATCCGGATCCTTCATGACAGCCGTGATTTCCCGGTTCAGCTTGTCGACGATGTCCCTGGGTGTCTTCGCCGGGGCGAAGAATCCGTACCACTGCGTGATCTCGAAGCCAGCGACCCCGCTTTCGGAAACAGTGGGCAGCGACGGGAAGAGCGACGAGCGCGCCTTCCCCGTAACCGCCAGGCCGCGTAGTTTTCCGGCCTTGATGTGCTGGGACGCGGCCACCAGACTTGGGAACATCACCTGGGTCTGTCCCGCCAGCGTGTCGGTGACCGCAGGCGACGAGCCCTTGTAGGGCACATGGGTCATCTGAATTCCGGTCATCAGCTTGAACATTTCACCCGCGATGTGCGGCGCGGTTCCATTGCCGGATGTGGCGTAGTTCAGTGACCCGGGCTTGGCCTTTGCGAGCGCAATCAGCTCGGACACCGTCGTCGCCGCAACCGAGGGATGGACGACGAGCACACCCTGCGCTTCGGAGATCTGGGTGATCGGCGCAAAATCCTTGACCGCGTCGTAGGGCAGCTTGCTGAGCGCCGGGTTGATTCCATGCGTGGCGATAAAACCGAACAACAGCGTGTAGCCGTCCGGAGGGGCCTTGGCGACGCTTTCGGAGGCAATTGCACCGCTCGCGCCGGCCTTGTTTTCGACGACGATGGGATGCTTCATCCGCTCACCGAGCTTTTGCGCGACGATGCGCGCCATAATATCGTTTCCGCCGGATGGCGATGTCGGAACGATGATTCGTATCGGTTTGTCGCCGGCAGGATAGCTCTGCGCGCATGCGGCGCTCACCCAGGCGGCCGCGGACACCGCCCAGAGCAGATTACGCAACAATTGATTCATCATTTCGTCTCCCTTGAAACGACAGGCGATGCACGCCTGCCCCTTTTCTTCGCGTCCGGTCGATCGCAGCGCTTTGCAGCTCGTCGGCGGCGCAAAGCCTCGTGTGCATGAGATGTTGCACCTGCATTCGGGCGATTGCAATGCCGGTTTGGTCGACACTGCCAACCACCGCCACTGCTAACCATCGCCACTGCTAACCACTGCCATTGACCCGAGGAGTGAAATGCGGCAGGATCAAAACAGCTGTTCTTCCACCACACTCGTTTGCGCAAAGGCTTGACCATGATCAGACTCTTCCTTGCCGTTCTCCTCGCCTGCGCCCTTCCGGCGCAGGCCCAGTATCCGACCAAGCCGATTCGCGCCGTCGTCGCGTTTGGCACCGGCGGGGCGACCGACGTGATCGCGCGCATCATCGCGGCGTCGATGTCGCAGTCCCTGGGCCAGCCGATCATTATCGAGAACAAGCCGGGCGCCGACGGCATCGTCGCCGGCGAATACGTGACCAAGGCCGCGCCCGACGGCTATACGATCTTCTTCGGCACTTCGACGCAGGTATCGGCGCTGCCGTTTCTGCGCAAGAACCTGTCCTTCGATCCGCTGGTGGACTACACGCCGATCGGCGGCGTCGGCAACAACAGTTTCTTCTGGGTCGTGAACCCGACCCTCCCGGTGCATACGCTGAAGGAGCTTGCGGAGTACGGGCGCGCGAATCCCGCCAAGCTGAACGGGGGCAGTTCGAGCGCCGTCGGCACGATCGGACCCGCGATGTTCGCAAAGTCCGAAAAATTCGATCTGCAGATGATCCTCTACAAGAGCGAAACCATGGCCCTGAACGACGTGATCGGCGGGCGCCTGCAGCTCATGCTGATCACGGGCACGCTGGCACAGCACGTGCGCGACGGCAGGCTGCGCGGGCTTGCGACGCTGCTCCCCCAGCGCAGCAAGGCGCTACCCGACCTGCCGACCCTGGCGGAAGCCGGCATGCCGCCGTTCCCGGCCGTGGCCTACATGGGCCTGTTCGGGCCCGCGAAGATGCCCAGGGAGATCGTCGACAGGCTGTCGCGCGAACTCCTCGCGACCTTGCAGAAACCCGAGGTGCGCCAGCAGATCGAGCGCCAGGCGATGGAGATTCATCCCCTTACCGCCGAGGCGATGGGCGCGCTCGCCAGGGACCAGACCGAAGTCTGGCGGCGCCTGACCAAAGAAAACGGAATCGTTCCCGAGTAGCGCGGCCATGACGACCGCGATCATCGCCGGGAAATACGTGCTCGGCATGCGGGACGGCGAACAGGCCATCCTGCAGGATCACTACGTCTACCTGGACGGACCGAAGATAGAGGCGGTGACGCGCGACGCGCCCGCAGCGGGCCAGACTGTCATCCGCTACGAGCACGGGCTGGTCATGCCGGGCTTCGTCAATCTGCATGCGCATTGCATCAGGGGCGGGCTCTTCCGCGGCATCCCGGACGACCTCGAGATGGACCCGTGGGTGCCCACGCTGGTCTACCGTATCCTGCTGCCGCTCACGGGCATCGCCGCGCAGGAGCTCACCCGCGAAGAACTGCACGCTGTCACCGCGCTGGGCATGATCGACCTGCTCAAAGGGGGGACCACCACCCTGCTTGACATGTGGCACCACGGCCAGGAGATGTTCTTCGATGTCGCGAAGGAGGTCGGCCTGCGCACGGTGGGCGCGCCCTTCATCATGTCCGCCTCCAACTCCCGCCTGGGCCCTGACGGCAATCCGGTGTGGGACTTCGGCAACGACGGCATGGCCCAGTTGGCCAGATCCATCGCGCTGTTCAAGGCGCGCGACGAGGGCTGCGACGGCCTCGCGCAGGTGGCGATCGGCCCGCATGCCACCGACACCTGCCTGCCGGAGCTGCTGCGCGAGTGCCGCAAGGCGGCGGACGATCTGGGCTGTCTGCTCACCACGCATTTCGCCCAGACGCCGCAGGAACTCGCCCTGCTGCGAACGCGCTACGGCAAGAGCGCCTCCGACTACGCGCGCGACACCGGGCTGCTCGGCGAAAACGTGATCCTCGCGCACGCCGGGTGCTCCACCGACGCGGATCTGAAGGTTCTGGCCGAGACGGGGACCCATGTCGCAAACTGCGCGTTCGGCTTCGCGCGCGAGGGTCAGAACTTTCCCTACGCGCGCTTCGCGAAAGCGGGGGTCAAAACCGGCATCGGCACCGACTCGCACGGCATGGATCTGCTCGGGGAACTGCGCGTCACCGGGCTGCTGTCGAAGCAGTACTTCCACCAGGCGCATACCGGGACCGCGCATGAACTCATGCGCGCCGCCACCCTCGTCGGCGCGAACGCGCTCGGCCGGCCCGACCTGGGGCGCATCCAGGCTGGCGCCAAGGCCGATGTGCTGGTGTTCGACCTGTTCAAGCCGCACCTGCAGCCGGTGTGGGATCCGCTCAAGAATCTCGTCTGGAAAGGCCACGCCGGGGACATCGCGCTCGTCATGGTGCACGGCGAAACGGTGATGCGCGACGGAAAATTCCTCAAGGCTGACGAAAGCGCCGTCATGCGCAAGGCGGCAGGCGCGGCGAAGAAGATCTGGGACATAGGAGTCGAACGCGGGATCCTTCCCGTCGGCGGCGTTTGAAGTTCCGCGCCCCCTAAGCGAAGGCGACATCGAAGCAGCGACCCCGCAGGCCTCTAGCGCACGCTGGGCCGGTCAGTTCTCACCGAAGAGTTCGTTCGACTCCATGCCCACGCGCACGAAAGTGGTGCGCTTGGTGAACTCCTTCAGCGTGCGCGCCCCGACGTAGGTGCAGGCGGAGCGCAGGCCGCCGAGGATGTCCTGCACGCTGCCGTTCACCGGGCCGCGGTAGGGCACCAGCACTTCCTTGCCCTCCGAGGCGCGGTAATGCGCGACGCCGCCCGCGTACTTGTCCATCGCGGTGCGCGAGCTCATGCCATAGAAGCGTTTGAACCGCCCGCCGTCCTGTTCGACGACTTCGCCCGCGCACTCGTCGTGGCCCGCGAGCATGCCGCCCAGCATCACGAAGTCCGCGCCGCCGCCGAAGGCCTTGGCGATGTCTCCCGGCGAAGTGCACCCGCCGTCGGAACAGATGCGTCCGCCCAGACCGTGCGCCGCATCGGCGCATTCGATCACCGCGGACAACTGCGGGTAGCCGACGCCGGTCATGGTGCGTGTGGTGCAGACCGATCCGGGGCCGATACCGACCTTGACGATGTCGACGCCGGACAGAATCAGCTCCTCGGTCATCTCGCCGGTCACGACATTGCCGGCCATCAGCGTAACCTTGGGGTAGGCGCGGCGAAATTCGGCGACGAATTTGACGAAGGTTTCCGAATAGCCGTTGGCGACGTCGATGCAGACGTAATGGACCGAGTCGCCGGCGCGCCGCATGACGCGCTCGAACTTGTCGAGGTCCTCTTTGGTGATGCCCAGCGAATAGAACGCCCTCGATTTCGGCTTGAGTGCCTTGAAAAACGCCACGAGTTCGTCGGCGCCATAGTGCTTGTGCAGCGCGGTCGACAGGCCGGACCGCGCGAGCGCGCGGGCCATTTCGAAGGTGCCGACCGTATCCATGTTCGCCGCTATCACCGGGACGCCGCGATAGCGGCTGCCCGAGTGCTTGAAGATGAATTCACGCGTGATGTCGACTTCCTCGCGCGAGGGCAAGGCGGAGCGCTTGGGGCGGATCAGCACGTCCTTGAAATCGAGCTTGATATCGCGATCGATGTGCATGGAGAGCCGGCATTGCGGATTAGGAATCGGGTAACAGGGCGGAAGCGTCGAAACGGCTTGTCAGCGCGCCTCGCCTCGCCACAAGCATCCGCCTTGCCGGCGCCGCAGTCAAGCAACAGGAGCCTGCAAAGGCAATTGGGGTGCGACTCGGGGTGCGACTCGCGCAAAGCGGGTGATCGCGAGGATACGATCAATGTTAGGTACTGCGGACGGCTAGTGCGCCGGGCTGCTGCAGCGTTTAAAGCATTCCACGGAGCAGTCCAGGCATGCTCGGCGGTGCGCACTACCGTGGTGCAAAATCGCCGTCATTTCTCTGCTGGATAAAATTGTGTATATTCTGTCGACGATCGTAATGGCGCACTTGGAGGAAAGCTGCGCATACGAAACCAGGAACTCAATCAGCCGATGAAAATAAACTTCAGGGAGAACAGTATGACTGCACGCAGAACGTTTTTGCTGGGCGCGGCGACGCTGGCCATGTCGGCGGTTTTCAGCGGGCCGGCCGCGGCGCAAGGCACGATCAAGATCGGCGAGATGAACAGCTACAAAGTGTTCCCCGCGTTTCTCGAGCCGTACAAGAAGGGCTGGGAACTCGCCCTGGAGGAGATCAATGCGGCCGGCGGCGTGCTCGGACGCAAGCTGGAAGTGATCTCGCGCGACGACCAGGGCAATCCGGGCGAGGCGGTGCGCGTGGCCGAGGAACTGGTCTCGCGTGAAAACGTCGCCTTTCTCATCGGTACCTTTCCCTCCAACCTCGGGCTGGCGGTGGCGGATTTCGCCAAGCAGAAGAAAATTCTGTTCATCGCGGCCGAACCCCTGACCGACAAGATCGTGTGGCAGAACGGCAACAAGTACACCTTCCGCCTGCGCCCCTCCACCTACATGCAGACCGCGATGCTCATCCCCGAGGCGGTCAAACTGAAGAAGAAGCGCTGGGCCATCGTCTATCCGAACTATGAATACGGCCAGTCGGCTACCGCTGCATTCAAGGACTTGCTCAAGAAGGCGCAGCCGGACGTCGAATTCGTCGCGGAGCAGGCGCCGGCGCTGGGCAAGATCGAAGCCGGCGCGGTGGCGCAGGCGCTCGCCGACGCCAAGCCCGACGCGATCTTCTCCTCGCTGTTCGGCCCCGATCTCACCAAGTTCGTGCGCGAAGGCCAGACCCGCGGCCTGTTCAAGGACCGCGTCGTATTCAATCTGCTCGCGGGCGAACCCGAGTACCTCGATCCGCTGAAGGAAGACACTCCGGTGGGCTGGTATGTGACCGGCTATCCGTGGCAGTCCATCGATACCCCGGCGCACAAGAAGTTCCTCGCGGCCTACCAGAAGAAATTCAACGACTACCCGCGCCTGGGATCCATCGTCGGCTATTCGACCCTGATGACCGCAGCCGAGGCGATCAAGAAGGCGACCAGCCTCGACCAGGAAAAACTGGTAGCGGCGATGAAAGGCCTCACGATGGATACGCCCATAGGCAAGATCACCTATCGCGCGATCGATCACCAGGCCACCATGGGCGCCTACGTCGGCCGCCTCGGCGTCAAGGACGGCAAGGGCGTGATGAGTACCTTTACCTTCGCCGACGGCGCCAAGTTCCTGCCCTCGGACGACGAGGTCAGGAAAATGAGGCCTGCCGACTGAGCCTGCCCCCTCGCCGCCTCCTGCCCTGTGGGGTAGGAGGCGCTCTCTTGGGTATTCTCCCCGCCCTCGCGCACCGCGCGCAGGGACTGCCCAGTTTCAAGCACCGCATGAGCCTTGCATCGAGCAGCATTTGAGCTTCAGCACCATCGTCATCCAACTTCTCAACGGCCTCGCCTCGGCGTCGTCGCTGTTTCTGGTCGCGGCCGGACTGTCCATCATTTTCGGCGTCACCCGCATCGTCAATTTCGCCCACGGCTCCTTGTACATGCTGGGCACCTACATCGCCTACAGCCTGGTAAAAACCTTCGGCGCCGGCCCGCTGGGCTTCTGGGGCGGCGTGCTCTGCGCCGGCATCGTGGTCGGCATCTTCGGCGCGATCGTCGAGAGGTTGTTGCTGCGGCGTTTGTATCACGCGCCCGAACTGCTGCAACTACTCGCCACTTTCGCGCTGGTCCTGATCGTGCGCGACTTCTCGCTCTGGCTTTGGGGCGCCGAAGACCTGCTGGGCCCGCGCGCGCCCGGCCTCGGGGGCGCGATCGAGATCGCCGGCAGGCAGTTTCCTCAGTACGACCTGTTCCTGATCGTGCTCGGCCCGGTGGTCCTCGGCCTGCTGTGGCTGCTGCTCACGCGCACGCGTTGGGGCACGCTGGTGCGCGCCGCGACCGAAGACCGCGAGATGGCCGGCGCCCTCGGCGTGAACCAGGCCTGGCTGTTCACCAGCGTATTCGCGCTCGGCTCCTTCCTCGCCGGCCTAGGCGGAGCGATACAGATCCCGCGCGAACCCGCGGTGCTCACCATGGATCTGACGATTCTGTCCGACGTGTTCGTCGTCGTCGTGGTGGGCGGCATGGGCAGCATTCCCGGCGCCTTCCTCGCCGCGGTGATCATCGGCGTGATCAAGGCCTTCTGCATCGGCATAGGCAACGTCAGCCTGTTCGGCATCGCCTTCTCCTTCTCCAAGCTCACGCTGGTGGTCGAATTCATCGTCATGGCGGTGGTGCTGGTGATCCGCCCCTGGGGCCTGATGGGCCGGGAACAGGGCGCCCCCCGCGGTGCGGCATCGGTCGAGCCGCCGCTCTACCTGCCTTCGACCAGTCTGATCAGATTCCTCGCAGCAGTGCTCGCGCTGCTGGCTTTGCTGCCCTTGTTTTCCGACCGCTACACGCTGGTGCTGCTCACCGACATCCTGGTGTTCGCGCTGTTCGCCGTCAGCCTGCAGTTCATCATGGGACCGGCCGGCATGCATTCCTTCGGCCACGCGGCCTATTTCGGACTCGGCGCCTACGCCGCCGCGCTGCTGTTCAAACATGCCGTGCCGATGGAAGCCGCGCTGCTGCTCGCGCCGCTGGGCGGCGGACTGGGGGCGCTGATCTTCGGCTGGTTCTGCGTGCGCCTGTCGGGCGTGTACCTCGCGATGCTGACCCTCGCCTTCGCCCAGATCGCCTGGTCGGTGGTGTATCAGTGGGACGACTTCACCGGCGGCTCCAACGGCCTGGTCGGAATCTGGCCGGCGCAGTGGCTGTCTTCGAAAATCGCGTTCTATTATCTTGCGCTCGCACTTTGCGCGGGCGGCATCCTGTTTCTCTGGCGCGTCGTGTTCTCCCCCTTCGGCTTTGCGCTGCGCGCCGGTCGCGATTCGCCGCTGCGCGCCGACGCCATCGGCATCGACCTGCGCCAGCGCCAGTGGCTGGGCTTCGCGCTGGCGGGCGCGTTCGCCGGCCTCGCCGGCGCGGTGCACGCGTTTTCCAAGGGCAGCATCTCCCCCGATACGCTCGCCATCCCGCGCTCCGTCGACGGCCTGGTAATGGTGCTGATGGGCGGCATTCAGACGCTCACCGGCGCGGTGGCCGGCGCCGCAGCTTTCACCTGGCTGCAGGACACCATCGCGCGCCAGACCGAATTCTGGCGCGCGCTGCTCGGCGCCATCATCCTGTTTCTGGTCCTCGTATTCCCGCAGGGCATCGCCGGCTTCATCCGCGAGCGCTGGGAAGCACGCCCCGGGAGGGAGCGAAAAGTGAGAGCGGCATGAGCCTAGGAGCAGGGGCCCCGCCCAGCGGGGATGCGACCCGGGCGAAGGCCGCAGGCCGCCGACAGCATAGCCCTGGGTCCGGAGAATCCGGCTCGGAGGCGGCT
>CAYNVY010000021.1:0-31905 GCA_964400745.1 uncultured Enterobacteriaceae bacterium | reverse complement strand
CTACAGCGCCGGCAACGATCCGGTGCTCGATCAGGCGATCGCGATCCATCCGCAGTTGGAAGCGTTCCTGCAGCAGGGCATGCGCGAGTCCCAGCCCTACGCAGGCAGCGTCAGCCAGCTTGCGGCCCTAATGCAAACGGCAAATCTGCCGATAACCAGTCAATGACAGAACAGGAGAAAGCAATGGCCAGGCCCTTTCCCTTGCAAACCTTGCTCGATCTGGCGCAGGTCAACAGCGACGCCGCGGCGGCGAAGCTGTGCGCCATCAACGGCCAGGACAAAGAAATGGAGCAGCGGCTGCAGTTGCTGCTCGAGTACCGCAGCGAATACGCGGCGCATCTGGCGCAAGTGGCCAAGACCGGAATGAACAGCGTCGACTGGCGCAACTTCCACCACTTCATCGACAAGATCGACACCGCCATCCTGCAGCAGCGCGACGCGGTGGCCCAATCCAAGCTGCGGGTCAAAGCCGGCCAGCAGCACTGGCACGTGCAGCAGCGCCAGCTCAAATCCTTCGACACCCTGTTCCAGCGGCACCTCACGGTCGAAGTCAAGCGCGAGGCGAAGCAGGAGCAAAAAGAGCAGGATGAATTCGCGCTGCGCGGCTTTCTCGCCCAACGCGTGACTGCCGGCTGAGCGCACCGGGCCGGCGCGGGACGCCCGGGGCGCAAACCGGGCGCGCCTCCACCCTGGCGCCGCCTTGTGTGTATTCCGCCTCGTGTATTCCGCCTCTTGTCTTCCACCTCTTGTCTTCCACTTCGTGTCCTCCGCCTCGCGATAACTGGCACGCAGCTTGCATGAAGAGCTGCGTATCCATTCGACAACATCGCCGTCTATCCGAGACCAAGGACACATCGTGACCGACCTGCCCGCAATCCCCGTTTCTGCCGCACCCCGCCCTGCCGCAAACGCGGCGCCACGCGCTCCGGAAGCATCCGGCGACATCAAGCAGGGGCAGAAGGAAGACGGCCTGTTCCATGAAGAGCTGTCGCGGGAAATGAGCGCCCTTCAGGGCCAGCCCTCCCCCGCAAACGACGCGGGCAACAAGACTGAAGCGACAGACCGAAGCAGCGCCAAGGACGTCCCGGAGGAGGCCAAGGACGCGAGCGCTGCGATCGATGCCTCTGTTGCAGCCCTGCTCGCCGGCGCGCGCGCCCTGCCCGCGCCGCAGAACGCAATGGCCTTGCTTGCCGCAGCCGATGCCGGAATCAGCGATGCGAACGCCGCAGCCGGCGCAGCCGAGTCTGTTGCGGATGCGCTGTCGGGCGGTTTGAACTCCCGCGGTTCGCGCCTCAGGGGCCACGCAAAGGCGGGCAACGGCTTGAGCGGGGCCGAGGCGAGCGCTACCGCAGCTGCGATTCAGAACGGCACGGAACGCGCGGCCGGAAATGCGAAAACGGAATTCGCCCTGGCGGCAAACGCTGCCCTGGCAGAATCTGCCGCCGGCGGCAAAATCTTGCCGGCCGCGCGCGAGGCTGTGGAAACGGCGGCTGCGCCCGATGCGGTGCTCGCACAGCGCCACGCCGCGGAAGCGGCGCCTCAGGCCGGTATGAGCGGCGCCAACGCGCCCTCGCAAACCCATCAAACAGCCGCCGCGACAGCAGCCATCGCGGCGCACGTGAGCGCGCCCGGCTGGGATCGCGGACTGGGCGAAAAAGTCCTGTGGATGGCAGGCCAAAAACTGCAGGTGGCGGAACTGCACCTCAACCCTCCGGAACTCGGACCGCTGCAGATCACGCTCACCGTCAACAACGACCAGGCGAGCGCCCAATTCGTATCCCAGCACGCATCGGTGCGCGAGGCGATCGAAGCCGCCATGCCGCGATTGCGCGAGATGCTGGCCGAGGGCGGCATCACGCTCGGCAATACCAACGTCGGCGCAGAATCGTTTCGCGACCAGGCGCAACAGGATGCCCGCAGCCACCTGCCGCGCGGCGCAGCACAGGCGGACATGGGCGGAGCATTCGCGGTGACGCACACTCTGCGCGCCACGCGCGGCCTGGTCGATATTTTCGCGTGATTGCGCGCGCCTGCCGCCGGTGCAAACGAGCGAGTTGAGGGGAATTCACCTGTCTGTTTCGCCCGGCGGGAGCGCTGAGCATCGCCGATAATTCGGACATACCTCTCTACCTCTCTCAACCAATTTTGGCCCAGTCATATCATGGCAACGAGCAATCCCAAGGACGCGAAACAAGCTCCCAAGGCCAAATCCGATCCGAAAGCGAAACCGGAATCGGACGGCGCTGCGGACGAGGCCGCGCCGCCCAAGAAAAAGGGCAATCTGCTGAAGATGCTGCTCTTGATCGTGTTTCCGCTGCTCCTGATCGGCGGCGGCGCCGCCTGGTATTTCATCGGCAAGGCGCCGCCGCAGGAAGAAAAGCCCGTGGCCGGCAAGGCAGGCCCGGCGAAGGCGGCCAAGAGCACGCCGTCCAAACCGCCGACCTTCGTCCCGCTGGAGCCTTTCACCGTCAATCTGCAGATGGAAGACTCCGCCCAGTACCTGCAGGTAGGACTGACCCTCAAGACCACCGATCCCGCCTACACCGATGCGATCAAGCTGAACATGCCCGATATCCGCAATCGCATCCTGCTGCTGCTCTCGAGCAAGAAGGCCAGCCAGATCTCGACCCTTGAGGGCAAGCAGGCGCTCGCCACCGAAATCATGGGAGAGACGGCGCAGGCGCTGGGAGGCAGCGTGCCTTCCGGCGGCATCTCCAGCGTGCTGTTCACTTCCTTCGTCATACAGTAGGCGCGATGAGCAAAGACTTCCTCTCGCAGGACGAAATCGATGCACTGCTCAAAGGCGCGGGCGACGAGGGCGACGATGCGGCGGCGGCGGTCGATCCGAGGGAAATCCGTCCGTACAATCTCGCGACCCAGGAACGCATCGTCCGCGGGCGCATGCCCACTCTCGAAATCATCAACGAGCGCTTCGCCCGCCAGCTGCGCATCGGCCTGTTCAATTTCATGCGCCGCACCGCCGAAATTTCCGTGGGCCCGATCCGCATCATCAAGTACACCGAATTCATCCGCAACCTGGTGGTGCCGACGAATCTGAACATGGTGCAGGTCAAGCCCCTGCGCGGAACCTCGCTCTTCATCTTCGATCCGAATCTGGTGTTCCTGGTGGTGGACAATCTGTTCGGCGGCGACGGCCGCTTCCACGTCCGCATCGAGGGGCGCGATTTCACCCAGACCGAACAGCGCATCATCCAGCGCCTGCTCGGCGTGGTGTTCGAGGAGTACGAAAAGGCCTGGAAGCCGGTGTACGAAGTGAAATTCGAATACCTGCGCGCGGAGATGAACACCCAGTTCGCGAACATCGTCACGCCGAACGAGGTGGTGGTGGTCACGACCTACAACATCGAATTCGGCTCGACCTCGGGCGAATTCCACATCTGCCTGCCCTACTCCATGATCGAACCGATACGCGATCTGCTCTACAGCAGCATGCAGGGAGACCGGCTCGAGGTGGACAAGCGCTGGATTCGCCTGCTGTCGCAGCAGGTGCAGGTGGCGGAGGTTGAACTCGTGGCCACCCTGGGGCAGGCGCAGACGACGCTGGGCGAGATCATGCAGATGAAGGCCGGCGACGTGATTCCGCTTGCGATCCCGGAGGCGATCACCGCCGCGGTCGACGGGATACCGGTGATGGAATGCCGCTACGGCCTGTTCAACGGCCAGTATGCGCTCAAGGTGGACAAGTTGCTGCACAGTTCGACCGGCGAATGAAACGGAGATAAACATGGCCGATACCACGGAAGCCGAACAGATCAGCGCCGACGACTGGGGCGCCGCGATGAACGAGCAGGCAGCGGCAACGGCCGCGCCTACGCATACCCCGGGCAACGTTCCGCCGACGCAGGTGTTCGAGCAATTCAGCGCCGGCGGCACCGTCGCGGCGCAGCACACCGACCTCGACATGATCCTCGACATACCGGTGAGTCTGGAAGTGCAGCTCGGACGCACCAAGATCGCGATCAAGAATCTGCTGCAGCTGGCCCAAGGGTCGGTGGTAGAACTCGACGGCCTGGCGGGCGAACCGATGAACGTGCTGGTCAACGGCTGCCTGATCGCCCAGGGCGAGGTCGTGGTGGTGAACGACAAGTTCGGCATCCGCCTCACAGACATCATCACGCCGTCCGAACGCATCCGCAAGCTGAACCGGTAGATCGACGATGCAACGCATCAGCGGCCGGCCTGCGCACATTCGCTTTTCGCGCCTGCGCCGCGCAAGCGCGCAGTTTGCGCGCCGGCTCATCTCGCGCCGCTGCCTCGGTGCGGCTGCGCTGCTGCAGGCAGGCGCGCTGTGCGCGCAGACTGCCGCCGCGCCCCAGGCAGCCCATGTCCCGGCAGCGGTGTCCGCCGGCGGATATCTGCAGATGGTGCTCGGACTGGCCCTGGTCCTGGGCCTGGTCGGCGCTCTCGCCTGGCTGATGAAGCGGCTCTCCGCCCTGCCCGGAACCGGCGCCGGACTGATCCGCGTGGTCGGAGCCGCCGCCGTGGGACAGCGCGAGCGCGTGGTCCTGGTGGAGGTAGGCGAAACCTGGCTGCTCCTGGGCGTCGCGCCGGGTCAGGTGCGCCGCCTGCACACCATGGCCAAAACCGACGCAGCCGACGCACCCGGCGCCCTTGCACCGGTGGACCAGGGCTTCGCGCTCTGGCTGCGCCGCATGATGGAGAAGCGCGCCTAATGGACGTGCCAACTGGACGCACCAATGGATAAGGCGCGCGGATTCGCCACGCGCTCCGGCGCGCGCGCAAACGCGTTTCGATTCGGCCTGCCCGCGTTGCTGCTCCTCGGATTGACGCTGGCACTGCCCGCGCTGGCGCAGGACCTGTCCCTGCCCTCGATCACGAGCAAGCCCGCTGCAGGGGGCGGACAGACCTACACCCTGAGCGTACAGACGCTGCTCACGCTCACCGCCCTGTCTTTCCTGCCCGCGGTGCTGCTGCTGATGACCGGCTTCACCCGCATCGTCATCGTGCTCTCGCTCCTGCGCCACGCGCTCGGCTTGCAATCGACCCCGTCCAACCAGGTCGTCATCAGCCTGTCGCTGTTTCTCACGCTGTTCGTGATGTCGCCGGTGCTGGACCGCATCTACGACGAGGCCTACCAGCCGTTTGCCGAGAACCGCATCAACTTCACCGACGCCGTGGAAAAGGGCGCTGCGCCGCTGCGCACCTTCATGCTGCGCCAGACGCGCGAACCCGACCTGGCGCTGTTCGCGCGCATCGCCAATCTGCCGCCGCTGCAGGATACCGCCCAGGTGCCGATGAAGATCCTGATCCCGGCCTATGTCACGAGCGAGCTGAAGACCGCGTTCCAGATAGGCTTCCTGGTGTTCCTGCCGTTCATGATCATCGACATGGTGGTGGCGAGCGTGCTAATGTCCATGGGCATGATGATGATGTCGCCCGCGACCATTTCCCTGCCGTTCAAGATCATGCTGTTCGTGCTCGCCGACGGCTGGCACCTGCTGATCGGTTCGCTCGTGCAAAGCTTTTACAGCTGACGCCGCAATGCGCCGGCGCCCCCCACCGATCCCAGCCATGCGGGCACCATGAATCCGGATACCGTCATTTCGCTGGCGCAGCGGGCGATGGAAGTCACCCTGATGATCTCCGCGCCGCCGCTGCTCGCGGCGCTGCTCATGGGCCTGATCGTGAGCGTGTTTCAGGCCGCCACGCAGATCAACGAAATGACCCTGTCCTTCATCCCGAAACTGGTGGCTATTTTCGTGGTGCTCGTGGTGTTCGGTCCGTGGATGCTGAGCATCCTGCTCGATTACATCACCAACCTCTTCACCGGCATTCCCGGAATGATAGGCTGAGCGGACTCGCTCGGCCGCCTGCCGCATGCTCAGCGTCACCACCGCCGAACTCAACGCCTGGCTCGCCGCGTTCGCCTGGCCCCTCGCGCGCGTGCTGGCGCTGTTCGCGAGCGCGCCCATCATAGGCAATCCCAGCCTGCCGCTGCAGATCAAGATCGGGCTCGCATTCCTGATCACCATCCTGGTCGCGCCGCTGTTGCCGCCGCCTCCGGATATCGATCCCGCCTCGGCCATGGGATTGCTGATTCTGGCGCAGCAGATGCTGATCGGCCTCGCGCTCGGTTTCGCCATGCAGATCGTGTTTCACGCGACCGAGATGGCCGGCGAGTTCATCGGCCTGCAGATGGGCCTCGGCTTCGCCACCCTGTACGACGCCTCGATTCCGGGTTTCATTCCGGTGCTGGGGCAATTCATGGGGGTCATCGCCAGCCTGATCTTTCTCGCGATCGACGGCCATCTGCTGCTCCTGTCCGGACTGATAGAGAGCTTCGATGCCCTGCCCGTCGCA
Organism: uncultured Enterobacteriaceae bacterium; assembly: GCA_964400745.1. Classification (GTDB taxonomy): domain Bacteria; phylum Pseudomonadota; class Gammaproteobacteria; order Burkholderiales; family SG8-39; genus 2-12-FULL-64-23. Next base: position 25,563 of record CAYNVY010000021.1, on the reverse strand, counting down.
GCGCAGTCCGCCGCGCCCGGGCTGCGCTCGCTGGTCGAGTGGGCCGGCCTGGTCTTTTCCTACGCCCTGAAACTGTCGCTGCCCCTGATGGCGGCCTTGCTCATCACCAATCTGGCCCTGGGCGTACTCACGCGCGCGGCGCCGCAGCTCAATATCTTTGCCGTCGGCTTCCCGCTGACGATTTTGATGGGCTTCCTCGTGCTGGCGCTGTCGTTCCCGTATTTCAGGCCGGCCATCGAGCAGATCTTCCAGGACGGTTTCGAAACCATGCTCCGGCTCGCCGCGGGCCTGCGCCTGCGCTAGCAGGCGCGAGAAAGCCGGATCGCAGCCGCGGGATCGGTAGCGCGTGGCCGCGGGATCGGTAGCGCGCAGCTGCGGGGTCAGTAGCGCGCAGCCGCGCTTAGCGCTTGAGTTCGATCACGCCCTGCGCCACGCGCTGCGCGATCGGCACGGAGGACTCGACGCCTTCGGTGTACTCGAGCACGCTATAGGTGGCATAGCCGCCTTCGCGCACCAGGTTTTGCGCGCGCCGCGCAAACAGTTGCCCGGCCTCGCCGTCGCCGCCGGTGGTGAAGCGCTTCTTGCGCAGCGATATGCGCACCCGGTCCTCGCCCAGCGGCGCCTGCGCCAGCTGCCAGTTCGGCGCCTGCGGATCGACCGCCCAGTCGATCAATGCGATCAAAGCCATGTTTTCCATGCTCAGGCTCAAGCCGGACGAAATCTGCAGGGCCTTGTTCGGAATCAGAGTGCTCAGCTTGTTGCCCGCGCCGTCGGTCACCTGCGGCCCGTAGCTGACGGTGTTGGCGCAAGCCGTCAGCAGCAGGGCGATCGCGCATAGCGCCGCCGGCGCCGCCCGGCGCCGCCCGCGCCGCGGTTTATTGCCGCGACCAGTGTGAAATCTCATGTGCGTTGTCACAGATAGTTGAACAGCGACAAACCCGCCACTTTGACAAACGTCTGCTGCGCCGCCTGCAGCGTCACCTGCTGCTGCGTGAATTCGGACGCCGCCTTCGCATAGTCCAGGTCCTGTATGTGCGACAGGCTCTGGCTGTACTGCAGCGCCAGGCTGTCGTTGCCGTTTTTCAGATTTTCGAGTTCCTTCATGCGCGTTCCGACCGAGGAACGCGCCGAGATGAGCGTATTGAGGGCGTTGCTCAGATCGAGTTGCAGCCGCGTCAATTCGTTGGTGCGCTGCGTCGATCCCGCCCCCGATTCGAGCAAGGCAGCCAGATCGCTCATGGTCTTGAACACATCCTGCGTCGTGCTCGCCTTTACGCTGAAGCTGTCGCCGTTCTGCGGCGTTCCGGAAACGCTGGCCTGCGCTCCGAAATCGAGCGCGGTCACGCTCGCCTGGCTCAAGTCGATGCCGCTGCCGCTGGCGAAATAGCGCGAATAGGGCGCTGCGGAAGCGCCGCCCGTGAATACGGAATTTCCGGTTGTGTTGTCGACGATGTCGTAGGTCGTCACCGGGGGAATCGCGCTGCTCACATCGAACCTTAGCGTCAGGTCGCGACCGGCCCAGTTCGCGGGCGCGGCGATGGCGCCGGGAACGACGACGGCCGTCCCCGTATTGCCGACGGACGCGACGACGCCGATATCCCCGCCCAGGGTGTCCGGATTGGTAATGACGAAGCTGTCGCCGCTTCTGGGCGCGCCGGTCAGCGTCAGGCTCGCGCCGAAGTCGAACGCCTGCAACGCCGGCCGGCTGAAATCGATCGCGTTGCCGCTGGTATAGGGGCGCGCCGCTCCGGGGACGCTGCCGCCGGTGATCCATGAATTGCCCGTGGCGTTGTCTACGATGTCGTAACCGGTCGTGCCGCCGGCGTTCACCGCGAATCGGATCGTGTAGTCCTTGCCGTTGAGCGCGTTGTTCCACTTCACCGCGTCCAGCGTATTGCCGTTGTCGATCAGCGCAGTGCCCGTATTGGCGCCGGTCCGGGTAACGAAATTGCCGTTGCCGTCGGGGATGCTGACGAACAATCCGTCTCCGGAATCGCTGATTTCCATCTGGCGCGTGGGTCCGACCTGCATCAGGCGCGTTCCCTCGTCCCCGTTGTAGACCACCACGCCGGGCGAGGTCTGGCTGAACGGACTGGTCGCGCTTCTGTAGCCGGCGAACAGATACTGGCCCGTGCTGTCGACGCTGTTGGCCAGCCCGATGAGCTGCTGGTACTGGCCGCGCAAGGTGCTTGCCAGAGTCAGGCGATCGCTCAAGTTGTAGCTGCCGTTCCCGGCGGCATTGGTCGCGTCCCTCGCGCTTTGCAGCAGTTCGGTGACGCTCGCGAGCACCGATTCCTGCAACGCCAGGCTGTCCGCGGCGGCGCCGATGTTGGCGTCGTACTGCTGGCTGATCCCCTGCGACTGCGAAATCTCCAGCACCCGGGCGGAACCGCCGGGGTCGTCCGAAGGCGTCAGGATGCGCCGGCTCGCTCCGATCTGCTCCTGTATCTGCATCAACCGCGCTGATTGCTGCTGCAGGTTGGCGACGCCGGTATCGTAGATCGTGTTGGTGCTGATGCGCATGAAGCTCTCCTTACCTGCTAATGTCGAGCAGCGTCTGAAACAGACCGGTCGCGATCTGCATCATCTTGCCCGAGGCCTGGTATGCCTGCTGATAGCGCAGCAGATTGGCGGCCTCGTCGTCCAGGCTCACGCCGGCGATCGATTGCTGCGCCTTCCTGGTTTGCGCGACCAGATTTTGCTGCGCCGTCGCCATGACCGAGGTCTGACGCGCCTTGTTGCCGACGTCACTCACCAGCTGGGCGTAAGCCTGCTGGAAATTGAGCACGGCCTGCGCGCCGGCCACGCTCGCGTCCTTGCCCAGGGAATTGGCGGTTTGCAGTCCGGCCAGCGCCACGGCGTTGCTGCTGTCCGATACGCCGCCCAGGTTGGGTCGGACGGTAAAGGTATCGCCGTTCAAGGGCGCGCCGGATACGGTCGCCTGCGCGCCGAAGTCGAACGCGGGCGGCCCGATCTGGCTGAGGACAATCGGGCTGCCGTCGGCATAGCTGCCCAGGTAGGGACCGCTCGCCGCCGGCGCGAGCCCGGTAAGCATCGAGGTGTTGGTCGCGTTGTCGATGATGTCGTAGGTCGTGACCGGCGGCACCGCGGCGCTCACCGCGAATTTGATCGTGAGATTCTTGTTGTTGCCCGCTGCATTCCACAGCGCGGAGTCGGTGACTTTGCCCGATGTTATTGCTCCGCTGCCCTGATTCGTCTGCCCCGCTGCAGTCGCAATCTGGCTCGCCGCCGCGATCCTGGACGGATCTTTCAACGCAACGGCGATGTCGCGCGCGCCGACGCGCGTCGGCCGGATCATCCAGGCGTCGTTGACCACGCCTGCGGCTCCCGGCGGGCTCGCGGGGATGCCCACGCTGAGTCCATCGACGGTCAGGCTTCCGCCTGCGGCGGTCGCGAATGAAAAGTTGGTGGCGGTATTGTCCGACGTTCTGGTGAGCGTGAACGTCGAGGTCGGCACGCCGGCCACGAGGGCTTCGCTCATGTATTGCAGCCGGTAATCGCTGGTGGTAAGCACGCTGACATCGGTAATGCCGGCGCTGACTGCGGCGCTGCCCGCATTGCCCGTGCGCGGCAGCACCGCCGGGGCGGCGACGCTGAAGAAATCGGTGCCGATCAGGCCGTTCAAATCCTGCCCCAATCGGTGCTGATCGTTGAAAGCCTGCGCCACGCCGATCGCTACGCGCCCGATGGCGTTCTGAGTGGCGTCCAGGGTCTCGCTGCGGAACGCGAGCAATCCGCCGAGGTTCCCCCCCTGCAAAGTCGCGGTGCCGAGCAGGACGGTCTTGGCCCCGCTGCTGTAGCCCACCTCGAGACGCGACACATCCTCCAGCGAGGGTGCTGCGACAAGATCGAAGGTTTGCCGTCCGACCACGACCGGCTGGCCGTTGCCGACGAAGACGTTGTAGCTGCCGTCGCTTTGAACCGCAGTGGTCACCCGGATCTCCTTGCCCAGTTCCGCGATCAGGGCATCGCGTTGGTCGCGCAGATCGTTCGCCGGCTGCATGTTGGTGGCGGCCTCGGCGATGGCAATGTTGTTGTTCAGGGCGGCGACCTGTCTGGCAAATGAATTGATCGCGCCTATGCTGCTTTGCAGGGCGCCGTTGATGCCGGAACCGATCTCGGTCAGGCGCTGGTCCAGGCTCTGAAAGCGCGCCACCAGGGTTTGCGCCCCGGAGAGCATCGCCTGGCGCGAAGGCATGGAAGCCGGGTTGGCGGCGACGCCGTTCACGCCGCTGAAGAACTCCTGCAGCGCGGGGGCGAGACCGGCGCTGACGTCGCCCAGCATATTGTCGATCTGCTGGATCTCGGCGTAGTACGAATCCAGCTGGCTGCCCTGTGTCTGCGCCAGATTGACCTGATTCGACAGGAAATCGCTGTACATGCGCTTTACCGTGCTCACCTGCGCGCCCTGGCCGAAGAAGCCGGCCCCGGAAAGCACCGGAAGATTGCTCGATTGGACAATCTCCTGGCGGCTGAAACCGGGGGTGGAGGCGTTGGTGATGTTGTGCCCGGTCGTGACCAGTCCGGCCTGCGCGACATTGAGTCCGCTGGCGCCGATGCCAAAGATGCTGCTACCCATGATAAAGCCCTCGCCACCCGCCTCTATCCGAGGTTAGCGGCAGTTTCCCGGTTAAATTGAGACGCGCGTGTTTCACGTTCCACCCGCCTCAGGCCATGATCGTCTGACGCATGCGCGAACTGTTCAGGATTTGCGTCAGCTTTTGCCCGTACTGCGGGTCGGTGGCGTAGCCGGCACGTTGCAGGCCGTAGGCGAATCCGGCGCTATCGGTCTGCTTGAGTACCGCGGCGTAGCGTTTGCTCCCCTGCATCAGGCCGGCGTAGTCCTTGAACGCTTCGGCGTAGGACGAATAGGCGCGAAACTTCTGCATCACCTTGCGCGGCACCCCGTCCACGTATTCGGTGGTCATGGTCTGCACGGTCGGCCCGGTCCAGTTGCGCCCGGCCTTGATGCCGAACACATTGAAGCTCTGGCTGCCGTCCGCGGCGCGTATCTCGCGCTTGCCCCAGCCGCTCTCGAGGGCTGCCTGGCCCAGCAGGAAGCGCGCCGGTATGCCGGTCGCCTGACTCGCTTCCTGCGCATGCGATTTCATGCGATCCAGAAAATCCTGACCGGACTTCAATGCCTCTGGCTTGATCCCGCCCGGCTTCTTCTGCGGCGCGGAAAGCGGGCTCGCCGCCGGTTCGGTGGCCTGCGCGGCGGGCGTGATCGATCCGGAGGCGGCGCGGCCGCGCTGCATCTGCTGCAGCATCAGATCGGCCAGGCCTATGCCTTTGCTCGACATGGTTTGCGCGAGTTGCTGGTCCAGCAGCGAGGTGTAGGCGCGGGTCTGCTCGCTGTCGGTGATGCCGTCCTGGGGCGTGGCGTCGCGCATGCTTTTGAGCAAAGTGTTCAGAAACACCGCCTCGAACTGTTGCGCCGCGCCCTTGAGCGCCGCCTCCGGATTCTGTTTTGCCTGCATGCGCAGCGTATCCAGGCCGCGCGCGTCGAGCGCGAAACTGCCGGTGGCGTCTGTTTTCTGGATCATGGTCTGGCCCTATCCTTTTCTATTTCCCCGTCCCGCTTACACATGCAATATTCGCGCCAGGTTCACGCCGCAACCGCGAGCCGTTCAGATGATTTCCAACTCCGCGCGCAAGGCCCCTGCGGACTTCATCGCCTGCAGTATCGCCAGCAGATCCTGCGGCGTGGCGCCGATCGCGTTCAGCGCTTTGACCACGTCGCCTAGCGAAGCGCTCTGCCGCACCAGCGTCAGGCCGCTCTTGTCCGCCTTGATTTCGACCGTGGCGCGCTCGGCCTGCACCGTCTGACCCTGGGAGAACGGCGCCGGCTGGCTGATCACCGGTTCGCTGCTGATCGATACCGAAAGATTGCCGTGCGCGACGGCGCAGGCGTCGACCATCACCGCCTGGTTCATCACCACCGATCCGGTGCGCGCGTTCACGATTACCCGGGCGCTGGTCTGCGCCGGCGTCACGTCCAGGCTCTCGAGGTCCGCCATGAAGGTGACGCGCTGGTCGATCAGCGCCGGCGCCTGCACCTGGATCGAGCGCCCGTCGATGGCCGTGGCCGTTCCGGCCGCGAACCTGGCGTTGATCGCGTCGACGATGCGCCGCGTGGTGCTGAAGTCGGTGACGTTGACCTCGAGATTGATGTGGTCGGATTGCCCCAAGGTCGTCGGCACGGCGCGCTCCACCGTGGCTCCGGCGCTGATGCGCCCGACGGAGAGATGATTCACCTGCACGCTCGCACCGCCGCCGGGCGAACTGGCCCCCACTCCGCCCACCAGCACATTGCCTTGCGCCACGGCATAGACCTGGCCGTCGCCGCCTTTCAGCGGCGCCATAAGCAGGGTGCCGCCACGCAGGCTTTTGGCGTTGCCCATGGAGGAGACGGTCACGTCTATCGTCTGCCCGGGCTTGGAAAACGCCGGCAGCGCCGCAGTCACCATCACCGCCGCAACGTTCTTCAGTTGCAGGCTGGTTCCGGTCGGCATGCTCACGCCGAGCTGGGTCAGCATGCTGATGATGCTTTGCACAGTGAACGGCGTCTGCGTGGTCTGGTCGCCGCTGCCGTCCAGCCCGACCACCAGGCCATAGCCGATCAGCTGGTTGCTGCGCACGCCCTGGATCGATACCAGGTCCTTGATGCGCTCGGCCTGAACGCTGCCGCAGGCGCAAGCCAGGAGCAGCGCGGCGAAAAAACGGTATTTGTATGGACGCATGTTCGGATTCTCGTTGTTGAATTCACGCTAGAACGGCAGTACGGACATGAAGAAGCGCCCGAGCCAGCCCATGGTCTGCGCCTCGTCGATGTAGCCGTTGCCGCGGTACTCGATGCGCGCGTCGGCCACCAGGGTGGAGGACACCGTGTTGCTGGAGGAAACCGAAGCCGGGTTCACGATCCCGGAAAAGCGCACGAACTCGGAGCCCTGGTTGATGCCGAGCTGCTTTTCGCCGCTTACCAGGAGATTGCCGTTGGGCAGCACCTCGATCACGGTCACCGTCACCGTCCCCGTAAATACGTTGTTGCTCGCGCTGTCCCCTTTGCCTTCGAAGGCGCTGGCCGAAGTTCCGGACACATTCGACCCGAGCAGGCTCTTGCCCGGCAGGCCCGAAAGGCCGGTGACCGCGGCGTTGGTGCTGCCCGTGCGCCCGGCAGTGCTGCTCGACTTCTTGCTCGCAGAGGTGGTTTCGCTGATGCTGATGGTCAGGATATCGCCCACCGCGCGCGCGCGACGGTCTTCGAACAGCGGCCGGTTGACGTAGCCCGGCTGCGCCGCGTACTGGACTTGATAGATGGCGCCGTTCGCCACCGGGGCCACGGGCGCCGGCGCCGGACGCGCCGTCATCGGCTGGTGCACGCTCGCCGGCGGCGTGACGGCGCAGCCGGCAAGCAGCAGGGCGAACGCCGCGGCCGCGCCGGCGCCTCGACCCAGGGTGTGCAAGGTGGCGATGTTCATTTTTCAAGCGCTCCTATATTTGCGTCAGTTTCTGCAGCATCTGGTCCGAGGTGGTGATCGCCTTGGAATTGATCTCGTAGGCGCGCTGCGTCTGGATCATGTTGACCAGTTCCTCCACCACGTTCACATTCGACGTCTCGACATAGCCCTGGCTCAGCGAACCGATGCCGTTGGTGCCCGGCGTGTTGGCGCTGGCGGTGCCCGAAGCGGCGGTTTCCAGATAGAGGTTCTCGCCCTTGCTCTGCAGGCCGGCCGGATTGATGAAATTCACCAGTTGCAGCGTTCCGACCTGGGTCGGCCTGGCGCTGCCGGCAGACATCACCGTCACGGTGCCGTCGCGGCCGATGGTGATGCTCAGAGAGTTGACCGGAATCGTGACCGCAGGCTGGACGGCAAAACCGCTGGCCGTGACCAAGGCGCCCTGGTTGTCGACCTGGAAAGATCCGTCCCGGGTGTAGGCGGTGGTGCCGTCGGGCTGCAGGATCTGGAAGAAGCCGTTGCCCTGGATCGCCAGATCCAGCGGATTGCCGGTCTGGGTGAGATTCCCCTGAGTGAAGATCTTTTCCGTCGCCACCGGCCTCACGCCGGTGCCCAGTTGCAGGCCCGAGGGCAGCTGCGTCTGCTGCGAGGAATTGGCCCCGGGCTGGCGCAGCGTCTGATACAGCAGGTCTTCGAACACCGCGCGCGAACGCTTGAAGCCGTTGGTGCTGACGTTGGCCAGGTTGTTGGAAATGACATCGAGCTGCGTCTGCTGCGCATCGAGGCCGGTCTTCGAAATCGACAGGGATCGGATCACGTTCTACTCCAGTTCACGTTTGCCCTGCGCCCCATCCGGGCCAAGGCGGAAAACTTACCGAGTCTCAGCGCGCGCACGCTTGCTCATGCCCTGAGGTTGAGAATCTGGCTTGCCTGATTGGCGCTTGCGTCGGCGCTGCTCAGCAATTTCATCTGCAGGTCGTATTGCCGTGCCAGGCTGATCATGCTGATCAGCTGCTCGACCATGTTCACATTGCTGCCTTCGAGCACGCCGGCGGCGATATTGACGCTTGGATCCGAAGCGGCGACGCCGCCTTCGCGCAGCCGGAACAGGCCGTCGTCGCCGCGCACCATGGTCTGCGGATCCGGGTTCACCAGCTTGATGCGGCCCACCGTGGTGACCGCGTTGGGCGGCGGAATGTTCGGCACCAGCGATACCGTGCCTTCCTTGGCGATGGTGATGCTCACGTCCGGCGGAATGGCGATGGGTCCGCCTTCGCCCACCACGTTCAGTCCGTTGCGCGTCTGCAGCATGCCGTTGGCGCTGGTTTGCAGGCTGCCGTTGCGCGTATAGGCCTCGCTGCCGTCGGCCGCCTGCACCGCGATCCAGCCCTGCCCTTGAACGGCGACGTCCAGATCGCGCCCGGTCTTTTGCAGCACACCCGGGGTGAAATCGGAGCCCGGGGTCGAGGCCACCACGAACGCGCGCGTCGGCAGGCCCTCACCCACCACCGGCACGGCGCGAAACGCGCTCGCCGCGGCGCGATAGCCGCTGGTCGCCGCGTTGGCGAGATTGTTGGCCACGGTCGCCTGCTGATCGAGTATGTGCTTCGCGCCGGTCATGGCGACGTAGATCATGCGGTCCATTTGATTTCTCCAGTAAGCCCAGGCGCGGTCACGATCAGATCAGGGTTTCAGTTGGCCGAGGCTTACGCCTACTTCAGGTTGACCAGGGTCTGCAACACGGCGTCCTGCGTCTTGATCGACTGCGCGTTCGCCTGGTAGATGCGCTGCGCGGTAATCATGTTGACCAGTTCGGCGGTGAGATCCACGTTCGAATCCTCGCGCGCCGCCGATTGCAGCGCGCCCAGGCTGGCAGTGCCGGGCGAGCCGACCAGCGCTGCGCCGGACTCCGAACTTTCGGCCCATTTGCTCTCGCCCAGTGGTTTGAGTCCCTGCGAATTGCTGAAATTCGCCAAGGCCACCTGGCCGAGAATGTTGGTCTGCCCGTTGTTGTAGCGCCCGAGTATCGTGCCGTCGGCGCCGATGCTGTAGCCGCTCAGCTGGCCGGCGGAAAAACCGTCCTGCTCCAGCAGATTGACGCCGTAGCCCGAACCGAACTGCGTCATCTCCGTGTAATCCATGGTCAGCGTCAGCGCGTTGGCGCCGTTGGTCAGAGGCACGGTCTTGACCAGGCTGGACATCGGGCTGCCGGCGGCGGCCGGCGTGACCGTGAGCAGCTTGCCTGCATTGCTGAAGGTCAGCACATCGGGAACTGCGACACCGGGAACGGCGTCGGCGGACACGCCGTCGACGAAGACCCTGACGTTCCAGGTATTCGCCAGCGCCGCGTCCTTGTTGAAATACAGCGTCTGCGTGTGCGATTGCCCCAGGCTGTCGATGATCGAGGTCGCGGTCGAAAAATTGAAGGTCAGCGGGTCGGCCTTGTCGAACGCGATCGCGATCGGATCGCTCGTGGACGACAGGTTCGCGCCGACCCGGGTCTTGGTGGTCACGGTCGGCGGCAGGTCGGCGCTGGAGACCTGCAGGTTGACCAGCACGCCGGGTACGATCTTGCCGTCCACGGCCTGAAATCCGGTCAGGTTCTGGCCGGCGCTGTCGACGATGTCGCCGGTCTTGTTGATCGCGAACTGGCCGTTGCGCGCATAGGTGATGCTGCCCGCGTCGCTCAGGCGGAAAAAGCCCTTGCCGTTGATGGCCACGTCCAGGGGATTGTTCGTGACCGTGATATTGCCCTGCGAGAACTGCTGCGCCACCGAGGCGAGGCTGGTGCCTATCCCCACCTGCGTGCCGCCGCCGCCCCCCAGCGAGGCGGCGAAGACGTCGCCGAAATTCGCCACGGAGCCCTTGAAGCCGGTGGTGTTGGAGTTGGCGACGTTGTTGCCGATCACATCCAGATTCTTCGCGGCTGCGTTCAGACCGCTCAATCCCTGCTGAAAGCTCATTCGATCTCTCCTTGCCTACATGACCTGTTTGACATCGGACACCGCGACCGGCGCCTTGCCGCTTACGTTCAACATCGTCCCGCCCGCCCCTTGCGTCACTCCGGTTACACGCCCCAGCGTGAGCGCAAGCGCATCGATCTTGTTGCCGCCCTGAACCGCCTCGAGCTTGAAGCTGTAGCTGCCGGGAACGGCGGTCGTGCCGTTGTCGGTGACGCCGCCCCACTGGAAGTTGACCACTCCTGCCGTCTGCGGGCCCAGATCGACTTTGTGCAACACCTGGGCCGACGCGTCGACGATGGACACGGTCAGCTTGTCCACCGGCTGCGCCAGGCTCACGCCGCCCTGCGCCACGCCGTCCTGCAGCTGCACTTCGCTCCCCGGCACCAGCACGTTGCGTCCTATCATCGACGCCGCCTGCAGCGACTGGGATGCGGTGAAGTTCGAAGCCATCTTCTGCAGCGTGGTGTTGAGCTGGTCGATGCCGGCGACGGTGCTGATCTGCGCCATCTGCGAGGTCATCTGCGCGTTATCCACCGGATTGAGCGGATCCTGGTTCTTCAGCTGGGCCACCAGCAGTTTGAGAAATTTCGACTGCGGATCTTCCGCCGCCTTGGTCGCGCCTGCGTCCTTCGCGGAGGCAAGCGCCGCCAATGCCGCCGCTGCGTCGGTCGTGCTGCCTACAGTGCTCATGATTCAGTCCTTTGTGCTGCCGGGTTCATCGGGTACGAGTTCATCGACTTGAATTCGCTTCTGCGCTCTCGCTATTGGCCCAGAGTCAGGGTCTTGAGCATCAGGGTCTTTGCGGTATTGAGCATCTCGATATTGTTCTGGTAGGCGCGCGAGGCGGCGATCATGTTGACCATTTCCTCGACCACGTTGACGTTGGACATGGTGACGTAGCCCTGCTCGTCGGCCATCGCATGCTTCGGGTCGTAGACTTTCCGCGCCGGCGACGCGTCTTCGATGACAGCGGTGACGGCGACGCCGCTGGCCGCCGCGCCCGCGGCGGGCCTGGTGGAGCCGGCAGCGCCCGCACCCGACACGGGAACGGCGCTGAACACGACCTGTTTCGCGCGGTAGGGTTGGCCGGTGGAACTGGTCACGCTGTCGGCGTTGGCGAGGTTGCTCGCAACCGCGTTCAAGCGCTGCGACTGCGCCGACATGGCGGAACCGGCGATTTCAAATACGTTCAGTAGCGACATGGCCTTATCCTTGCAGCGCGGCTTGCAGCGTCTTGATCTTGCCGCTGAGGAAAGTGAGGTTCGCGTCGATGTGCACCGCGTTCTCGGCGAAACGGTTGCGCTCCATGTTCATATCCACCGTGTTGCCGTCTATGCTGGGTTGAACCGCGGCGCGGTAGAGCATTCTTGCCGGTTCGTTGCCGCCTGCGGCCGCGCCGATATGCCGGGCGTTGCTCGTGCGCAGCGTCAGACTGGCTTCGCGCCCGGCCGAGACATCCTGCAGCGCGGTGGCGAAATCGACGTCGCGCGCCTTGTATCCGGGCGTGTCGGCATTGGCTATGTTGGAGGCGAGCACCTGCTGGCGAAAGGTGCGCAGATTGAGCGCGTTCTGGTGAAACTGAAACACCTCATTGAGCTTATCGACCATGATTTTTCCGTTCTGTCCTTTTGCCTGACGGGTTTGTATGAGCATCAACCATGCCAGCCATGTTAGGCCCCGCCCGCCGGGCGCACCTGCGGATTAGGGACGGAAAGCGCGCGCAATTCACCGGCTGTGGCAACCGGGGCGGCAATTCTTGCCGCTTGCGGCCGATGACGCGCGGCCGGTGCGGCCGGTGGATCGCCGGCAAGGTCGCGATAAGCCGCCCAAAAGTGATGCTAATCCGCCGCTCGGTTGCGCGCCCGCGCGACTATAGTTGCGACAGTCATCGCATCGCGATGGCGCCAACCTGCTGGAGAAGGCACCGATGAAGCTGCGCCGCGTTGTTCCGGTCTCCCTGCTGCTCGGCTCCCTGCTGCTGGGCGCCGCGCTCCCTGCCCCGGCCGCCCTGGAGCCGGCACAGCAGGCGCAGATCCAGAAGGCGGTGGAAGAGTTGCTGCGCAATCAGACAGCGGGTTTGCCGGGCCGGGTGAGCTACACCGTGGGCGCGGTGGACAGCCGCATGAGTCTGACGCCGTGCCCGGCCGCGGAAGCCTTCATTCCCGCCGGCGTGCGCCTGTGGGGAAACACGAACCTGGGCGTGCGCTGCAGCGGTGGCGCCCCCTGGACCATCTATGTGCCCGTGACTGTGAGGATTTCGGCAAACGTCGTGATCGCGGCGCGTGCCTTGACCCAGGGAAAACCGATAGAAGCCTCGGACCTGCTGCTGCAGGAAGGCGATCTTACCCAGCTGCCGGCTTCGGTTGTGACCGACCCGGCCTTCGCCCTGGGCCGCAGCGTCACCCACAATGTTTCAGCCGGGCAACCCTTGCGCCAGGATCTGCTGCGCTCGCCGCCGGTCATTCAGCAGGGTCAGTCGGTCACCGTGCGCTCACAGGGCGCGGGATTCAAGGTCAGTACCGAAGGCAAGTCTCTGACCACTGCGGCAGAAGGACAGGTGGCGCAGGTCCGCATCGCCTCCGGGCAGACGGTGAGCGGCATTGCCCGCGCCGGCGCGATCGTTGATATTCAGCATTAAAACAATATGTTAACTTCACGCCACGGCCATGGTTGATGCGCTGGGCATATTTTCCCGATTCCACCTAAAGTTTCTCCGTGCCTTGCCGTAAAGGAAGCAGAGAGAAGCAGACTAGGGGACTACCGTGAAAATTGACAATTCAATCAAACCAGTCGGAAGCGCCGCGGTAAGCAGCGGCGGGGCCCGCTCTGGCAAGAGCGCAGGCGTTGCCGCCAATCCTGGCGACGGCGACAGCGTCCAGTTAAGCCCGCTGGCATCGCAGATGCAGGCGATCGAAGCCGGCATGGCGAATGCGCCGGTGGTGGACGCCGCGCATGTAGCCGCAATCCGGCAAGCGATCGCCGATGGCCTGTTCAAGGTCAATCCTGACGTGGTCGCAGATCATCTGCTCGCCACCGCGCGCGAACTGTTGCAGTCGCGCCAGAGCTGATGATCTCGGCTGCTACCGACTCGCTTGCGACGCACGCCAACCCGGCGGCCTTTGCCGCCGTGCTGCAGGCGGAGCATGAAGCGCTAGGCGAGTTTGTCAGCCTGCTGCAGGCCGAGCAGGAAATTCTGATCCAGGGGAACGCCGACCGTCTGGCGGCGATCGCGCCGGAAAAATCTGCCCAGATCGAACTGTTGTCCCGACTCGGCCAAAAACGCGACGCTTACCTGTCCGGTCAGAATCTGCCCTTGAGCGCCGCGGGTGTTGAAACCTGGTTCAGCCGCTATCCGGCCAGGACCTCGGCCTTGCGCAAGACCTGGGCGGAATCCTTGCACCGTGCCGAAATGGCGCGCCAGCTCAATCTCAGCAACGGCATGCTGATCGAAAACAGGATGCAGCAAAACCGGCAAAAGCTCACAGTGCTGCAATCCGCGGTGAATTCAGACCACACCTACCGTCCAGACGGACAACTGGGCCCCTTCCGCAGCGGCAGGCAGATCGGCCGGGTCTGAAATTCCCGGGTTGGCTGGCGCGGCCCGCGACTAGCCTGGCCCGGCACTCGGGCCCTTCCTCCAAGAACGATCATTTCCGGTACTGTAGTTGAGCTACTGCTGTGCAGCGGCCGGGCTGTCGAGCGGAATTTCCACGGTCTTCCCGGGCGTTTCTTCCAGGATCATCAGCGTAACGCGGCGATTGCGCGCGCGGCCCTCGGGGGTATCGTTGGGCGCGACCGCGCGGTTCGGGCCGTAGCCGATCACGCTCAGCCGCTCTTCCGGCACGCCGCTGTCGATGAACAGGCGCGCCACACTGCTCGCCCTCGCCCCGGACAATTCCCAGTTGGACGGAAACTGCGCGGTGCTGATGGGCACGTTGTCGGTATAGCCTTCCACCTGCAAAGTCTTCTCCGCGCCCGCCAGTACCCGCGCCACCTGCTGCAGCGCGCGTATGGAGTCCGGGCGCAATTGAGCCTGCCCCGTGGCAAAAAGCACGCTCGCGTTGATTTCGACGGAAATGCCGCGATTGGTCTGCGTGACTTTGACCTGCCCCTCGCGCACCATCGAATCCAGCACCTTGAGGATATCCTGCGCCATGCCCCGCATCTGCTCGCGCTGCTTGCGCTGCTGCTCGGTCGGTCTGCTGATCTTGCGCAGCGGCGTCTCCAGCGCCTTGGGCTGCGTCTCGGGCAGGGCGCCGGGTTGCGCTACTCCCGGCTGGCGCACTTTGGCCTGAAAGGCGCTGGTGAGCGAATCGCTCAGCACGCGGTACTTGCCTTCGTTCACCGACGAAAGCGCGTACATCACGACGAAGAAGGCGAACAGGAGCGTGATGAAATCGGCGTAGGACACCAGCCAGCGTTCGTGGTTGTCCGACTCCCTGTTGTCCAGGTACGTATGTCTGCGCCGCATGATCAGGCGCCCGTCGCGCCGGGGTGCATCTCGCTCATATAGCCGAGCAGCCTGTTTTCGATGATGCGCGGATGTTCGCCGTTCGCGATCGCGACCAGCCCGTCGATCAGGATCTCCTGCAACAGCGCCTGGCTCGAAATCACCGACTTGAGCTTGTTCGCCACCGGCAGAAACACCAAGTTCGCGAGCCCGACGCCGTAGATGGTGGCGACGAACGCAACGGCTATGCCGCCGCCGAGCCGGGTCGGATCAGAAAGATTTTCCATCACATGTATGAGACCCAGAACCGCTCCGAGTATGCCGATGGTCGGGGAGTATCCGCCGGCCGCCTCCCACACCCTGGCCCCCTGGCGGTAGCGCTCCTGAAAGGTATAGACCTCCACCTCCAGCACTTCTCGAATCTTGTCCGGCTCGGCGCCGTCGATCAGCAGTTGCAGGCCTTTGCGCGCGAGAGGACCGTGCGCCGAGGCAAGCTGCCGGTCGAGCGACAGCAGGCCTTCCCTGCGCGCGGCCTGGCTCCAGCGAACGACGTCCTCGATCACGCGGCGCGGAGCGAATTCGGGCGGCAACAGCAGCCACTTGCCCATCCTTAACGCGCGCATGAACACCTGCGCCGAGTTTTGCACCAGCACCGCGCCCATCGTGCCGCCGCAAACGATCAGAAACGCCGCCCCCTGCAGCATCGACCCGGCGTTCCCGCCCTCGAGCAGCATCCCGCCCATGATTCCGGCGAGCGCGATCGCGATTCCGAGAAGGCTGCTGAAGTCCACGGGTCACACGTTTCTGAGATGGTTGCGCAGGCGCGCGACCGCCTGGCTGTGCAATTGGCAGACCCGCGATTCGCTCACGCCCAGCGTCTCGCCGATCTCGCGCAGATTGAGTTCTTCCTCGTAGTACAAGCCCATTACCAGCTTCTCGCGCTCGGGCAGGCCCTCGATCGCGTGCACCAGCCGTTCGCGCAACTTGCGATCGAGCAAAACGTCGAGCGGGTTGTCGGCGCCGCTGTCGCTGTAGCGGTCCAGATAATTTTCGCCCTCGCCGTGATTGAAATCTTCGTACGAGATCAATTGATAGCCGCGGGCGTCGCGCAACATTTTTTGGTATTCGACCAGCGGCAGTCCCATTTCATTGGCGAGTTCCTGCTCCGTGGGCGGGCGGCCGTAGCGTTGCTCCAGCTTGCCGATCGCGTTCTCGATCTGGCGCATGTCGCGCCGCAGCGAGCGCGGCAGCCAGTCCATCTGGCGCAAGCCGTCGAGAATCGCGCCGCGGATGCGCTGCGCCGCGTAGGTTTCGAACTGCGCGCCGTGCGACTCGTCGTAGCGATTGATGGCATCGAGCAGTCCTAGCATGCCGGTCTGGATCACGTCGTCGATGTCGACGCTCGCCGGCAGCTTGGCCATCATGTAATGCGCAATGCGCTTCACCAGCGGCGCATAGTCCGCGAGGTAGCTCTCTACGTCTCGTTTTCCGCTTGCGGTATACATGAATGGGCTTCCTAGGCCGCCACGGCGCGCAGCCGGCTCGAGTCGATGAGGCAGCGCATGAATTCGTCCAGGCCGCTCGCGTCCTCCTGCGCCCGCGGCCACCCGGTGATCGCGAGCGCAAGGCTGCGAAAACTTCCCGCCGCCGCGGCTTTGGGAAATGCGGCGACGACCGGCTGGCGCAGGCGCGCGGCCTGCTGCAGCTGTTTGTCGGCCGGAACGTGTCCCATGAAATCGAGCGATACCTGCAGATAGCGCCGCGCCACGCCGGCCATGTTGTCGAATATCTGGCGCGCCTCGGCTTCGCCCGCGACCTCGCTCACCAGCAGACGGAACTCGCGCCGCCCGAACTCGGCGTTCAGGCGTTTGATCAACCCGTATCCGGCCGTGACCGCCTGCGCGCCGCCCCCGGGGAGCACGATGACTTCCTGCGCGGCGATGCCGGGCCATAGAAGCGCGCTGGCGCTGCCTTCGGCGGCATCCACGAGCAAAGTGTCGACGGGCGAACTGAGCCGGCCACAGCGGTCTATGAGCCATTGCTGGTCGCGCGCCGCCATCTGCGCCAGCGATGAGGCGCCGCGGGCGATCGGCAGGATCAATATGCCCGCCGGACCGCGGACCAGCACTTCATCCAGGTCGCGCTTGCGCCGGATCACGTCGTCCAGGTCAAAACGCGCCTTCAGGCCCAGTTCCGCGATCACGCCGCGCGCCGCCGGGTTCTCGTCGAGGATCAGCACGTCGCGTCCGATTTCGGCCAGCGCCGCCGCAAGGTTTAGCACCGCGCCGGCCTTGCCCCCGCCGCCGGCGCCCGAACTCAATCTGACGATGCGCAGCCCCTGCCGGTCGAGCAGCCGGCGCAGGCCGTCGGCCTGGTCGCGCATCGCCCGGGGAAAGCCCCGGTTCAGGCCGGAGACCGGCATCGCGTCCCCGGACTTGGGAGACGCGGCGGCCTTGCTTGGCGCAAGGCTAGGCAAGGCAGGCTCCCGCATTCAGGCTGCTGGCAGGCGCCGCGGCCAGCATCAACTGGCATTCGTCCGGACTTGGATGATGCGTCGAGTCGCCTGCAAGCGCACGGAACGCCCGATGCAGCAGGTACTGCCGGTCCGGCAAATGCAGATCCTCCGGTACCCGCTGGCCGTTGCTCACGTAGTGCAGGTTGAGTTGGTGCCGGATGACCACGTCGAGCACCGTGGCGATGCCGACCGATTCGTCGGTCTTGGTGATGATGCAGCCGTGCACCCCGCCCCCGCGATAGACGCGCACGACGTCGTCGAGCGTCTCGCCGTTGCAAGTCGCATTGAGTAGCAGCAGACGCTCGACCTTGGTCCCGGTCGCCGAGAGCAGGGCGAGTTGTTCGGCCACCATCTGGTCGCGCTGCCCCATGCCGATGGTATCGATCAGGACCAGGTGCTTCTTGCTCAAGTCCTCCAGCGCGAACTGCAGGTCGGAGGCGTCCTTGATCGCGAGCACGCGCACGCCCAGCAGCTTGGCGTAGATGCGCAGTTGCTCGTGCGCGCCGATCCGGTAGCCGTCGGTGGTGAGCAAGGCGAGTTGGTCGGCACCGTGCCGCACCACGCAGCGCGCGGCGATCTTGGCCGTGGTCGTGGTCTTGCCCACCCCGGTCGGCCCCACCAGCGCGTACACGCCGCCGCGCGTCACGACTTCATCGGCGACATCGACGGTGCGCAGGTTGCGCTCCAGCACCGCTTTCACCCAGTCGAGCTTTTGCCCCGGCGCTACGGCCGGAGGCATCTTGTTCAGAAACTGGCGCGCCAGACCCGGGCTGAAGCCGGAGCGCAGCATGTCGCGCAGCACCGTGGCCTTGCCCGGATCGTGCCGCTGCGCCGTGTCCCAGGCCTGATATCCGAGCTGTTCCTCGAGCATTCCGCGCATCGACTTGATCTCGCTCGCGAGGCTCGTTTCGAGCGGGCTTTCGCCTTGCTGCGCGACCTCGGCCTGCGTCTTCGGCCGGCTTGCGAGCGGCCCCTGCGCCTTCGGCCGGACTGAGAGCGGCGCCTGCGTCTTCGGCTGGCCTGCGCGCGGTGCCTGGGCGGGCTTCGCCGGCGGCCGCGCCTGCTCGGCGTCCGCCGCCCCCACGAACGAGGGCAGATCGTCCTTCGCCAGAGCCAGTATCTCCACCCCGCCTTCGACCGGCCGGTTGGAAAGTATCAGCGCATCGGGACCGAGCCCGCGCCTGACCAAGAGCAAGGCGTCGCGCGATGTGCCGGCGACGAATTTTTTGACGTTCATGCTTTACCCCCGAGCAAGGCAGTGACTTTGATGGTGTTCGTATCCGGCACTTCGCTGTGCGCGATGACTTTGATCTGAGAGGCGGTCCGCCGCAGGAAGCGGGAAAGCAGCACCCGCAGTTCGGCCGGAACCAGCAGTACCGAGGGCAGGCCCAGCCGCTCCTGCTGTTGCGCGGCGGCGTTGGCCTCGCGCAGCAGCGTATCCACGAGGCCGGGCTCTACGCTGGGCGCCTCGCCCGCTTTGGCCTGCGTCGCCTGCAGCAGAATCCGCTCCAGCCCCGGTTCGAGCGCCATCACCTGCAGTTCGTTGGTCGCCGGGTACAGTTGCTGGACGATGGCGCGGCCCAGCGCAACCCGCACCAGAGCCGTCAGCTCGTCGGCGTTCTGCACCTGCGCGCCGTTTTCGGCGATCACTTCGATTATTGTGCGCATGTCGCGGATGTGGACGCCTTCTTCGAGCAGGCGCTGCAGCACCTTCTGCACGGTTGCGAGCGGCAGGAGCTTGGGCACCAGATCTTCGACCAGCTTGGGCGAGTCGCGCCCTACGTGCTCCAGCAGTTGCTGCGCTTCCTGCCGGCCCAGCAACTCCGCTGCGTGGCCGTGCATGACGTGATTCAGATGGGTCGCGATCACGGTGCCGGCGTCGACCACGGTGTAGCCGAAGGTCTGCGCCTGTTCGCGCAGCCCCGCCTCGACCCAGACGGCCGGCAAGCCGAAGGCAGGCTCCCGCGTCACCGCGCCGGGCAGGCTGCCGTTGACGTGGCCGGGATTGATGGCGAGGAACATCCCGGGATAGGCCTCGCCCCGGCCGATTTCCACCCCTTTCAACGCGATCACGTAGGCGTTGGGGCGCAACTCGAGGTTGTCGCGGATATGCACCGAGGGCGGCAGGAAGCCGATTTCGGTGGCGAACTTCTTGCGCAATCCCTTTACCCGCTTCAGCAATTCGCCGTCCTGCGCCTTGTCCACCAGCGGTATCAGGCGATAGCCGACCTCCAGTCCCAGCGTATCGACCGGAACCACATCGTTCCAGCTGACTTCGGTGCTGACCGGCGCCGCGGGCGCCTCCATCGGCGCAGCTTCGGGTTCGGCCTCCACCTTCGCCAGCCTGTAACCCCACCACGCCAGGCCTCCGGCGAGAAGCAGGAAGGCAAGATTGGGCATGCCCGGGATCATCCCCATGATGCCCAGGATCGCGGCGGTGACCAGCAGCACCTGCGGCCGGTTGAATAGCTGCCCCACCAGTTGCTGGCCGATGTCCTGATCGGTCGCCACGCGGCTGACGACGATACCGGCGGCGGTGGATATGACCAGAGCGGGAATCTGCGCCACCAGGCCGTCGCCGATGGTCAGCAGCATGTAGAACTTGGTCGCCGTGGCCAGATCGAGATTGTGCTGCAGCACGCCGATAATCAGGCCGCCCACGATGTTTACCAGCATGATGATGAGCCCGGCGACGGCGTCACCGCGCACGAACTTGCTCGCGCCGTCCATCGCGCCGTAGAACTCGGCTTCCTGCGAGATTTCCGCGCGGCGCCGGCGCGCCGCGTCCTCGCCGATGAGTCCGGCGTTCAGGTCGGCGTCGATGGCCATCTGCTTGCCCGGCATCGCATCCAGGGTGAAGCGCGCGCTGACCTCGGCAATGCGCCCCGCGCCCTTGGTGATCACGACGAAGTTGATGATCACCAGAATCGCGAACACCACCAGCCCGACGGCATAGTTGCCCCCGACCAGGAAATGGCCGAAAGCCTCGATCACTTTGCCGGCCGCGTCGCCACCGGTGTGGCCGTTGAGCAGCACGACCCTGGTCGAAGCCACGTTGAGCGACAGGCGCAGCAGCGTGGTCATCAGCAGCACCGTCGGGAACGCGGCGAAGTCCAGAGGCTTGACCGTGTACAGGCTGACCAGCAGCACGATGATGGCCAGCGCGATGTTGAAAGTGAACAGTATGTCGAGGAAGAACGGCGGTATCGGCAGGATCATCATCCCGAGAATCATGATGATCAGTATCGGCACCGCAAGCGCACGCGGCCCGGACTTGCCGAACACTATCATGAATTTGAAGGTGTCGTTCACGCGGCGGCGCCTGGATCGAGTTCAGCCGGTACCGGCAGCGAATCGGGGGGCAGCGGCAGCGGGCCGCCGGCCTCCTTCTGCCGGCGCAGTTGGTAGACGTAGGCCAGGACTTCGGCCACGGCAGTGTAGAGCGCTGCCGGCACTTCGTCGCCCAGTTCGGCGTGCCGGTACAGCGCGCGCGCGAGCGGCGGCGCTTCGAGCACCGGAACCGCGTGTTCGCGCGCGAGTTCGCCGATGCGCTGCGCCAGCAGGTGCGCGCCCTTGGCCACCACTTTCGGCGCGCGCATCGAGTCGCCCTGATAGCGCAGCGCGACGGCGTAGTGCGTCGGATTGGTCACCACCACGTCGGCTTTGGGGATCTCGCTCATCATGCGCCGGCGCGCCAGCTCGCGCTGCTGCGCGCGGATGTGCTGCTTGACGTGGGGATCGCCCTCGGTTTCCTTGCTCTCCTGGCGCACTTCCTCGCGCGTCATGCGCAGCTTGCGCGCGTGATCCCAGACCTGGAACGGAACGTCCACCGCCACGACCAGGATCATGCTGCCCGCCATGACGAGAAAGCTCGATCCCGCGAGGCGCACCAGATGCTCGATGCCTGCATTGAGCGGTTCGGTGACCAGCCCGAGCACCGCGCCGATATTGCTCCAGATGACCCACGCGGCAACGCTGCCTATGAGCACCGACTTGATGATCGCCTTGAGCATTTCGATCACGCCTTGCAGCGAAACGATGCGCGACACCCCCTTCAGCGGGTCGAGTCGGCTGAAGTCGGGCATCAGCGGCTTGAACGTGAACATCCAGCCCTTCAGCAGCATTTCCGACCCGATGCTGGCCAGCACCAGCAGCAGCAACAGCGGCGAAAACGCGAGCAGGATGTCCTGCGACAGGTCTTTTAGCCTGAGCACCATCAGAGCGGGATCGAACGCCAGTTCATGGTTCAGCTGCATCGCGCGGCGCATCATTTCCGACATTCTGCCGGCGAGACCGGCCCCCATGAACCACAGCCCGCCTCCCGCAGCGAGCAGCAATAGCAGCGTCGACAGCTCGCGCGAACGCGCAACCTGCCCTTCCTCCCGCGCCTGTTCGCGCCGGCGTTCGGATGCTGGTTCTGTGCGTTCGAAACCGCTTTCTTCTGCCATGTCCCGATCCTGGGTAATTGAGCAGGATTATCCGGTGATGGTGCAATCCGCGATCATTCGAACAGTGCCTGTTTTGCGGTGCATTTCACCGCGTAAGGAGCGTGTCGCCTCGGCGCCAGGAATGCTCCGGCCCCGGACGAACGGAACGAGGACGCGCGCGGGAGTGCCGATGCCCCGGCATCCTGCGTCTTCCGCCATCCATTTCTTCAGCGCACGCAGACGGGCGCCGGCTGCAGTCAAGCAGCCAGGCCGCCGGTGATACGTCCTAGAATCCCAGACTGCCCAGCAGGTCGTCCACCTGGTCCTGGCTCGTCACCACATCGCCGCTCGCCCCTGCGTTGACGACGGGGCCGTTGAGCAGGCCGGTATCGATCTCGCCGCGCTTGTCGGCTGGAACCATGTCCACCAGCAGGTGGACCAGCTGCTGTTCCATGTTCTGTGCGAGTTCGGTGATTTTCTTGATCACCTGGCCGGTCAGGTCCTGGAAGTCCTGCGCCATCATGATCTCGAGCAGATGGCCGTTGGTGACGCGGGTCTGTTTGGGCACGTCCTCGAGGTAGCTTCTGGTGGAATCGACCAGGGCTTTGAATTCGTCCACGCTCATCTGCTTGTCGAACAATTTCTTCCACTGCCCGGAGAGTTGCTCGGACTCCTTTTCCAGAGCGTCCTGAATCGGCTGCGCGGCTTCGATCGCGTTCAGCGCGCGCGTCGCCGCCTGCTCGGTCATCGTCGCCACGTAAGCGAGCCTGTCGCGCGCATCGGGCATCTCGGACACCGTTTTTTCCAGCAAGCGGTCGTAGCCCAGTTCGCGCAGGGCGTCATGCAACGTCCGCGTGAGATGGCCGATGCGGCTCATCACGTCCCCGCCCGCATTTTCGTCGGGGCCGGCGGCCTTTTTCGGCGCTGCTGCGAGCTCGCGTACTTGGTTGTCCTGGATGATGCTGTCGAACAGGGCCTCCAGATCTTCGGAGTCTGCCGCTACTGTAGTCGCGCTCACGCCTTTACCCCCCCTTCCGTTGCCTTGAATATCTTGGTCAATTTCTCGTCCAGCGTGGCCGCGGTGAAGGGCTTCACCACATAGCCGCTGGCGCCCGCCTGTGCCGCGGCAATGATGTTCTCCTTCTTCGCTTCCGCCGTCACCATGAGAACGGGAATATGCTTCAACGCCGCATCGGCCCGTATCGACCGCAATAGATCGATGCCCGTCATGTTCGGCATATTCCAGTCGGAAATCACGAACTGGAACCCGCCGTTCTTCAAGGTGTTGAGCGCCTGCACGACGTCCTCGGCCTCCTCGACGTTGTTGAAGCCGAGTTCCTTCAGCAAATTGCGGATGATCCGGCGCATCGTCGAAAAGTCGTCCACCACCAGAAACTTCGTATTGGGGTCTGCCATATTTGTGCTTCCGCTTCAGCGATCCGAGGACCTCGGTTGAATTTCACCTGCCGCGCTTTCACAACAAGCGCAGCACCGCCCATCCGCGCATTGCGCGCGCCGGCTTGCCCATTGCGGCAACGGCCGGATTTCCACTTCCGTATTGCATATCGTCACAATCCGCACATTCTTGACCCGGCTCGCATCAGCCTTCTGCGCCGTCGACCGGCTGCCTCTTGCCCAGGTGATACCATTCGCGGCCGCTGTCGGACTGCAAAGCGACGCGCTGTATCCTTTCCATCACGTCTTCTTGCGTCTGGTTCAGGAATTTCTGGATCGCCACATAATCGTCCGGCAGCGCCGGATTGTCCCAGCCGGAAGCCGAATGCCGCGCCAGATTCACCGCTAGTACGACGTTCATCTGCCGCGCGTGCGTGGCATGCGCGTCGTCCATGAGCGACTGCAGCATCCTCGCCAATTTCCACTCGACCATCAGCGCGTTTTGCAGCTCCAGCACCTTAAAGCCCAGCACCGTCTGCTGCGCATCCCGGCTGCGCAGGGCCTTGTCCGCGCGCAACATCGACTGTATCTTCAGCGCCAGTTCCGGAGCGAAGCACCACATCAGCATCTCGGCCAGGTCATGCAGCAGTGCGGCGATCGCCACCTCGTCGGCCTTGATGTCATGGCGCACGGCGGCCCAGTCGTGCGCATAAAGCGCCGCGTCGTGGGCGCGGCTCATCACCGCCATCAAGCCGTTCAGCGCAAGCGGATGTTCGGCCAGCTGGCTTTCTACCGAAGGCAGCTTGGCGAAATGCGCGAAGAACGGGGTCACGCCGAGCATCATCAAGGCATGCTCCACGGTCGTGATATCCGTCACCTGCGTCGGCCTGCGGCGCTCCTGAAGATAGAGCAGCACGCGCAGCGTGAACAGCGGGTCGTGCAACAGGACGCGCGAAATATCGCGCGCGGTGAGATTGTCCTCGTCCTGCCGCAGACGCGCCAGTTCCTCTATCGTGCGCTGCAGGACCGGAATCTCGACGGTACTGAGCAGGTAGGCCCAGGTCGCCGTATTGCGTGGAGCGTCGGAAAATATCATGCCCCGGCCTCACATGCGCCAAACGAGCAGGCGCGCTCCGGCGCCCGCGCCCGTAGCCAGCGCAAACGCGGGCCGCACGCCCGGAATGGCGAAGCTGTTGCTCACCAGCAGGCTTCCCGGCCGCATTTCGCGCGCGGCCTTCTCCCACAGAACGTCCATCGCGGCGGGTGACAGATAGGCGTAGACGACATCATAGGCACCGAAATCAAGATCCCGGAAATCGGCCCAACTCACCCGGCAACTGCGGCCGATCAGGGCGGCGCGCAGGCGGCAGAACAAGTACGGCACCGGCGCGAGTTCCACGCCGTGGTAGAGGCCTGAAGGCCGTGCGCGCGCAAGATGGGCAAGTACGCTGCCCAGGCCGCATCCGGCGTCGAGAAACGCAAAAGCGCGATCCCGGGGCAGCAGTTCCGCCACGATCTGGGCGGTCGCCGGGCTGGACAGATACAGCGGCACTCGATTGCGCGAGACACCCCAGTACACCGACCCCATCAGGCAAAACAGCGTAAGCGCGAATTCCGGGGGCAATTCGAAGCCCAGCATCCAGACCAGTCCGGGGACGAACGAGGCATGGATGGGTATCCACCATGTATCCATGCGCAGACTGTGCCCGACGGCTGCGGCGGCCAAGCCCTGCAGCAGCGCCCAGCCCAGGGGATGCACGCCGCGCGCCGCCTCGCCCGGCAGTATGGCCATCGTCAGCAGGACGAGAACCACGCCGGCGCCCTGCGCGGCCGCTGCCGCGAGCAAGGGCACGCGCGCGTCGTAAGCGACGCCGGCGCCCGCGCCTGTCTCCAGTGCGTGCTCAGGGCTTGGCAGGGGCTGCATTGGGTTGCGCACTGCTTATCTCCTCTTTCGTCTCGGGCTCTGTCTGCTCGGGCTCTTTCGTGGGGTCCTCTATGGTGCCGCCGTCCTTGCTCACGGCTTCCTCGGTTCTTTTGTTCATGACGATGATGCTGATGCGCCGGTTGACCGGATTCAGCGGATTGGAGACGTCGAACAAGACGGCCGAGGACAATCCGACGACGCGCCGGAAGCGGTCTTCGACCAGGCCGCCGCCTATCAATTCGCGCCGCGCCGCATTCGCGCGGTCGGCCGACAGTTCCCAGTTGCTGTATCCCTTGCTGCCTCCGGCATAGGGCTGCGCGTCGGTATGGCCGGAGATGCTGATCGCGTTGGGGACGTCGTTCAGCGCCTTGCCGATCTCGCGCAGGATGTCGCGGGCAAACGTCTGCA
>CAYNVY010000020.1:0-31990 GCA_964400745.1 uncultured Enterobacteriaceae bacterium | reverse complement strand
GCCTGCCGCCCATGATCCGCGTGCACGGCGACATCAAGCGCATCAACCTGCCGGCCATGGACCACAAGGACGTCCACGGCATGATCTATGACATCATGAACGACGGCCAGCGCAAGTTCTACGAGGAGAACCTCGAGTGCGACTTCTCCTTCGCCATCCCGGGTCTGGCCCGCTTTCGCGTGAATGCTTTCGTTCAGAACCGCGGCGCCGGGGCGGTGATGCGAACCATTCCATCCAAGATCCTGTCTCTCGCGGATCTCAAGGCGCCGAAGATTTTCGAGACGATCGCCGACCAACCGCGAGGTGTGGTCCTGGTGACCGGGCCGACCGGCTCGGGCAAATCGACAACGCTCGCGGCGATGGTGAATCACAAGAATGAAACGGAAGAAGGGCACATCCTCACGATCGAGGACCCCATCGAGTTTGTGCACGAGTCAAAGAAATGCCTGATCAATCAGCGCGAGGTCGGCCCCCACACGCTGTCATTCAACAACGCGCTGCGCTCGGCTCTGCGCCAGGATCCGGACGTGATCCTGGTGGGCGAAATGCGCGACCTGGAAACCATCCGGCTCGCGTTGTCCGGCGCCGAAACCGGCCACCTCGTGTTCGGCACGCTGCACACCAGTTCAGCAGCGAAGACCATAGACCGGATCGTCGACGTGTTTCCGGCGGCGGAAAAGGACATGATCCGCGCGATGATTTCCACCTCGCTGAAAGCGATCATCTCCCAAACGCTGCTAAAGACCAAAGATGGCGCCGGCCGGGTCGCTGCGCACGAAATCATGATAGGCACCCCCGCCATCAACAATCTGATCCGCGAGGCGAAGATCGCACAGATGTATTCGGCGATCCAGACGGGGCAGCAGTTCGGCATGAAGACGCTGGACCAGGACTTGCAGGATCTGGTCAAGAGAAATGTAATCTCGGTCGCGGAAGCGCGCAGCAAGGCCGCGAACAAGGATACCTTCCCGGGCTAATCTGCAACACCCGGTGAGCGAAGCGATCTCTGGGTGAAACCAGGAGCGCATGCACGCGGTGCGCGGGGCCAATTGGACAAACAGCTTGTGAGGTGAAGTATGGATAGCGGCCAGTCAACAAAATTCATGTACGATCTCTTGCGCTTGATGCTGAGCAAGAAGGGGTCGGATTTGTTCATTACCTCAGACTTCCCGCCGGCGATGAAACTCGACGGCAAGATGACGCCGGTCATGGACCAGAAGCTCACCGGCCAGCATACCGCCGACCTGGTGCGCGCGATCATGAACGATAAGCAGGCGGCCGAGTTCGAGGCGACCAAGGAGTGCAATTTCGCCATCGCCCCTTCCGGCATAGGGCGTTTTCGCGTCAACTGTTTCGTGCAGCAAGGCAAGATAGGCATGGTGCTGCGCACCATCACCACTACCATCCCGAAGTTCGAGGATCTGGGGCTGCCGCCGGTGCTGAAGGACGTGGTGATGAACAAGCGCGGTCTGGTGATCATGGTGGGCGGCACCGGTTCGGGTAAGTCGACGACGCTCGCGGCGATGATCGGTTACCGCAACCACAACAGCTACGGGCACATCATCACCATCGAGGATCCGGTGGAGTACGTCCACCCGCACGTCAACTGCCTGATTACCCAGCGCGAAGTCGGGGTCGATACGGCATCCTGGGAAGCCGCTCTGCACAACACCCTGCGCCAGGCCCCGGACGTCATCCTGATCGGCGAGATCCGTTCCAAGGAAACCATGGAGCACGCCGTCGCTTTTGCCGAAACCGGACACCTGTGCATGGGCACGCTGCACGCCAACAGCGCGAACCAGGCGCTGGACCGAATTATTAATTTTTTCCCGGAAGAGCGCCGCCCGCAACTGCTGATGGACCTGTCGCTCAACCTGAAGGCGCTGATAGCGCAGCGGCTGATCCCTTTGAAGGAAGGCAAGGGCCGGGCAGCGGCGATAGAGATCATGCTCAACTCGCCTTTGATCGCCGACCTGATCTTCAAGGGCGAGGTGCATGAAATCAAGGAAATCATGAAGAAGTCGCGCGAGCTGGGCATGCAGACCTTCGATCTGGCCCTGTTCGACCTGTACGAGGAAGGCAAGATCAGCTACGAGGACGCGCTCCGGAATGCAGACTCGGTCAACGACCTGCGCCTCAACATCAAGCTGCACGGCAAAGAGTCGAAGAACCGCGACATCAGCGCGGGCATCGAACACCTGAATATCGTTTGACCTCGGGTGCGGCGCGCCCTGCCCCGCACCATGACTCGGTTCTAGGGTCGGCTAGATGTCCAGCCGCGCGATCAGCGCGTTGCTTTCGATGAAGGCGCGTCGCGGCTCCACGTCGTCCCCCATGAGCTTGGAGAATATCTCGTCGGCAGCGATGCCGTCTTCGATCTGCACGCGCAACAGGCGCCGCTTGGTCGGGTCCATGGTGGTTTCCCACAACTGCTCAGGATTCATCTCGCCCAGGCCCTTGTAGCGCTGCAAGGCTGCGTTCTTTTCTACTTCCTGCAGCAGCCATACCATGACTTCGCCAAAATCCTTCACCGGCTGGCGCTTTTCGCCTCGGCTGACGCTAGCCCCGGAACCGATCAGGCCCTCCAGCAGTTGTGCCGTGCTGAGCAGCTGTTGATAGTCGCCCGAATGCAGAAAATCCTCATCGATGACGCACCTGCGGCTGTTGCCGTGCACGCTGCGCTCGATCAACAGCCGGTGCCGCTCGTGCTTGTCGTCGAAGCGCGGGGTCACCGTCATTTCATTGTCGGAGAGTACGCGCTCGAGTCGTTCTGCGCTGGCTCGCGCGGATTCGGCGTCATGCAGGTCAAGTTTCAAACCGTTTCTGAGGATGGCGACCAGCACGTCGCGGTCGATGAGCCGGGCGATCCGGTCGATAACGGCGCGCGCCAGCAGATACGAGCCTGCAAGCTGCTGCAGCGCTTCTCCGGCGATCTGCGGGCCGTCCTGCTGCGGGGTCAACGAGGCGCCCACTAGGGCCTGCCTCAGCATGTACTGGGATAACTCGTGCTCGTCCTTGAGATAGCGCTCGTCCTTGCCGATCTTGGCCTTGAACAGGGGCGGCTGGGCGATGTAGATATGCCCGCGCTCGACCAGATCCGGCATTTGCCTGTAGAAGAAGGTCAGCAGCAGCGTGCGTATGTGCGCGCCGTCGACGTCGGCGTCGGTCATGATGATGATGCGGTGATAACGCAGTTTGGCGAGATTGTAGTCGTCCTTGATGCCGGTACCGAGTGCGGTGATCAGGGTGGCGATCTCGGCGGACGAAATGAGCTTGTCGAATCGCGCCTTCTCCACATTGAGGATTTTGCCCTTGAGCGGCAGGATCGCTTGAAATTTTCGATCGCGCCCCTGCTTCGCCGAGCCACCGGCGGAGTCTCCCTCTACCAGGTAGATTTCACACAGCGCCGGATCCTTCTCCTGGCAGTCCGCCAGTTTTCCCGGCAGACCCATTCCATCGAGCACGCCCTTGCGTCGCGTCATCTCCCGCGCCTTCCTCGCCGCTTCGCGCGCGCGCGCCGCGTCGACAATCTTGGCGGTGATGGCTTTCGCGTCGCCGGGCCGCTCAAGCAGGAACTCCGCGAGTTTTGCCGCGACCACTTCCTGCACCACAGGCTGCACTTCTGAACTGACCAACTTATCCTTGGTCTGGGAGGAAAACTTGGGCTCCGGCACCTTCACCGACAGCACGCAGCTCAAGCCCTCGCGCATGTCTTCCCCTGTGGTTTCCACTTTGGCTTTCTTCGCCAATTCCTGACCTTCGATATACTGGTTCAGCGTGCGCGTCATCGCCGCGCGCAGACCTGTCAGGTGGGTGCCGCCGTCGCGCTGTGGAATGTTGTTGGTGAAGCAGAGAACCTGCTCCTGATAGGAGTCGTTCCACTGCATGGCGACTTCGACGATGATGCCTTCTTTTTCGCCGATGGCATGAAAGATATTGCCGTGCAGCACCGCCTTGTTGCGATTGATGAACTCGACAAACCCTCTCACGCCCCCCGAAAAGGCAAAATTTTCTTCCTTCCCGGCCAACTGATCGACCAAACGGATCTTGACGCCGTTATTGAGGAAGGACAGTTCGCGCAGCCGCTTCGCCAGAATATCGTAGTGATATTCGACTTTGCTGAAGGTACCGGTGCTGGCCAGGAAATGAACTTCCGTACCCCGGCGCTCGGTCGTGCCGGTTTGCTGCAATGGTTCGGTGGCGACGCCATCGCGGAACTCCATGCTGTAAGTCTTTCCCTCGCGGCGTATGGTGAGGCGCAGCCACTCTGACAGGGCATTGACAACGGACACGCCCACACCGTGCAGGCCGCCGGATATCTTGTAGGAATTGTTGTCGAACTTGCCCCCCGCGTGCAGTTCGGTCATGACGATTTCCGCCGTCGACCGCCCTAGTTCGTCATCCGGATGCTTGCCGGTCGGAATACCCCGGCCGTTGTCCGTCACACTGATCGAATTGTCGCTGTGTATGGTTACCGTAATATCGTCGCAATAACCGGCCAGAGCTTCGTCTATGGCGTTGTCCACCACCTCGAATACCATGTGGTGCAAACCGGTGCCGTCGGAAGTGTCGCCGATGTACATGCCGGGCCGCTTGCGTACCGCGTCCAGCCCTTTGAGCACCTTGATGCTGCTTTCTTCGTAGTCGCCGTTGCCGACATGCTGGGGATTGGTTTTATCGTTCATTCCTGTTCTGCTTTATTGACCGCATTGTGTTCATGTGTTGCTCTGAATTGGATAGCCTCTGGCCTTTCCAGGGCCGCCTAGATGCGCATCGGCATTACCACATATTTGAAGGCGTCGTTTCCTGGGACCGTTATCAGGGCGCTCGAATTGGCATCGCCCAAAGCGCATTCCACCTCGGCGCAGTCCAGATTGTTCAGTACATCCTGCAGATAATTGACGTTGAAACCGATGTCGAGGGTATCGCCCGAGTACCTCACGTCGAGTTCCTCCTGCGCCTCTTCCTGCTCGTTGTTGCTGCAAATTATCTTCAGGCTGCCGTCGGCCAGCAGCCAGCGCACGCCTTTGAACTTCTCGTTGGTCAGAATGGCCGCGCGTTGCAGCGCCTGCAACAGCACAATGCGATTGAGCAACAGCTTCTTGTCGTGCGTCGTCGGAATAACCCGGGTGTAATCGGGAAACTTTCCGTCCACAAGCTTAGAAATCAAAACGATGCCGCCGAAGGAAAAGCGCGCCTGGGTCGGTGACAATTCCACTTCGACCGGATCGTCGCTGTCGGCCATGAGCTTGGACAATTCTAGGATCGTCTTGCGCGGCAGGATCACCTCCTGCGCTCCTTCGATCGCATGCGCCGCGCTGGCCAGAGCCAAACGGTGCCCGTCGGTTGCCACGACTGTTATCCTTCCTTCTCCGGTCACGAGAAGAAGGCCGTTCAGGTAGTAGCGTATATCCTGCTGCGCCATCGCGTACTGAACCGAGAGAAACAGTTCCTTCAGCACTTTCTGCGGAAGCGTCATTTTTGTACTTGCGCCTTCCGCGAGAGACAGCTTCGGAAAGTCTTCGGCCGGCAGGGTTTGCAGATTAAACCGGCTCTTTGCCGCCTTTACCTGGAGTTTCTTTTCCTGCAGCGCCAGCGTCACCTCCGACTGCTCGGGCAAGGCGCGCAGGATATCCAACAGTTTTCTTGCGCCCACGGTAATGGACTTTGCCTCGCCCGGGTTCTCGCAAACAGCTCTGGCCGAAATCTGAATCTCGATATCGGTGGCTACAATGGTTATATCTGAACCCTTGCGCTCGACGAGAACGTTGGAGAGGATAGGAAGCGTATGGCGACGTTCGATAATGCCGGAAACAGCATAGAGTGGCTCCAGCAAAGTCTCTCTATTTATCTTTATGGTATTCATTATATCTTCCTGATAATGATGATAATGCGGCTTGCTTCCGTGGATATGTGTGAATTCAGCTTTGCATTCATGTCGCTAAGGCGAATTTATGGTCTGTATAAGGCTGTGGGCGGTTTTTTATAGTTTGTGGATATATTTGTCAATTTTGAAATTTGGCGTCTTGTCCACAGGAAAGAACAAAGTTATATCCAGTGCCATTCATCCTTTGAGCACTTGCTCCAAGACGTGATAGTCATGATTGATTTCGGTGTGCTTTTCGCGCAAAGAAGCGATGGTGCGGCAGGCGTGAAGTACGGTCGTGTGGTCCCGGTTGCCAAAAGCGTCGCCTATGTCGGGTAGGCTGTGCTGGGTCAGTTCTTTTGCGAGTGCCATCGCCATTTGGCGCGGCCGGGCAACGTTGCGGCTGCGCTTTTTCGAATGCATGTCGGATATTTTGATCTTGTAGAAATCAGCGACGGTTTTCTGGATATTGTCGATCGAGATCTGACGATTCTGGACCGACAGCAGATCCTTCAGCGCTTCCTTCGCCAGATCCAGGGAAATGTCCTTGCCGTTGAACCGGGAAAAAGCGACTACGCTTTTCAACGCGCCTTCCAGTTCGCGCACGTTGGAGCGGATATGCTTTGCAATAAAGAACGCCACTTCTTCGTTAAGGTGCACGGAGATAGCCTCCGCCTTTTTCAGAACGATGGCCACGCGCATTTCCTGTTCCGGCGGTTCTATTCCCACCGAAAGGCCCCAGGAGAAGCGTGACTTGAGCCGCTCTTCGATGCCGCTGATGTCCTTTGGGTAGGTGTCGCAGGTGATGATCACCTGTTTATGCGCCTCTATAAGCGCGTTGAAGGCGTAGAAGAACTCTTCCTGTGTGCGGTCCTTGCCGCTGAAAAACTGGATATCGTCGATAAGCAGCAGGTCGAGGGAGTGGTAGTAGCGCTTGAAATCGTCGAAGGATTTTTGATGATAGGCCCGCACCACGTCGGAGATGTACTGCGCCGCGTGCAGGTAGCGTACCTTTGCTGTGGGGTGCTGCGCCAGGACATTGTTGCCCACGGCGTGGATCAGGTGGGTCTTGCCCAGGCCCACTCCGCCGTAGACGAATAGAGGGTTGTAGGACGTTCCGGGGTGCTCGGATACCTGCAGGCCCGCGGCGCGGGCGAGTTGATTGGCTTTGCCGATGACAAAGTTGTCGAAGGTGAATTCGGGGATCAGGCCCGCTTTTTCGTGGCTGCTCGAGCGCGGGCGGGCCGGCTGGTTGATGGTGGGCGGGGCTACCGGATTGGCCGCCGTCGTCTCGGCTTTAGACATGGCCAGACTTACGCGTATGGGCGAGGAAAAATACTCGGCCGCCATCGCCTCGATGCGTGCGAGGTAGCGGTTCTTGATCCAGTCCAGGACGAAGCGGTTCGGCGCTAGGATAGCAATCTGCCCTGAGGGCGTCTTGCTGTCGAGTCGGAGGGGCTTAATCCAGGTATTGAACTGCTGTGCCGGGAGCTCATTTTCTAGGCGGCTCAGGCAGGAAAGCCAGAATCTTTCCATAGCCCTGTCTAGTGTATAAAGAAACGTGGAAATATTGGCGCGTGCAAGAGAGTATTTTAGCCGCTTGCGACAAAGTTATCCACAGGCATTTGTTGGTTCGGCCTTCATCTTGTCATTGACACAAAACGGCATCTTGGGGTTAAATGCCGGGTTCTGTCGTAAGCATGAAAGAATTCAACCATGAAGCGCACTTATCAGCCCTCCGTAGTTCGCAGGAAACGCACCCACGGCTTCCTTGTGCGCATGCGCACCCGCGGCGGCCGCGCGGTCATTCGCGCACGCCGCGCCCGCGGCCGGGCTCGCCTTTCGGTTTGAGGGCCAGCCCCCAGCTAGGCTTTTCCCGCGAGCATAGGCTGCGCCGCAAGGGGCAGATCACCTCGGTGCTTGCGCGCGGTCGGTCCACGGATATCGGCAGCGTGCGATTGCATTCGATGCCGAGCGAAAGCGGCCCGCGACTGGGCGTGATCGCAGGCCGGCACGCCTGGCCGCGAGCGGTGGATCGCAACCGCTTTAGACGTCTGGCGCGCGAGACCTTCCGCCTGGTGCAACACAGCCTGCAGCAGCGCGACTACATTATCCGGGCGCGCAACCCGCAGCGGGGCGAACCCAGCAGTCTGGAGATACGGAAATTGCTCGCAGCCTGGTGCAAGACGGACGCGGGGTAGAACGTATGGGTGTGAGCAAGCTTCTGTTGTTACTGATCAAAGCTTACCGCTATTGTCTGAGCCCGCTGCTCGGACCCAGTTGCCGTTTCTTCCCTTCTTGTTCGGATTTTGCCGCGGAAGCGATACACAAATACGGTGCCGGCTACGGTAGCTGGCTTGCGCTCAAGCGCATCGCCCGCTGCCACCCCTGGCATCCCGGTGGTTATGACCCCGTTCCCTGAGTCCACGTCCCTATGGATACGCAACGACTGATTCTGTTCTTCGTGTTTTCGTTTTCGCTACTGCTCCTTTGGGACTCCTGGCAAAAGGAGAACCGTCCGCCGACACCCGTGACCGCCAAACAGAGTCCGGCGCAGGCGAACGTGCCGAGTCCGAGCGTGCCGGCGCAGGCGGCGGCAGTCCCGGTACTGAAGCCCGGAGAAGCTATTCCCTCTGACGCGACGGCTGCGGCAAAGAGCGAAAGACTCAAGATCAAGACCGACTATCTGATTGCAGACGTCGATCTGCGCGGCGGCGATATCGTGCGCCTGGAGTTCCTTAAGCAAAAGGACACGCTGGACGACAAGGTGAATTTTGTGCTGCTGACGGCGGAGCATCGTTACGCCGCGCAAAGCGGCTTGGTCGGCCCCGGCCTTCCTACGCATAAGACCAACTACAGCGCTGAAAAGCGCGAGTATGTGCTGGCAGATGGACAGGAAAAGCTGCAGGTTCGCCTGGAGGCGCCCGGTCCGGATGGCGTCAAAACCGCGAAAACGCTGACCTTTCACCGCTCGAGTTATCTCATCGACGTCAGCCACGAAATCAGCAACGGCAGCGCCGTGCCGCTTGCCGCGCACGCCTATTTCCAACTGCTGCGCGACGGCAAACCACCCCCCGGCGACAGCGCCATGGTGAATACCTATACCGGGGGGGCGATCTACACCGAGCAGGAAAAATTCCAGAAGCTAGCTTTTGGCGATCTGGACAAAGGCAAAGCCTCGGTGGCTAAGCCTACGGACAATGGCTGGATCGCGATGCTGCAGCATTACTTTGTCAGCGCCTGGCTTCCCGGCGAAAAGACGCAGCGCGAGTATTTCGCCAAACGGTTGGAGGAAAACCTGTACTCGGTCGGAGTGATTCTTACGCTACCGGCGATTGCGCCCAATGCCAGCGGCAGCGTATCGGCTTCGCTCTATGCCGGGCCGCAGGAGCAGGACGCCTTGAAGAGCATCGCTCCCGGACTGGATCTGGTGGTCGATTATGGCTGGCTGACCGTCGTAGCGGCGCCCCTGTTCTGGCTGCTGCAGTTTCTGTACAAGTGGGTTGCGAACTGGGGCGTGGCCATCATTTTGCTGACGGTCCTTATCAAGGCCGTCTTCTTTCCGCTCTCTGCCGCCAGTTACAAGTCGATGGCCAAGATGAAACTGGTGACGCCGCGCATGACAAAGCTGCGCGAGCAATACGGCAACGACCGCGCGCGCCTGAACCAGGCCATGATGGAACTGTACAAGACGGAAAAAATCAACCCTTTGGGCGGCTGCCTGCCGATCGTGGTGCAGATTCCCGTGTTTATCTCCCTGTATTGGGTGCTGCTCGCCAGCGTCGAGTTGCGCAACGCGCCGTTCTACCTCTGGATTCACGATCTGTCGGCGCAGGACCCGTATTACGTATTGCCGCTGCTGATGATGGGTTCGATGGTCATTCAGACCAAACTCAATCCGGTTCCGCCGGACCCGGTGCAAGCCAAGGTCATGATGTTCATGCCGCTCGCTTTCGGCGTGATGTTCTTCTTCTTTCCTGCCGGGCTGGTGCTCTACTGGCTGGTGAACAATATCCTGTCGATTGCGCAGCAATGGCAGATCACCCGCATGATAGAGGGCGGAAAGTCCCCGGCGAAGCGCTGAGAATTTGCCTGGCGGCGATCCTGTATGGGAACCGCTCGGTTTCGAGATCAGACTCTTGGAGGTCTAGTCCGTGGGCCGACCGGATGACCCGATAGCGGCGATCGCCACCGCGCCTGGGCGCGGCGGCATAGGCGTGGTGCGCGTTTCGGGTGGAGATATCGTATTGCTCACTCGAGCGCTGCTCGGTAAAGTCCCGGCGCCGCGCCGCGCGCTCAGGGCGTCATTCCTCGACGCGCGAGGCGTCGCCATCGACGACGGCCTTGCCCTGTATTTTCCCGCTCCCGATTCCTACACGGGCGAGGCGGTGCTCGAACTGCACGGCCACGGCGGCCCGGTGGTCATGCAGATGCTGCTCAAACGCTGCTTGGAGTTGGGCGCACGCCCGGCCGAGGCCGGAGAATTCACCCGGCGCGCTTTTCTCAACGACAAGATGGACCTCGCGCAGGCCGAGAGCGTGGCCGATCTGATCGAGGCCGCGAGCGACGGCGCAGCACGCTGCGCGCTGCGCTCCCTGCGCGGCGATTTTTCCGCCGCGGTCGATGAATTGTTGCGGCAACTGATCGAACTGCGCATGCTGGTGGAAGCGACACTGGATTTTCCGGAGGAGGAGCTAGACCCCCTGGATCTGGCAGGCGTTCGAACGCGCCACGCCGGCCTGCTCTCGGCGATACGGGTTGCGCTGTCCAAAAGCCAGCAGGGGAGCGTGCTGCGCACCGGCCTGCACGTCGTGCTGGCCGGCCAGCCGAACGTGGGCAAGTCCAGCCTCTTGAACCGCCTCGCGGGCGAGGAACTCGCCATCGTCACACCCGTTGCCGGAACCACGCGTGACAGCGTGCGCCAGGCGATTCATATCGACGGCGTGCCGCTCAATATCGTCGATACCGCCGGCTTGCGCGATACCTCGGACGAGGTCGAGCGCATGGGCATCGCGCGGACCTGGAGTGAAATCGAAAAGGCGGACGTGGTGCTATTGCTGGTCGACGCCGGTGCCGGCGTGAGCACGGAGGATCTGGCGCTGGTGGCGCGAATGCCGCAAGGGGCAAGGCGCGTGTTCGTGCACAACAAGATCGACCTGGTCGGCGCGGAGCCGGGAAGTCGTCAGCGAGAGTCCTCGACCGACCTCTACCTTTCCGCCAAGACCGGTGCGGGCATGGATTTGCTCAGGGCGGAATTGCTTGCAATAGCCGGATGGCAGCAGGGCGCGGAAGACGTTTTCATGGCGCGCGAGCGCCACCTCGTCGCCCTGCGCCAGGCAGAGCTTCACGCTGTCCGCGCCGGCGAACAGCTCGGCTTTCCGGAATTGTTCGCCGAGGAGCTGCGCCTGGCGCAGGTACAACTCAACAGCATTACCGGAGAATTCGTGGCCGACGACCTGCTCGGAGATATTTTTTCGCGTTTTTGTATCGGCAAGTGAGGCTAAGCGCAAGTTTGAGCTCTGTCCGGATGGCGGTCGCGATGCTTGCGCCAGGCGCTGAAGCCGGGTCGGTGATGGAACTGCGTGCGGGGTGCGTTGTAAAATGCATGGCACATTACAGTCAGCACATTGCGTCCTTGGGCGGCGGTTCTGGCCGCAGTCGTCTTGATTCAGCTTCCGGGGGAGGGATCCGCATGACCCACGTGTTTCACCGCAATCCAAAGCACAAATACCCCGTTGCCGCCGGCGGCGACGGGCCCTATGTCATTGACAGCGGCGGCAAGCGCTATCTGGACGCCTGCGGCGGCGCGGCCGTTTCCTGCCTAGGTCACAGCGACCGGGAAGTGATCGCCGCGATCAAGGCGCAACTGGATCAGCTGCCTTTTGCGCACACGTCGTTCTTCACCAACCAGCCGATGGAAGAGTTGGCGCACGAGCTTGTCGCAAGCGCACCCAAAGGTATCGATAGAGTGTATTTCTGCTCCGGCGGTTCGGAGGCGGTGGAGGCGGCACTCAAGCT
The DNA here is from genome assembly GCA_964400745.1 of uncultured Enterobacteriaceae bacterium. Lineage (GTDB taxonomy): Bacteria > Pseudomonadota > Gammaproteobacteria > Burkholderiales > SG8-39 > 2-12-FULL-64-23. The sequence continues at coordinate 20,106 of CAYNVY010000020.1, read as the reverse complement.
CGCGCGTCAGTATTGCGTCGAGATCGGGCAGCCGCAGCGTGCGCACGTGATCGCGCGCGGGCAGAGCTATCACGGCAATACCCTGGGCGCGCTTGCCACGGGCGGCAATTTGTGGCGGCGCAAGCAGTTCGAGCCCTTGCTGTTCGGGGTCTCGCATGTCGCGCCTTGCTATACCTACCGCGGAAAAGCGGACGCGGAGAGCGACGAGGACTACGGCCGGCGCCTAGTGCGGGAATTGGAGGAGGAGGTGCAGCGTCTGGGTGCGGAGCGTGTGCTCGCCTTTGTCGCCGAAACCGTGGGTGGGGCGACCTTGGGCTGCGTTACGCCCGTTCCGGACTATTTCCGCGGCGTGCGCGCCGTGTGCGACAAGTACGGCATCCTGCTGATTCTGGACGAGGTCATGTGCGGCATGGGCCGCTGCGGTACGCTTTACACCTGCGAGCAGGAGGGCGTGGTGCCCGATCTTCTGTGCATAGGCAAGGGCCTGGGCGCGGGCTATCAGCCCATAGGCGCTCTATTGGCCAGTGCGAAAATTTTCGATGCGGTGGTGCAAGGCTCGGGCTTTTTTCAGCACGGCCATACGTACAGCGGTCACGCCACCGCTTGCGCCGGAGCGCTTGCGGTGCAGCGCGCGGTGAAGGAGAGGGGTCTGCTCGCCCAGGTGCGGGAACGCGGTGTCGGGCTGGAGGCGCGGCTGCGCGCGCGCTTCGGCGAGCACGCGAATGTAGGCGATATCCGCGGCCGCGGCCTGTTCTGGGCATTGGAATTGGTGGGCGATCGCGCGAGCAAGCAGCCGTTCGATCCGAAACGCAGGATCAATGCCAGGCTCAAGCTGCAGGCGCTGGAAAACGGGCTCATGTGCTATCCGATGGGTGGTTCGCTAGACGGGGTGGCGGGCGATCACGTGCTGCTGGCGCCGCCCTATATCATCAGCGAGGCGCAACTGGACGAAATCGTCGACAAGCTCGCGCGATCGATCGACGAGGTCATTGCAGCGCCTTGACTTGCCCGGCGCGGGCCGGATATCCGTCGCGTGGAAGGGGGCGTGAAAGCTTCGACCGGGGCTAGACGCCGTGCTACACTTTTCAGCATCAGCCGCGCGGACTGCGATGGAAATGGCGATTCCGCGGTGACTGGTTTCATATTGCGAACTTTCGAGGAGTCTAGATCATGCGTTTCCGTGCCACACTGGCCCTGGCGGCCGTCGTTGCAAGTGCCTTGCTTGTTCCTGCACAAAGCGCGCACAGCGCCGACAAGTTCATTACCGTTGGTACCGGCGGCATCGTCGGCGTCTACTATCCGTTGGGCGGGGCGATTTGCCGTTTTGTCAACGCCGGGCGCAAGGACCACGGCTATCGCTGCACTGTAGAATCGACCGGCGGTTCGGTGTTCAACATCAACGCCGTCATGTCGGGCGACATGGACATCGGCTTCGCGCAGAGCGATACGCAGTTTTATGCGATGAAGGGCGTGGGCGCGTTCAAAGACAAGCCGCAGCCTAAGCTGCGCGCGCTGTTTTCGGTCTATCCTGAGTTGGTCACCTTGGTGACCAGGCAGGACGCGAACATCAAAAGTTTCGCCGACCTCAAGGGCAAGCGCATGAACATCGGCGATCCGGGTTCCGGCACCCGAGCGACCACCGAACTCGTGATGACCGCGTTAGGGATCAAGAAGGAGGACCTGCGCCTGGCGACTGAACTGAAATTTGTCGAAATGGCGCCGGCGTTGTGCGACAACAAGATCGACGCGTTCACATTCGTCGCCGGTCACCCCAACGCGATTTTCCAGGAGGCCGCGACTACCTGCGCATCCAGTATCGCCAGTATCTCAGGACCGGGGATCGACAAGCTGGTCATGGACAACCCGTTCTATGCCAAAGCGAATGTGCCGGGCAAGATGTACAAAGGTACCGACAATCCGCAAGCCACGTTCGGCGTGCTCGCCACGATGGTCGCGAGCGCCGATTTGCCGGAGCAGACCGCCTATGTCATCACCAAAGCGCTGTTCGACAACTTCGACGATTTCAAGAAACTGCATCCGGCGGTGGCCAACATTACCAAGGAGCAGATGCTCGAAGGCAATACCGTTCCCTTCCATCCGGGCGCGCTGAAATACTTCAGGGAAAAAGGGCTGCTCAAGTAAGCGCAGGGTTTCGCAGCAGCCGTAAAGCGGGCGCCATCGAGCGCCCGCTTTCGCTTGTGACGGGTTCATGGGAGGAGGCGGGATGGAAGAGAATAACGGTGCCGGCGCGCCGCAACCGGATCTGATCGCTAAAGTTATCGCCGCCGAGGCGGGCGCGCGCCAGCCTGAAGGGCTGACGCACCTGTTGATCGTCAATGTCGCCGTGCTCTGGTCGCTGTTCCAGTTGTGGATATCCTCGCCCATTCCGTATTGGATCGCCGAGATGGATTCGGGCCTGCAGAAGTACGTGATGTTCAACGATTCGATGGCGCGGTCTATCCATTTGTCTTTCGCCGTATTCCTCGTCTATCTCGCCTTCCCGCTCCTGAACAGCAGCCCGCGCAAGTACGTGCCGCTGTATGACTGGGTACTGGCGCTGGTGGCGACGTTTTGCGCAGGATATTTGTTCCTGTTCTATGACGCGCTCTCGGGGCGCCAGGGTGCGCCCAGCGGCATGGACATCGGTGTCGCCATCGTCGGCGTGATCACGCTGCTGGAAGCTTGCCGGCGCTGCCTCGGCAAGCCCATGATGGTGATGGGCATCATCTGCCTGATCTACGTATTCGCCGGCCGTTACATGCCCGATCTGATCGCCCACAAGGGCGCGTCCCTGGGGCGCGCGGCCTCGCACTTCTGGATTACCACCGAGGGCGTGTTCGGCGTGGCCCTGGGCGTTTCGACCAGCTTCGTCTTTCTGTACGTGCTGTTCGGTGCCATGCTCGACCAGGCCGGCGCTGGCAACTACCTCACGCGCGTGGCTTTTGCACTGATGGGCCATATGCGAGGCGGTCCGGCCAAGGCGGCGGTCATGGCGTCCGGTTTCAACGGCCTGATCTCGGGCTCGTCGGTGGCCAATGTGCTAACCGGCGGCAATGTCACCATCATGCTGATGAAGCGCGTCGGCTATTCGCCGGTGAAGGCAGGCGCGATCGAAGTTGCGTCCTCTTCCAATGGCCAGATCATGCCGCCGGTGATGGGCGCGGCTGCTTTTCTCATGGTCGAGTACATCAACCTGCCCTACAGCGAAATCGTCAAGCACGCTTTTCTGCCGGCGGTCCTCGCCTATGTATCGTTGTTCTACATCGTCCACCTGGAGGCGGTAAAGGCCGGTATGAAAGGCATGCCGCGGCGGCCCTCACCTCTCAAGGGACGCCTGCTCGGCTGGGGTTTCACCATCGCCGGCACATTCATCCTGGTTCGATTGTGCATGTGGCTGTCGGCATGGTTGCCGCAGATATTCGGTGAAGCGGCCACGGGGCTGGCTGGGCTGCTGGTGCTGGCGGCCTATATCGCTTGTGTCTGGTATGCAACGCGCTGGTTCGATCAAGTGGATCCGACCGCCGAAATCGATGCTGCGACCATGACCGAACTGCCCCCAACCATGCCCACGGTGCTCTCGGGCGTGTTTTACATCCTGCCGGTGTTCGTCCTCGTCTGGTGCCTGATGGTGCTGGACCAATCTCCGGGCCTCGCCGCGTTTTTCGCCTGCAGCTTTCTTGCCTTCATGCTGGTCACGCAACGGCCGCTGATCGCGTGGTTTCGCGCGCAATCGCTCGCCGGTACGGTGCGCCATGGTTTTCTTGACCTGTACAAGAGCCTGGAACTGGGCGGGCGCAATATGCTGAACATTGCCGTTGCGACGGCGGTGGCCGGCATCATCGTCGGCTCGGTAAGTCTGACCGGCATAGGGCAGTCGCTCGCCGATATCGTGGAGAAGCTCTCCTTCGGCTCGCTCATGGGCGTGCTGGTGCTGACCGCTTTGTTCTCGTTGGTACTCGGCATGGGCCTGCCGACCACCGCGAACTACATCGTCACCGCCACTTTGCTTGCGCCGGTGATCGTGACCCTCGCCGCGTCGCACGGGCTGGAAGTGCCGCTGGTCGCCGTGCACTTGTTCGTATTCTATTTCGGCATCATGGCCGATGCGACGCCACCAGTGGCGCTCGCGGCCTATGCCGCGGCGGGATTGTCGGGCGCCGATCCGCTCAAGACGGGCGTGCAGAGCTTTATCTACATGATGGGCACGGCCATCCTGCCGTTCGTGTTCCTGTTCAACACCGAGCTGCTGATGATAGGCATCACTTCCTGGTGGCACTTCATCCTGGTCGTTGTGCTCGCCGCAGGGGCATGTTTTACCTTCGCCGCAGCCATGCACCGCTATTTCATCGTGGCCAACCGCTGGTGGGAAACGCTGGCGCTGCTGCTCATCGCCTTCTCGCTGTTTCGCCCCGATATCTACCGCGACTGGTTCTACCCGACATTCGCGCTGCAACCGGCAGCCGAGGTGACGCGCGTCGTCGGCGAACTCCCCGAAGGCAGCAACATGCGTTTGCGCATCGAAGTCGACGACAAGGGCAAAGTCGATGAGCGGACCTTTATTCTTCCGGTGCCGAAGGGCGTGCCGCCGCAACAACGCCTGGAGAAAGTGGGGCTGACAACACAAATGAAAGGCGACAGGCTGGAGATTGTCGATATAGGCATCGACAGCCCGGCGGAGAAAATCCGCCTGGATGTGGCCGACAAGAATCGCATTCTCGGCATCGAGACGCGCGTTCCGCAACCCGACAAGCTGTGGTACACCTTGCCGGCGTTCCTGCTGCTTGCTTTGGTAGTGGTTGCACAACGCCGGCGCAAAGCTGCTGCTGCGGTTTGAGCCACCTACGGGTAGACTGTCGACTTCGAGGCGTCGATCGAAGATTGCGTGGAGGCGCTGATTCGCGACGTATCGGCTTGCAGGGCGCAAAGCGCGCCCGCTTGCAGCGCTTAGCGCCATGGATAAAGTTAAGAGCCCACTTAAGAGCCGACGAATTTGAACGCCGAGATTGCCCTTTTCCTGATCCAAGACGGCCTGACGAACGGCGCGATTTACGCGCTGCTCGCCCTGGCCCTGGTGCTGGTGTTCGCCGTGACGCGCGTCATCTTCATACCGCAGGGCGAGTTTGTCGCTTACGGTGCACTTACGCTGGCGAGCCTGCAACTAGGCAAAGTGCCGGGGACGGCCTGGCTGCTTCTAGGCGCAGGCCTGATCGTCGCCTTGGTCGAGGTGGCGGAGGCGCTGCGCTTGGGTGCAGCGCGGCGCATTCCGGGCATCGTTCTTAACTATATCGTCATTCCTGGATGTTTGGTCATTCTTACCTGGTGGGCGGCTCCGCAGAAGCCAGCGCTCACATTTCAGGTTTTGCTGACGTTGGCCACAGTCGTTCCTTTGGGCCCCATGGTGTATCGCCTGGCATACCAGCCGCTCGCGAATGCTTCGGTTCTGGTTTTGCTCATCATTTCCGTTGCGGTGCATTTCGCGATGACCGGGCTGGGTCTGGTCTTTTTCGGTGCCGAAGGCTCACGCACGCCGCCTTTCTCCGACGCCCAATTCAAACTGGGGATACTCAACGTTTCCGGGCAGAGTCTGTGGGTTATAGGCGTCAGCCTGGCACTGATCGTGGCGCTGTATCTGTTCTTTGGACGCACCATTTATGGCAAGGCTTTGCGTGCGACTGCCATCAACCGCGTGGGTGCGCGCCTGGTTGGCGTGTCCCCGGCGATGGCGGGCAAGCTGAGTTTTACCCTGGCCGCTCTCATAGGTGCGTTGTCCGGCATTCTGGTCGCGCCTATCACCACCATTTATTACGACTCCGGCTTTTTGGTCGGACTGAAAGGCTTCGTCGGCGCCATTGTCGGCGGAATGGTGAGCTATCCGATCGCCGCCGCCGGCGCAGTGTTCGTAGGCTTGCTCGAAGCCTACTCATCCTTCTGGGCCAGCGCCTACAAGGAGGTCATCGTCTTCACCCTGATCATACCGGTGCTGTTGTGGCGCTCGCTCACCACGCACCATATAGAGGAAGACGAGGAATGAGCAGGGGGGGAATCACTCGGGCTCGAGTCGCCCTCGGCGTGTTCCTCGCGTTCATGCTGGTGGCGCCGCTGGTGTTGCCCGAGTTCCAGGTCACGCTGCTCAACTATATCGGGCTGTACAGCATCGTAGCGCTGGGACTGGTTCTGCTGACCGGGGTAGGCGGGCTGACTTCTTTCGGGCAGGCGGCGTTCGTCGGCCTGGGTGCCTATACCACTGCGTATCTGACTACGGTCTACGCCGTGTCTCCCTGGCTGACGCTGGTAGCTGGGTTAGTGCTTACTTTCGCCGTAGCCCTCTTTCTTGGCTATATCAGCCTGCGTCTTTCCGGACATTACCTGCCTTTGGGAACCATCGCCTGGGGTATCAGTCTGTACTTTCTGTTCGGCAATATGGAGTTTCTAGGTGGGCATACCGGAATTTCCAGCCTGCCGGCGATCAATCTGCTGGGCATGGCATTGGATTCCGGACGCAAGTTTCATTACCTCATCTGGACTCTGGCCTTGCTGGCTTTGCTGTCCATGCACAATCTGCTTGATTCGCGCTCCGGACGGGCCATTCGCGCGCTCAAGGGCGGCGGACTGATGGCAGAAAGTTTCGGTGTGAATACGGCCCGACTGAAAATAATCATATTTGTCTATGCGGCCCTGCTGGCCAGTCTGTCCGGCTGGCTTTACGCGCATCTTCTCCGTTTCGTGAATCCTACGCCGTTCTCCATCAACGCCGGCATAGAGTACCTGTTCATGGCGGTGGTGGGTGGCGCCGCATCGGTCTGGGGTGCGGTGATCGGAGCAGGAATTCTGACCATACTCAAGCAGTGGTTGCAGGATCTGCTGCCCAAATTACTGGGTCAAAGCGGCAACTTCGAGATGATTGTGTTCGGTGTGCTGCTGGTGCTCCTGCTGCAGCGTGCGAGAGACGGGATCATGCCGCTGGTCGTGCGCTATTTCCCCGGGCCCGGCAAACCGATGCCCCCGGCGGCGCAGGCGTTGCCGGAGCGGGCGCGACCGGAGACCGGCGAAACGGTATTGGAGCTGAAGGCGGCGCGCAAGGCATTCGGTGGTTTGCTGGCAGTGAATGATCTTTCGTTTTCCATGAACAGCGGCGAAATTCTGGGATTGATCGGCCCCAACGGCGCCGGCAAGAGTACGGTATTCAATCTGGTCACCGGGGTGCTTCCGGCCTCCGGCGGCGAGGTGAAATTTCGCGGCGAGCGCATTGACGCACTGTCGCCGCGCGCCATCGTCAAGCGGGGAATGGCGCGTACGTTTCAGCACGTGCATCTACTGCCGGACATGAGCGTGCTGGAAAACGTCGCGATCGGCGCTCATCTGCGTGGGGAAAAGGGCGTGATCAGCGCAGGACTGCATTTGGAGCGGGTGGAGGAGGCAAGGTTGCTGGCGGAGGCCGCGCGCCAACTGGAAAGAGTGGGGCTGGCAGCGAGCATGCACGAGCAGGCGGGCAATCTTGCATTGGGCCAGCAGCGCATCCTGGAAATTGCGCGAGCGCTTTGCGCCGATCCGGTGCTGCTCCTGCTGGACGAGCCTGCGGCAGGATTGCGCTACCAGGAGAAGCGCTCCCTGGCCGAGCTGTTGCGCCGGCTTAAATCCGAAGGGATGAGCATTCTCCTGGTCGAACACGACATGGATTTTGTGATGAAACTGGTGGACCGGCTGGTGGTGATGGATTTCGGTGAGAAACTGGCCGAAGGATTGCCGCAGGAGATTCAGGCGAACCCGGTGGTGCTGGAAGCGTACCTTGGCGGTGTCAAATGACGACGCTCTTGCAGGTTAAAGACCTGACCGTATTCTATGGCAAAGTCGAAGCGGTGCACGGCGCAGAACTGCAGGTGGAAGAGAGCAGAATCGTCACGGTCATCGGCCCCAATGGCGCGGGCAAGACCACTTTGCTGGCGGCACTGATGGGCATGCTGCCTGCACGTGGCAGCATCACTTATCTTGGAAAGGAGATGACCCACGTAGAGCCGGAGCAGCGCGTGAGCCATGGCCTGTGCCTGGTGCCTGAGCGGCGCGAATTGTTCGCCGCAATGACGGTCGAGGACAATCTCGTGCTGGGCGCCTTTCATCGCTATCAAAAGCGCGACAAGACCATTGCCAGCGATTTTGAAAGAGTCTACGAGCTGTTTCCTCGATTGAAAGAACGGCACAAGCAGTTGGCCGGCACGCTCTCCGGTGGCGAACGGCAGATGCTTGCCCTCGGCCGGGCGCTGATGAGCCGCCCGCGCCTGTTGATGCTGGACGAGCCCAGTCTGGGTCTGGCACCGCTGATCGTGCGCGACATCTTCCGCGTCATCGCCAGCTTGCGCGATAGCGGCGTTTCCATCTTGCTGGTGGAGCAGAATGCTCGTGCCGCGCTGCAGGTCGCAGACTATGGTTATGTCCTGGAAACCGGCGAGATCGTGCTGCAGGGTCCGAGCGCCGAGCTTGTCTCCAATCCGCGCGTGATCGAAAGCTATCTGGGGCTGGTGTCAGCAACGGTCGGGTAAGCATCGCCTTCATTTTTCTTCCAGATGTTCCACGTGGAACATTCCAGACTCGCAGATTTTCTGCGCCCTCGTTCAAGATCATGCTCCGTCGCCCGTGCTCGCCGCAGATGAATTAGTCGTTGTTCCACGTGGAACAAAGGCTTACGGATCGCGGGAAATGAGCGTAAAATCGCGCCTCCTCGATTTGGCTGCGGGCGTATGCGCTTCCCTACAGAATTTGACGTGATTGTTGTAGGCGGCGGACACGCCGGGACCGAGGCTGCGCTCGCTGCGGCGAGGTCGGGCAGCAAAACCCTGCTGCTCACCCATAATATCGAGACCCTGGGTCAGATGTCCTGCAATCCCTCGATCGGCGGCATCGGCAAGGGGCATCTGGTCAAGGAAGTCGATGCACTGGGCGGGGCGATGGCGATCGCCACCGACGAAGCCGGCATCCAGTTTCGCACCCTGAACTCGAGCAAAGGTGCAGCCGTGCGAGCTACCCGAGCCCAGGCCGACCGGCTGCTGTACAAGCAGGCGATCCGCTCACGTCTGGAGAATCAGCACAATCTGACTTTGTTCCAGCAAGCGGTAGACGATCTCACGCTCGAAGGCGAGCGCGTGAGCGGCGTGGTTACCCAACTGGGCCTCCGCTTTAACTCACGCGCCGTCGTGTTGACCACGGGTACTTTTCTATCCGGACTTATTCACGTCGGCATGGTCAACTACCAGGCGGGCAGGGCGGGTGACCCGCCCTCGATCAGTCTGGCCGGGCGATTGCGCGAACTGAAACTTCCGGTGGGTCGTCTCAAGACCGGCACGCCGCCGCGCATCGATGGTCGCTCCATCGATTTCTCGGAGATGCAGGAGCAGCCGGGCGACACGCCGGCGCCGGTGTTCTCGTATATGGGCACTCGGGAAATGCATCCGCAACAGATGCCATGCTGGATCACGCATACCAATGCGCGTACGCACGAAATTATCCGCAGAGGTCTGGACCGCTCGCCACTGTACACCGGCATGATCGAAGGTATAGGCCCGCGCTACTGCCCATCCATCGAAGACAAGATTCACCGCTTTGCGGGCAAAGCGAGTCATCAGATTTTTCTCGAGCCGGAAGGACTTTCGACGCATGAGTTCTACCCCAACGGCATCTCGACCAGCTTGCCGTTCGATGTTCAGCTCGATTTAGTAAGATCGATCAAAGGCTTAGAGCAGGCGCATATTCTGCGCCCCGGCTATGCCATCGAGTACGATTACGTCGATCCGCGCGGATTGAAGGCCACGCTCGAGACCAAGGCGATTTCCGGGCTGTTTTTCGCTGGGCAAATCAATGGCACCACCGGATACGAAGAAGCCGCTGCGCAGGGGTTGCTCGCCGGCGTCAACGCGGCCCTGCAGGCCAAGGGCCGGGAAGGATGGTGCCCGCGCCGCGACGAAGCGTATATCGGCGTGCTGGTGGACGATCTCATCACCCGCGGCGTATCCGAGCCTTACCGTATGTTTACCAGCCGCGCCGAATATCGCCTGATGCTAAGGGAGGACAACGCAGACATGCGTCTGACCGAAACCGGGCGCAGTTTGGGATTGGTGGACGATGCGCGTTGGGGAGCGTTCGATCGAAAGCGGGAAGCGGTTGCACAGGAGCTCGAGCGCCTCAAATCAACTTGGATCAATCCCAAACTGCTGCCGCAAGCTGATGCCGAAAGGGTCTTGGGTAAAGGCATTGAGCGAGAGTATGCGCTTACTGAACTGCTGCGCCGTCCCGACGTCAGCTACGCTAGCCTGTTGTCCCTGCCCGGCTGCGGCGAAGCCGTCATCGATCCTGTAGTCGCTGAACAGGTCGAAATTCAGATCAAGTACGACGGATATATCGCGCGCCAGCAGCAAGAGGTGTCGCGGCGCGAACAATATGAAGCAACCGTACTGCCTCCCGCCCTGGACTACGCCACGGTTCGTGGCCTATCCAGGGAAGTGCAGCAAAAACTGAATCAGCACAAGCCCGAAACCATAGGCCAGGCTTCGCGCATCTCCGGCATGACCCCAGCCGCCATTTCCCTGCTGTTGGTGCATCTGAAGCGGGGATTTTCGGCTATGGGCCGGCGCGATCAGGCGCTGGCGCGAGAGTCCGCGCTGGATGCAGACACCGAACTTCCGGGCGACGGCCATCCAGTTGATTCCCGTAAGGAGCGCCCCGCAGCATGAGCACCGCCGATCAATTGAAACGCGGGCTTCTGGCCCTGGGTTTGACGATGAATACGGATACCCAGCAACGCCTGCTCGACTACATTGCGCTGATCGAAAAATGGAACCGGGTGTACAACCTCACCGCGATCCGCGAGCCGGAAAAAATGGTGAGCCACCATCTGCTCGACAGCCTGGCCGTGGCGCCTCACCTGCGCGCGCAACGTATTCTGGATGTCGGCAGCGGCGCCGGCCTGCCCGGGATTCCGCTCGCATTGGCCGATCCCGAAACGCAGGTGACCCTGCTCGACAGCAATCACAAGAAGGCCGCGTTTCTGAACCAGGCTGTGATCGAGCTGAAGCTGAAGAACGCCGCGGTATGCGCCGAGCGCGTCGAATCCTGGCAGACCGAGGAGCGCTTCGACGTGATCATCTCGCGCGCCTTTTCCGACATGGGCGAGTTCGTCCGCGTCGCGCGGCATCTGCTTGCGCCGGGCGGGGTGTTCGCGGCGATGAAGGGCCTGCATCCCTATGAGGAAATAGAGAAGCTGCCGCCGGAATGCAGAGTGCGGCAGGTGTTGCCGCTGGCGATTCCCGGCCTGGAGGGCGCGCGGCATCTGGTGTTGATCGAGCTGGACGAATCGGGAACATGATGCCGCGCATCCTCGCCGTCGCAAACCAGAAGGGTGGGGTAGGCAAGACTACCACCAGCGTCAATCTCGCCGCCGGCCTGGCTGAGGCGGGCAAGCGCGTGCTTCTGATCGATTTGGATCCGCAAGGCAACGCCACCATGGGAAGCGGCGTCGACAAGCGCAATCTCGAGGCATCGGTGTATCAGGTACTGCTAGGACTGACGACCGTGCAATCGGTGCGGAAAAAGTCCGAGAGCGGCGGCTACGACCTGGTGCCGTCGAATCGTGAACTCGCCGGCGCCGAAGTCGAAATGGTGGATCTGGAGAATCGCGAGACCCGGCTCAAGTCTGCATTGGACACGGTCGGGACGGAATACGACTTCATACTTCTGGACTGCCCGCCGGCGCTGAACATGCTCACCCTGAATGGGCTTGTGGCCGCGGATGCCGTGATGATTCCGATGCAGTGCGAGTATTACGCCCTTGAAGGATTGAGCGACCTAGTGGAGACCATCCGCAAGGTGCGCAAGCACCTCAACCCCCGGCTCGAAATCGAAGGATTGCTGCGCACCATGTACGATCCGCGCAATTCCCTGGCGCAGCAGGTGTCGGCCCAGCTGCAGCAGCATTTCGGCGACAAGCTCTATGCAACCATTATCCCGCGCAACGTGCGCCTGGCCGAAGCGCCTAGCTTTGGCGCACCGGCGGTGAGCCTGGACAAGGCGTGCAAGGGTTCGCTGGCGTACATGGCGCTGACGGACGAGTTGCTCATGCGCTCCGCTCCAGCGCCAGTTTCATGAGGAAGCACAAATGAAAGGACTGGGTCGCGGGCTAGACGCTCTGCTGGGAAAGGACGACGGTACCGCAGACGGCGACACCTTGAAAACATTGAAGCTGGAACAGCTTCAGCCGGGAAAATACCAGCCGCGCACGCACATGGACCAGACTTCCCTGGAAGAGCTGGCGCGCTCGCTCAAGTCCCAAGGCGTGATGCAGCCTATCCTGGCACGCAGTCTGGGCAAGGGGCATTACGAGATCATCGCCGGCGAGCGCCGCTGGCGCGCGGCGAAGATAGCCGGTCTGCGGGATGTACCGGTCGTCATACGCGAAGTGCCGGATTCGGCCGCGCTGGCGATGGCCTTGATCGAGAATATTCAGCGCGAGAATCTGAATCCGCTGGAAGAGGCGACCGGGATTCACCGCCTGATCAACGAATTCAAGATGACGCACCAGGACGCGGCCGAGGCCGTCGGCCGTTCGCGTGCCGCGACCAGCAATCTGCTGCGGCTGCTAAACCTGCCGCGATCGGTGCAGATCCTGGTCTACGAAGGCAAGATCGACATGGGCCATGCGCGCGCCCTGCTCGCGCTGGAAGGCAGGCGACAGGAGGACCTGGCAAAGCGCGTGGCCGAAACCGGGCTGTCGGTGCGGGAAACCGAGAAGGCGGTGCAGGATGTCCTGAACCCCAAGCTGAAAAAGCCGCGAAAGCTGAACACCAGCCGCGACGTTCTGCGCTTTGAAGAAGAATTAGCGGAAAAATTTGGCACCAAAATCGAAATCAAACCCGGCAAGAAGGGCGCGGGCAAGCTCGTCATCAGCTACGCCAGCCACGAGCATCTGGAGGACTTGCTGTCCAGATTCAAGGGCTGATCAAGCCCGCCTACCAGGTATTTCAGTTCTATTGTTTGGTGGCGACAATGGTCTGAAAGTTACCGAAGAAATAAGTCGTGCGCTCGCACTTCCAGCCGCCCATGCTTTCCAGGCAGGCGAGGGGATCGTGTGTATCCCAAAGCGCCAGGCCCAGAGGCTCGAACACCTTGAAGTAGGTCCAGCTGAGCGCGCGCAGCACCCACAATTCGGGCCGGTGAAACTCGGCCAGATAGAGCTTTCCGCCCGGAGCGAGCATGCGCCCGGCTTCGGCCAGCGCCTGCCCTTTCAAGTGGTGCGGGAGTTCGTGCAGAAGAAAGAAGATGACGTTCGCATCGACACCGCCTTCCTTTTGCGTCATGGCCGTGGCATTGTCTTCCAGATAGTCGACCTTTCCGGCGTAGCTCCCGAGCTTGCTCTTCGCGTGGACCAGTTCGTTCTGGATGATATCGGCGATCAGGACGCGCTCCGCCCCGGAGTCGATCGCGGCTTTCACCACCCGCGGAATCACGTTGCCAAAGGCGCAGGAAGTGATCAACACTTTCTTACCCCTCAGGTTTGTCTGTTCGAGTCCATCGACTATCTTGGACACGAGGCGGTGATATTGAAACAGGAGAATTGCCGAAATGATGGGCTGAAAGTCGACCATCTTGATCAGTCGCATATTCGAGTAGATCGGATACACGTGCGACTTTTCGGTCTGCGAGCCGGGGGAAAGTCCGCGCAGCACCAGCGCGCCCCGGGTCACGACAAAGAAAAACAGGCCGGTCGAAGCCAGCACAAAAAACAGGGCAAACGCCCCGGTCATTACCCACGTATTCATCGCACTACCTCAAAGGATCGAAATGTTGCCCACAACCTCCCAGTATCGCGGCTTTTGGTCGCGCCATCAAGTCAATAGAGGCGCGCATGCCGGCAAAGCCAAAGACCGGGAACCGGCGGCCGGGGTCTTCTCCCGCGCTTGCAGATTTAGCTAGATACCTTTATCGCGGCCGGTGCATATTGATGTGGATCAAAGCATTGCGTGACCCAGCGCGGAATTCCGAATTGACCGTGGCGCGCCAAAGCCGCTATAATTTCGCCGTTTTGCAGCGAGGATAGCGGCGAGTGTGGCAAAAGTTCCGCCCGGTGATCGGGCTGCAAGTTCTGGCCACGATAATCATCGCATCGTTTGCGGCTTGGTTTGCTGGGGCCCACGGCGCATTTTCGGCGGCTTTGGGCGGCTTGGTCAGCATCGTTTCCGGGCTGGTGTTTGCGTTGCTGACCGCAAGAAGCAAAGTGAGATCCGCGGGGGAGGTCCTGCTCGTCGCCCTGAAGGCAGAGGCGGCGAAGCTTTTCCTGGCAATCTTGTTACTTTGGCTCGTGCTGACGCTGTATCACGAAGTTGTGATACTCGGGCTGATAGGATCGTTTGTGGTTTCGATTCTGATCTTCAGCATGGCCTTATTTGCTGGCGACAAGACGTAGCGTGCCTTTGAACATGGATAAAACGGGCTAGACAGAATGGCTGCTGGGCAAGAACTCACCGCAACTGGCTATATCCAACACCACCTGAGCTTCAATGCGCAGTCGGTTGGAGACGGCTCTTTTTGGACGCTGCACGTCGATTCGCTCGCGACCGGCCTGATCCTCGGTGTCGTCGCCACCGCCCTGCTGTGGTGGGTGGCACGCGGCGCGACTTCTGGTGTGCCGAACAAGCGCCAGGCCTTCGTCGAGCTGCTGTTCGGTTTCGTCGACGACCAGGTGAAGGGCATTTTCCACGGCAAGCGCGACTTCGTTGCGCCCACCGCTCTCACCGTCTTCGTGTGGGTGCTGCTGATGAACGCCATGGACTTCCTGCCGGTCGACATCATGGCGTGGATTCTGAAGAACGTCTTCCATCAGCACGAATTCCGTATCGTGCCCACGGCTGACGTCAACACAACCTTCGCCCTGTCGCTGTCGATATTCCTGCTGATGGTTTATTTTTCCATCGCGGTCAAGGGCCTGGGAGGCTGGATCCACGAACTATTCTGCGCGCCCTTCGGCTCAAATCCGCTGCTGTGGCCGTTCAATTTCCTGTTCAATCTGGTCGAGTACGTGTCCAAGCCGCTGTCGCATTCGCTGCGCTTGTACGGCAACATGTATGCGGGCGAGATCATCTTCCTGCTGCTATGGTTGTGGGCCGCGACCAGCCTGAGCGGCGCCTTCTTCGGCGCGCTCCTCGGCGTCGGCTGGTCGATATTCCACATCCTGATCGTGGTACTGCAGGCGTATATCTTCATGATGCTCACCATCGTCTACATCGCGATGGCGCATGAGAGTCATTGATTTTCCATTAACCCCCCGATAACACTTCACTTCGTTCAAGAAAGGACACTACGATGGATAAAATACAAGCCTTGGCAATGATTCAGGCCTACACCGGCATCGGCATCGGTCTGATCGTCGGCCTGGGCGCCATGGGCGCCTGTATCGGCGTGGCGTTGATGTGCAGCCGCTTCCTCGAAGGCGCGGCGCGTCAGCCTGAATTGATTCCGCAATTGCAGGCCAAGGTATTTCTGCTGCTGGGCCTGATCGACGCTTCTTTCATCATCGGCGTTGGCATCGCGATGCTGTTCGCGTTCGGCAATCCGCTGCTTGCCGCCATTCCCAAGTAATTGATCTCCCTGCCAGTCGTTTTGGCGGAGACATTTTGTCTGCTTCCGGACTGTCCGGATTAGGGAACAGAACATGAACATCAACTTAACACTGATCGCGCAGGCGATCTCGTTCGCGGTTTTCATCCTGTTTACGGTCAAGTTCGTCTGGCCGCCGCTGATGAAAGCCATCGAAGACCGGCAAAAGCAAATCGCAGATGGTTTGGCCGCGGGAGAGCAAGGCAAGCAGCAGTTGGAAGCGTCGGGGAAACTCGCGAACGAGGAGCTGGGCAAGGCGCGCGTGCGCGCCGCCGAAATCATCGCCCAGGCCGAGAAGCGCGGCCTGCAAATGATCGACGAAGCCAAGAATTCGGCCAAGGCCGAGGGCGAGCGCATGCTCGCCGGAGCCAAGTCGGAGATTCAGCAGGAAGTTTCGAGCGCGAAGGAGGTGCTGCGCGAGCAGGTGGCGGCTCTGGTGGTAAGCGGTGCCGAGAAGATCCTGCAACGCGAAGTGAACGCGCAGGCTCACGCCGATTTGCTCAACCAGCTCAAGCGGGAGCTTTAGACCCCTATGGCCGAGATCGCTACTTTAGCGCGGCCCTATGCCGAGGCGGTATTCCGGCTTGCCGACGGGGCCGGCACGCTATCTGCGTGGTCAGGTTCGTTGCGTACGCTGGCTCAAGTGGCGGCGCATCCCGACATGCAGGACTGCCTGTCCAAGTTCGATCTGACCGCTGTCCAGTTGCAGGAATTGTTCCTGTCTTTGTGCCCGGGCGATCTGACGATCGAGGCAAAGAATTTTATCCAGCTCCTCATCGAATACGACCGGCTGTCGCTGCTGCCTGAAATTTTCGGACAGTTCGAGACGCTCAAGAACGAGCGCGAAGGCGTGGTCGACGCGCAGATCGCCACGGCGTTCGCCCTGGAGGACGCACAACTCGCGAGCCTGGTGTCCGATCTGGAAAGGCGCTTCAAGCGCAAGATCAATCCGCAGGTGAGCATCGATCGCGATCTCATCGGCGGCGTGCGCGTGGTCGTCGGAGACGAAGTCATCGATGGCTCGGTACGCGGCAAGCTGAACGCGATGGCCGCGGGACTTCTCGCGAGCTGAGCGTAGCAAAAAATACTTAAGGTTCAGGAGATAGCATGCAACAGTTGAATCCTTCCGAGATCAGCGAACTGATCAAGAGCAAGATCCAGAATCTCGCTCTTTCCGCCGATGTACGCACCCAGGGCACGGTGGTGTCGGTGACTGACGGCATCTGCCGCATCCACGGGCTCTCGGACGTGATGGCGGGCGAGATGCTGGAGTTTCCGCAGAACACTTTCGGGCTCGCGCTCAACCTGGAACGCGACTCGGTCGGCGCGGTGGTGCTCGGCCCCTACGAGCATATCTCCGAAGGCGACACTGTCAAGTGTACCGGCCGCATCCTGGACGTGCCGATCGGTCCGGAACTCATAGGCCGCGTGGTCAACTCGCTCGGCCAACCGATCGACGGAAAAGGCCCGATCAACGCCAAGCTGACGGACGTGATCGAAAAAGTGGCGCCCGGCGTGATCGAGCGGCAATCGGTATCGCAGCCCGTGCAGACCGGCCTCAAGGCTATCGATTCCATGGTGCCGATCGGCCGCGGCCAGCGCGAACTCATCATCGGCGACCGCCAGACCGGCAAGACCGCGGTCGCGATCGACACCATCATCAACCAGAAAGGCAAGGACCTGATCTGCGTATACGTCGCGATCGGGCAGAAGGCCTCTTCGGTAGTCAACGTGGTGCGCCGCCTCGAAGAGCACGGCGCCATGGCTTACACCATCGTGGTGGCGGCGACCGCTTCGGAATCGGCCGCGATGCAATACATCGCGCCTTACTCCGGCTGCACCATGGGCGAGTATTTTCGGGACCGCGGTCAGGACGCGCTGATCATTTATGACGATCTGACCAAGCAGGCCTGGGCCTACCGCCAGGTGTCGCTGCTGCTGCGCCGTCCGCCCGGCCGCGAAGCCTATCCCGGCGACGTGTTCTACCTGCACTCCCGCCTGCTCGAGCGCGCCGCGCGCGTGAACGCCGAATACGTCGAAAAATTCACCAAGGGCGAGGTGAAAGGCAAGACTGGTTCCCTCACCGCGCTGCCGGTGATCGAAACCCAGGCGGGCGACGTCACCGCATTCGTGCCGACGAACGTGATTTCAATTACCGACGGACAGATCTTTCTCGAGACCGACCTGTTCAACGCGGGCATACGCCCCGCGATCAACGCCGGCATCTCGGTGTCGCGCGTCGGTGGCGCGGCACAGACCAAGGTGATCAAAAAGCTCGGCGGCGGCGTGCGCCTGTCCTTGGCGCAATATCGCGAGCTGGCGGCTTTTGCCCAGTTCGCCTCCGACCTCGACGAAGCCACCAGAAAACAACTGGAGCGCGGGCGTCTGGTGACCGAACTGATGAAACAGCCGCAATACGAGCCGCTGCAGGTTTGGGAAATGGCGCTCACGCTGTTCGCGGTAAACAACAGTTACTTCGACGATATCGACACCGGCAAGGCGCTGTCTGCCGAACGGGCGTTGCGCGCATACTGCAAAGACAAGTACGCCGCGCTGATCGACCGCATCGAGAGTACCAAGGACCTGAACAAGGAAGACGAAGCCACGCTGCACGAGGCAGTCAAGGACTTCAAGAAGAACGGAACGTATTAATACGGAATCCCCCTCTTTCCGCTACGGGTGAGTCGGGGTAAAGGACGTTAGCCGAAGGGCACAGCGATGGCAGGTTCAAAGGAAATCAAAACCAAGATCAAGAGCGTGCAAAACACGCGCAAGATCACCAAGGCCATGGAAATGGTCGCAGCGTCGAAGATGCGCAAGGCGCAGGAACGCACGCGCGCGGCCCGGCCCTATGCGGAAAAAATACGCAACGTCGCGGCTCACCTGTCGCACGCGAATCCGGAGTATCGCCACCCTTATCTGGTCACGCGCGATACCTCCAAGAAGGTCGGCATCATCGTCGTCACCGCGGACAAGGGATTGTGCGGCGGGCTGAACACGAACGTCCTGCGCATGGCGCTGTCGAAGATGCGGGAGCTCGAGTCCCAGGGCGAGAGTTTCGAAGTGTGCTGCATCGGCAACAAGGGCCTGGGCTTCATGCAGCGCCTGGGCGCCAACGTGGTGTCGCACGTGGTCGGTCTGGGCGACAAACCGCACATGGAACGTCTGATCGGCGCGTTGAAGCTCATGCTCGACGGTTACATCGCGGACCGCTTCGACCGGCTTGTCATCTTCTATACCAAATTCGTCAACACCATGAAGCAGGAGCCGGTGATGGAACAGCTCCTGCCGCTTTCGGGCGAGAAGCTCGGTGCGCCGGAAGGCTCGTGGGACTACATCTACGAACCGGACGCCAAATCGGTCCTCGACCAGACGCTAACGCGCTACATCGAAGCGCTGATCTACCAGTCGGTGACCGAGAACATGGCTTCGGAGCAGAGCGCGCGCATGGTGGCGATGAAGGCGGCGAGCGACAACGCCGGAAGCGTCATCGACGAGCTGACCCTGATCTACAACAAGTCACGCCAGGCGGCGATTACGAAGGAATTGTCGGAAATCGTGGCCGGCGCCGCAGCGGTATAGACGCTGAAATTGCATGCGCAGCGCGCAGGCGATAATTTGAATTGAACTACTAGGAAACGACGATGAGCCAAGAAGGAACAATCGTACAGTGCATCGGCGCCGTGGTGGACGTGGAGTTTCCGCGCGACCAGATGCCGCATATCTATGACGCGCTGAAGATGGACGAGATCGGGCTGACGCTGGAAGTCGAGCAGCAGCTCGGCGACGGCATCGTGCGCACCATTGCGCTCGGATCGTCCGACGGCCTGCGCCGCGGCATGAAAGTGGTCAATACGAACGCGCCGATTTCCGTGCCCGTGGGACCGAAGACCCTGGGGCGCATCATGGACGTGCTCGGCCGGCCGATCGACGAAGCGGGGCCGATAGGCGCAGAGAAAGTCGCCTCGATCCATCGCATGGCGCCCAAGTACGACGAACTCTCGCCCAGCCAGGAGCTGCTCGAGACCGGCATCAAGGTGATCGACCTGGTATGCCCCTTCGCCAAGGGCGGCAAGGTCGGCCTGTTCGGCGGCGCCGGCGTGGGCAAGACCGTGAACATGATGGAATTGATCAACAACATCGCAAAGAAGCACAGCGGCCTCTCGGTGTTCGCGGGCGTGGGCGAGCGCACGCGCGAGGGCAACGACTTCTACCACGAGATGAAGGACGGCGGCGTGCTCGACAAAGTGGCGCTCGTCTACGGTCAGATGAACGAGCCGCCCGGCAACCGCCTGCGCGTGGCGCTGACCGGCCTGACCATGGCCGAGTATTTCCGCGACGAAGGCCGCGACGTGCTGTTCTTCGTCGACAACATCTACCGCTTCACCCTGGCAGGCACTGAAGTATCGGCGCTGCTCGGCCGCATGCCGTCGGCGGTGGGCTACCAGCCGACGCTGGCCGAGGAAATGGGCC